>NZ_JAKVPY010000024.1:0-73559 GCF_022487945.1 Halomonas flagellata
GTGCTGATCGCCCACGACGACGTGGTGGTGGAGTCCGGCGACCACGTGATCCTGTTCGTGATCGACAAGCGCCGCCTGCGCGACGTGGAGCGGCTGTTCCAGGTCGGCCTGACCTTCTTCTGATGGCAACCCTGATCACTCCCTGCGACCCAAGGAGAGTCGCCCGATGAGCCTGCGCATGATCCTGCGCATCCTCGGCTTGCTGCTGATGCTGTTCAGCCTGACCATGATGCCGCCGGTCCTGATCTCGCTGCTGTTCCAGGACGGCCTCTGGGAAGCCTTCGCCGCCGCCATCGCCATCACGGTGCTCACCGGGGCGGTGATGTACCTGCCCAACCGCCGGGCCCGCAAGGAACTGCGCACCCGCGACGGCTTCCTGATCGCCGCGCTGTTCTGGAGCGTGCTGGGGCTGTTCGGCTCGCTGCCCCTGATGCTGGCCGACGCTTCGGCGCTGTCGGTCACCGACGCGGTGTTCGAGTCCTTCTCGGGGCTCACCACCACCGGCGCCACGGTCATCACCGGCATCGACTTCCTGCCGGAGTCGATACTCTACTATCGCCAGCAGCTGCAGTGGCTGGGCGGCATGGGGATCGTGGTACTGGCGGTGGCGATCCTGCCGACCCTCGGCGTCGGCGGCATGGCGCTCTACCGCACCGAGATCCCCGGTCCTCTGAAGGACTCCAAGCTCACCCCCCGCATCACCGAGACCGCCAAGGCACTGTGGTACATCTATGCTGCCCTGACCCTCACCTGCTTCCTCGCCTACCTGGCCGCCGGCATGGACTGGTTCGACGCCCTGGGGCACAGCTTCTCCACCGTCGCCATCGGCGGCTTCTCGACCTACGACGCCAGCATCGGCCACTTCGACAGCGCCACCGTCGAGCTGATCTGCGTGGGCTTCATGATCGTCTCGGCGATGAGTTTCAGCCTGCACTTCATGGCCTGGCGCGGACGACAGCTCAAGCACTACCTGCAGGACCCGGAGGCACGCTTCCTGCTGCTGTTCCTGGCCGGGTTGACCGTGATCACCGTGATCACGCTGTGGCTGACCGCCACCTACGACACACAGCGCGGCCTGCGCCATGGCCTGTTCCAGGTGGTCTCGGTGGCGACCACCGCCGGCTTCGGGGTCGCCGACTTCTCCGCCTGGCCCGGTGCCCTGCCCTTCCTGCTGTTCGTTGCCGCCTTCGTCGGTGGCTGCTCGGGTTCCACCGGCGGCGGCATGAAGGTGATCCGCATCATCCTGATCCTCAAGCAGGGCATGCGCGAGGTGATGCGGCTGATCCACCCCAGTGCGGTGATCGCGGTGAAGGTGGGTAGGGTGAGCGTCCCCGACGGCATCGCCCAGGCGGTGTGGGGCTTCTTCTCGGTCTACGTGATGCTGTTCTTCCTGATGCTGGTGGGGGTGATGGCCACCGGCGTCGACCAGGTCACCGCCTGGTCCACGGTGGCCTCGGCGCTGAATAACCTGGGCCCCGCCCTAGGCGAGGCCTCGAGCCACTACGGCGACCTGCCGGTGCTCGCCAAGTGGATCCTGGTCATGGCCATGCTGCTCGGCCGCCTGGAGATCTTCACCGTGCTGGTGCTGTTCACCCCGGCCTTCTGGAGAAAATGACCCCAGGTGTCCCGGGGGTTTGGCTTGGCAGGTTCCTTCATGGATAATCAGCTTCTCACTCCGTCACACCGAGCGTCCATGACCGACTCCCAGGACTCCTTGATCGCCCCCCGCCGGGATGACGCCATCAGCGGCCCGCGCCGGGTCGTCGAGGTGGGCGAGACCCGCTACACCTTGCTGGGCACCGCCCATGTCTCCGCCGAGAGCGCCGCGGACGTACGCGAACTGATCCGCTCCGGCGAATTCGACGTCGTGGCCATCGAGCTGTGCGGCTCGCGCCACCAGGGCCTCGACAACCCGGATGCCCTGGCCGGCCAGGACCTGTTCGAGATCTTCCGCCAGGGCAAGGCCGGCATGGTGGCCGCCAGCCTGGCGCTGGGCGCCTTCCAGCAGCGGGTCGCCGAGCAGTCGGGGATCGAACCGGGCGCCGAGATGCGCGCCGCCCTGGAGGAAACCCGTCGCGCGGGGCTGCCGCTGCTGCTGATCGACCGCGACGTCGGCGTCACCCTCAAGCGCATCTACCACAACGTCCCCTGGTGGCAGCGCTTCTCGCTGTTCTCGGGGTTGCTCGGCAGCGTGATGTCGCGCCAGGAGGTCTCGGCCGAGGAGATCGAGCGGCTCAAGGAGGGTGACGTCCTGGAGTCCACCTTCAGCGAGTTCGCCGCCGAGTCCGAGACCCTCTACCTCCCGCTGATCACCGAGCGCGACCGCTACATGGTGCTGCGCCTGGCGGAGGACGCCCCGCCGGGGCGCTACCGCAACGTGCTGGTGGTGATCGGGGCCGGCCACATGAAGGGCATGGCCGAGCAGCTGGAAGCCCCGCTGCCCGAGGCCCCTACCCCCGAGCGCGAGCGGCTGGAGGTCACGCCCCCGCCGACGAAGCTGTGGCGGGCCCTGCCCTGGCTGATCACCGCCCTGGTGTTGACCGGTTTCGCCATCGGGTTCTCGCGCAACACCGACCTGGGCTGGCAACTGGTCGGCGAGTGGTTCCTGATCAATGGTGTGCTCTCGGGCCTGGCGACCCTGGCGGCCCTGGCCCACCCGGTGACGGTGGCGGCCACCGTGGTCGCGGCTCCCCTCACCTCGCTCAACCCCACCATCGGCGCCGGCTTCGTCGCCGCCGGGGTGGAGCTCTGGATGCGCAAGCCCAAGGTGCGGGACTTCTCGACCCTGCGCCACGACGTCACCGAGCTGAAGGGCTGGTGGCGCAACCGGGTCTCGCGCACCCTGCTGGTCTTCCTGACCGCCACCATCGGCTCGGCCGCCGGCACCTGGATCGCCGGCTTCCGCATCGCCGGCGCCCTGTTCGGCAGCGGTGCCTGATCAGCGCTGGCGCTCCACTAACCGCTTCATCGCCGCCGTCGGCGCCTCGAGCTTCTCGAAGCGCCGGCTGGCGGCGTAGCTGTCGTTGAAGGCGTCGAAATAGTCGTCGAGGATATCGGCGGCGGTGACATCACCGCTCTGGCGCAGCAGCTCGGCGGCGACCTCGGCGGTACAGAGGTGCGATGTCGATGCCGGCTTGCGCAGCCGATAGCGGGTCAGGCGCTCGGTGGCCAGGGGCAGCACCGGCAGGCCATCGAGATAGGGGCTCTTGCGGAAGATCCGCCGGGCCTGGCGCCAGGTGCCATCGAGCAGGATAAAGACCGGGATCCGCCCCTCCCGCTTGGCACCGGCCACGGCGTCCACTCCCACCACCCGGTCCGCATAGTCCGGCTGATCGTCGGGAAAGATCACGAAGGGTGAATAGCGCGGGTCGTCGAGCAGCGCCAGCAGCCGCTCGTCCGGCACCGTCCGGTACCAGGTGAATACCTCGGTATCGGGCAGCACGTCACGGATCAGGCGCCCGGTATTGGTGGGCTTGTGGTGTTCCATGGCGTGGGTCAGCAGCCACACCCGGGCCACGCTCGCGGCGGTGACCCGGTAGGGGCAGAGACAGTTGAGCTCAGGCAGGTGGCAGCCCGGGCAACGCCGGACGAAGCTGCCCCGCGCCTTGAACTCGCGTCGTGGCGGGCGGGGATGACCGCTCGCGGGATCGATGGCGTGCCCGGCTCCGGGATCGGAGGCCGGCCCGACAGCGGGGTGCCGGTCGGTGTCAACGCGGAAAGAGTCGTCCTGCATGGCGCATCGTCATGGAGAGTGGACCGGCATTCTAGCATGCAGGCTCCGCTGCCGACGCCTCAGCCCAACAGCGTCTCCGGCATCCTCAGCCGTCCCTCCGGTGTCCAGTGACGCACCAGATGGGGCCGGTTCTGCTCGCCCATGGGCTTGCCCGTCATGCGGCTCGTGGTTGACGTCAGTAGACCAGGCCATTGCCATCATCGCGCACGAAGCGCTGCTTGTTGCGATAGGGGTAGACGTCGATCACCCGCCCGTCGAGGATGGCCCGCTGCAACCCCGTCCAGTAGTCGGCGTCGAACAGTTCCGGATGCAGCTCATAGAAGAGCTTGCGCAACCGGATATCGGCGAACAGGAAGGGGCCGAACTCCTCGGGGAAAATATCATTGGGTCCCACCGAGTACCAGGGCTCGCTGGAGAGCTCCTGCTCCGGATACATCGGCTCGGGGATGTGGCGAAAGTTGCACTCGGTGAGATAGCAGATCTCGTCGTAGTCGTAGAAGATCACCCGGCCATGGCGGGTGACCCCGAAGTTCTTAAGCAGCATGTCGCCGGGAAAGATATTGGCCGCCGCCATCTGCTTGATGGCGTTGCCGTAGTCCTTGAGCACCGCGAAGGTCTCGGCCTCGTCGCACTGCTCCAGATAGAGGTTGAGCGGCGTCATCATGCGCTCGGTATAGCAGTGCTTGATGATCACCTTGTCGTCCTTGAGATAGACGGTCGAGGGCGCGACGTCCAGCAGGTGTTCCAGGCACTCGGGAGCGAAATGGTCGGCCCGGACGATGAAGTTGGAGAACTCCTGGGTGTCGGCCATGCGCCCCACCCGGTCGTGGCGCTTGACCAGATGGTACTTGTCGCGCACGTTGTCGCGGCTCATATCCTTGGAGGGATCGAAGCGATCCTTGATGATCTTGAACACCGTGCGATAGGACGGCAGCACGAACACCGCCATGACCATGCCGCGCACCCCGGGGGCGATGATGAACCGGTCCTCGCGTTTGGCCACCTGGCGGTTCAGGCCACGGAAGAACTCGGTCTTGCCGTGCTTGTAGAAGCCGATGGCCGAGTAGAGTTCGCCCTCGGGCTTGTCAGGCATCAGCTCCTGCAGGAAGTCGACGAATTCGCAGGGTACCTGCACCTCGACCTGGAAGTAGGCGCGGGTAAAGGAGAAGATGATCGACACCTCCTCGGGCTCGATGATCACCGTATCCAGGTGCAGGCCCTCGCTGGCCGCCTGCCGCTCGCCGTGCAGGATGGGCAGTACCAGCGGCACCTGCTCTCCTCCGCCGCGGATGCGCCCCACCAGGTAGGCCCCCTTGTTGCGGTAGAAGACGCTCTTGAGCAGCTCGACCTCGGCGTCGACGGCGTCGAGGATCGCCGCCGGTAGGTGGCTGGAGAGGAAGTCCGCCCCCAAGCGGACATCGCGCTCGAGATTCTCGAAGGGGATCTCGAGCGGCGCCTCGGCCAGCGCCCAACGCAGCGCCCTGGCCCAGTCCCCCTCCACGCCGCGGCGGCGCGTCAGGGTGAGACCGGAGTGGTGGGCTGCGGCCTCGCGGGAGCGGTAGACGAACATCCAGTCGTTGCGGATGTGCCGGTGGTGAAAGATCGAGCAGAACAGCGAATTGAAGTAGGTCTCGGCCAGCTCGTAGTCGAGCCGCTGGCTGATCAGCCCGGCGTAGTGGCCACGCGCCTCGCGCCAGCAGTCAAAGTGGGTCAGCACCTCCTCCTCGAAGGTCCGTTGCAGGCGCACCAGCGTCTCCTCGACCTTCTCGTCATAGAGGTTGATGCGATCCGCCGAGGCCTGCTGGGCCTCGCGCCAGGCGGCATCGCGGAAGCGCCGGCTGGCATCCGCGGTGATCTCCTTGAAGCGCGAGCGGTACTCGTCGAAGCCGTACAGGATCGTGGCGGCGAGGCGATAGGCGGGCGAAAGCTTCATGGCGGACTCCGGGCAGCATCCAGCACCCAGCATCGCGGATTCCGGCGACTTTCGCGAGCCGACGATGGTGGAGCGGGCTGTAGTCCCGCAACACACCGGTCACGCGCTACCGCCATCTCGAGCGGGCCCATCGCCGCCACTCGTGTGCCGGCGACGCACCGCCCCCCCTGATGCCGAAGGCCTGATTGCGGTAGAATCCCGGCTTTGCCGAACCGAGGCCGATTCGACGGGGGTCGCCATGGCGACGTCACCTACCAACGACCACCGGGAAGCCAAAGGCGTTACCTATCTGGCCGCCTGGCTGGATGGCTTGCTGGGCCTGGCCAAGGTCATCGTCGGCGCCCTGGTGGGGTCGGCGGCCCTGGTCGCCGACGGCATTCACTCCTTCTCCGACCTGGTCACCGACGTCCTGGTGCTGGCCGCCACCCACTACGGCCGCCAGGGACCGGACGAGGACCACCACTACGGCCACGGCCGCATCGAGACCCTGGCCACGCTCTTCCTCGGCAGCGTGCTGATCTTCGTCGCCGGCGGCATCGCCTGGTCGAGCCTGGAGCGGCTGATCACCAGCGCAGAGAGCCCCCCGCCGGGCTACTGGGCCATGCTGCTGGCCCTGGTCGCCCTGCTCGCCAAGGAAGCGCTCTTTCATGTCACCATGCGGGTCGCCAAGCGGGTGAAGTCGCGCCTGCTGGAGGCCAACGCCTGGCACTCCCGCTCCGACGTGCTCTCCACCGCCGTGGTGCTGGTGGCGCTGGTCGCGGCCCAGCTCGGCGTCGGCTGGCTGGATGCGGTCGCCGCGGTGATCGTCGGCCTGCTGGTGGGCAAGGTCGGCTGGGACCTGCTCTGGGAGTCCGGCCGCGAACTGGTCGACACCGCCCTGCCCATGGAGGAACAGGCCAGGATGCACCAGGTGGCGCTGAACGTCCCGGGCGTGATGGGGGTCCACGACCTGCGCACCCGCCAGTCGGCGGGGCGCGCCATGCTCGACCTGCACGTGGTGGTGTCGCCGCGCATCAGCGTCTCGGAGGGCCACGAGATCGGCAATGAGGTGAGCCGCCGGCTGCGCCGCGCCTACCCCGCCCTCACCGACCTGACCTTCCACATCGATCCGGAGGACGATGCCGGGGAAGGGGATCCCAGTCGCTTCCCCGGCCTGCCGCTGCGCCCCGAGGTGGAAGCGGCCCTCACCGCGCGCTGGTCGTCCCTGGCCGCCTGGCCCTGGGTGCGTAACCTGGAACTGCACTACCTGGATGGCGCGGTGACGGTGGTGGCCTGCCTGGACGAGCAGGCGCCCCTGGAGAGCCAGGCCGTGGTGACCGAGCTGGAGGCCAGCGCCCGCGATCTCACCTGGCTCTCCCATGTGGAGGTGTGTCGCCTGGCCGAGCAGCCCGCGTCCTGACAGCCGACCCGATCCGGGCGTCAACTCCCTGCAATGGTCCGCCATCAAGATGGTACTCATCGTGAACCCCATCAGGAGACCCGGCATGACCGACCCGACATCCCCGACCCTGATCACTACCCTGCAGCGTGCCGCCCGGGCGGCCGGCGAGATCCTGTGCGAGGGTTACGGCACGACCGACGCCATCGACTTCGAGTGCAAGGGCGCCTCGGACTTCGTGACCCACTACGACCAGGCGGCCGAGCGCACCATCATCGACATCGTGCACCGGGCCCACCCCGAGGTGGGCTTCCTTGGTGAGGAGACCGGCACCACGCCGGCGCAGGCCGGCAACGTCACGGTGATCATCGACCCGCTCGACGGCACCAACAACTTCCTGCACCGGGTGCCCCACTTCTCGGTCTCCATCGCCGTGCGCGAGGGCACGACCCTGACCCACGGGGTGGTCTACCAGCCGCTGCTCGACGAGATGCTCTGGGCCATCCGCGGCCAGGGCGCCTTCCTCGACGAGCGCCGCCTTCCGACACCGCCGGCGAAGCCGCTGACCGAGATGCTGGTGAGCACTTCCCTGCCCTACCACGAGAAGGGCGACTGCGCGACCAGCCTGCGCCAGCTCACCGCCCTGATGCCGGAGGTGGCCGGTATCCGCACCCCCGGCTCGGCGGCTCTCGAAATCGCCTATGCCGGTCTCGGCCGCTTCGACGCCTTCTGGTCCCAGGGCGCCCGACTCGAGCTGTGGGACATCGCCGCCGGCATCGTCATCGCCCGGGAGGCGGGCTGCACGGTCACCGATCTCGCCGGCGACCCCGAGCCCGCCAATTGGGAGAGCCTGCTGGTGGCCAGGCCCGAACGGCATGCCGAGCTGCAGAGGTTGCTGATCGAGACGCCATGACCGGCCACCGCACGCCGGCCTCAAGGTAACGAAAAGCGGACCTGAAAGGCCTCCACCACAGCGCACAGCTCGGGCGTCAACCTCGCCAGAGTCTCGCGGCGCAGCGGCTCGGGCAGGCCGCCATGGAAGGCCTCGGCCATGGCCCCCGCCATGCACGCCTGGGTATCGGCATCGCCGCCCAGGGAGACCGCATTACGGATGGCCGCTTCGACGCCGTCGGCCTCCAGGAAGGCGATGATCGCCGGCGGCACCGAGCCCTGGCAGGAAACGTCGAAGCGGTAGCCGGGACGGATCTCGTCCAGGCTTCGGGAAAGGTCGTAGCCGAAGCGCGCCTCCACCTCGGCGCGCAGGCTCGTCTTGTCGGCTCCCTGGCGCGCCAGGAAGATCACCGCCGCCACGGCCTGGGCGCCGCGGATGCCCTCGGGGTGATTGTGGGTGACCTCGGCACTGCGCCGCGCCAGCGTCAGGGCCTCGTCCAGGGACTGTGCCGCGAAGCCCACCGGAGGGACCCGCATGGCCGAGCCGTTGCCCCAGCTGTGGTACGGCCGCCGGTCGCGGCTCGCCGCCCAGCGCATGAAGCCGCCGCCGAAACCGGCGCCCGAGTAGCGGTGGAAGTAGTCGTGGTAGGCATCGATGAAGTCACCTCCCTCCAGCAGCACCTCCGCCACCGCCACGCAGAGCACGGTGTCGTCGGTGAAGGTGCTGTGCGGCGTGAACAAGGGAAAGCCCCGGTGCTTGGTCCCCCGCCCTTCATGCACCGAGCCGATGATATCGCCCGCAATGGCGCCGAGCATGGTAACCTCCCGCGATGTCGATCACTCCTCATAGGGCTCATCCGAGCGTGGAGCCTGGGGCACCTGCTCGTCCAGGGACTGACGATACTCGATGCAGCCCCGCAGGAACTCCGGCCATTCGGGGACGACCGGCAGTGGATCCGTCTTCTCGGGCAGGAGGCCCCACAGCGCCGGATGATGCCAGCAGAGATCGTGCCCACTGCAGTCCCGATGCTCGCGAATCGCCTGGCGAAGCTTCTTGACCTCGTTCAGCAGCTCCTCGCGCGTCATCTCGGTCAGGTCTTCATCCACGACACCCTCCCAGGATCACGCCCCGTGATAGCCATCCTCTTCGGGATCCTCGTTGGCGCCCTTGGGTAATTCACCGACCCAGGCCATGGCGGCGTCACGATCGCGTCTGGGAAAGGTGCGTATCTCCAGGGCCTTGAACAGCCATTCTTCAAGATGGGCGATATGCTTGATCCACTCCTTGTCGGTGATCACTGCGGCACGGTAGTAGTGCTTGAGGTCTCCGAGCTGGGCCAGACCATAACCGATATCTTTCATCAGTGCGGTCAGCGTCATCCAGCGCAGGTCGTCGATTTCGGCCACCATGCTGACCCTGGGATGAGCCTTCTTGGCGGCCTCGATGGCATCAATAGCGCACTGTAGCTCCCGCGCCGTCACGATGCCTCCTGCCTTCAACGCCACGACATGGTCCGCCGGATGGGAGATGAGTTCCAACATGGACGTTCTCCTTGAATCAAGGGAGGAACGGAGCGCCTCGGTCTCAGCATAGCGCGTCGCTGCCACCCTGCCGGGCCCGGGCGCCCACAGGGCGATACCCCCGGTTCACGATAACGTCACTATCGCTCGCCAGAGACTGTCATGGGAGTCGAGCGCCATGTCACGACACCGTCATCTTGTCGCGCTAGCGTCGATATAGACTGTCAGAGGACAGGGACAGTCCCGGTGCCATCGCCCTCGGGATGCGTGAGCCATGACCGCAAGGTGCCCCCATGAAGCATCTCTTCCTGATCCGACATGCACGGGCAAAGCGGGCCGAGACCGCCAATGATGACCACGAACGCCCGCTGAGCGGCCGCGGCCAGCGCCAGGTGGCCGCCATGGCGGAGCCACTGCACCGCCTGGGCGCCTTCGCCGGCGAAATCCACGTCAGCACCGCCACCCGCGCCCGCCAGACGCTGCTGGGCCTGGATGCCGAGCTGCCCGAGCTGGGCCTGGCCAGCCGGGCGCAGTATCACGAGGCACTCTACACCTTCGAGGAGAAGCCCCTGCGCCTATGGCTCAAGGCCGCCGACCTCGACACCGATCACCTGGCGCTGATCGGCCACAACCCGGCCCTCCTGGCGCTGGCCCAGCGGCTGAGCCCTCAGGCGTCGAAGCGCCTGCCCACCGGCAGCCTTCTGCACATCGCCCTGCCCATCGCCACCTGGCGTGAGCTTGGCCGCCACACGGGCGAGGTCGCCCACTTCCTCTCCCCCCGAGTGGCGAGCCACACCCTCTTCCAGCGCAAGGCGCCGGAGCCGCCGCGGCTCGACGACCTGGGTACCCGGCATCGCATCATCAACCAGCTGGAGCACCAGTACCGCATGATCCGGGCCCTGGAACCAGGGGTGGCCGCCGGACACGACCCCGAGTTCCTGCACCAGTACCGAGTCAACCTGCGCCGCAGCCGGGCGCTGGCCGAGACGCTGCTGGCCATCATCGAGATCCCAAGACTCGGCCGGGCCCTCAAGGGGCTCAAGCGACGCACCCGGGCCACCAGCGAGCTGCGCGACCTGGAGGTGTTCCTGGAACCCCTGACCCGCCAGCCGCCGCCGGAGGCCGGCGCCGCGCTCACGCCCCTGATCGCCTGGCTCCACGAACGCATCCGGGAGGCCCGCCGGGAGCTCTGCCATCAGCTGCAGCGCCGGGCCTACGCCCGGGACATGCTGGAGTGGCGTGACACCATCGCCTCCAAGGGCTTCGCCAAGGCGCTGTCGGGCCTGCAGGAGCGGCAGATCGACCGGGTGCTGCGGGAGCGCCTGGCCCGACACGATGCCCAGTTGGTCTCGCTGACCGACGCCTCGCCGGATGCGGCGCTCCACAAGCTGCGCAAGCGGGTGAAGCGCATCCGCTACCTGGCCGAGTTGTCGCCGGAGCGCCATCGCCGGCTGCTCGAGAACCTCAAGCCACGCCAGGAACGGCTCGGCGACTTCCAGGACCTCTGCACCCGGCTCGACTGGCTCGACGCCTTCACCGCCTCCGCGCCGAGCCAGGACCTGCCGGACGCCTCACGCCAGGCGGTGGACCGCTGGCTCGCCCGGCTGCACGAGTGCAAGGCCGAACGGCGCCAGGCCATCCTGACCCTCGAACCGCTGATCGAGCGCGACAGCGCCCGCCTCACCACATGATCATGGGTGACAGCGCCGCCCCGTACGGCGACAATGGCCGGCCTCGCTCCACCGGCCGGAACCATGATGTCGCCTCCGCTGACGATACTTCATCAGGATGACCACCTGGTCGCCGTGCACAAGCCGGCGGGCCTGCTGGTGCACCGCACCGCCCTGGCGCGGGGCGAGCACCAGTTCCTGCTGCAGCGCCTGCGCGACCAGCTCGGCCGGCGGGTCTATCCGGTGCACCGGCTGGACCGCCCCACCTCGGGCCTCATGGTCTTCGCGCTGTCGCCGGATGCCGCCACGCCGCTGGCCGACGCCTTCGCCGCACGCCGGGTGGCGAAACGCTACCTGGCGGTGGTGCGCGGCATCGGCCCCGAGCGCGAGCGGCTGGAATACCCGCTGCGCGAGGAGGACGGCCGCCGCCCCAAGGCCGAGATGCCGGCGCTGGAGGCGGTGACCGAGGTGAGGCGCCTGGACAGCGTGGAGCTGCCGGTGCAGGTCGATCGCTACCCGCGGAGCCGCTACTCGCTGATGGAGGCGCGGCCGTTGACCGGGCGGCGCCACCAGATCCGCCGCCACCTGGCACGCCGCGGCTACCCGATCATCGGCGACGCCAAGCACGGCAAGGGCAACCATAACCGCTTCTTCGCCGAGCGCCTCGACTGCCCACGCCTGCTGCTCGCCGCGGTGAGCCTGGCCTTCGACCACCCGGTGGAGGATCATCGCCTGGAACTGAGCGCCGCCCCGGAGGCCAGCATGGCGGCCCTCTTCCAGCGCTTCGGCTGGGCCGGCCACCTGCCGCCGGACAAGGTGCGCCTGACCCGGCCCCGCGCCGACCTCGAACCCGCGAGCTGACCTCATTCACCACCGCGACCGATACGAACCGCCATGACCGACCTGCCCTTCGCCTCCACCGCCATCGATCCCCGCGACGTCGCCACGGATGATCATGCCCTGCGCTTCGGCGGCATCCGCCGACTCTACGGCGCCCGCGCCTTCGCGCGCTTTCGCGGCGCCCATGTGGTGGTGGTGGGCGTGGGCGGCGTGGGCAGCTGGACGGTGGAGGCACTGGCCCGCTCCGGTATCGGCCGGCTGACGCTGATCGACCTCGACGACGTCTGCGTCTCCAACGTCAATCGCCAGCTGCATGCCCTCGACGGCGCCATCGGTCGCCCCAAGGTGGAGGTGCTGGCCGAACGCTGCCGAGCCATCCAGCCGGGCATCGAGGTGGTAGCCGACACCGCCTTCGTCACCCCGACCAACCTGGCCGAGCGGATTCCCGAGGACGCCGACCATGTGGTGGACGCCATCGACAGCGTGGTAGCGAAGGCGGCACTGATCGCCTGGTGCCGGCGACGCAAGCTGCCGATCACGGTGACCGGCGCCGCCGGCGGCCAGACCGACCCGACGCGTATCCGGGTGGCGGACCTGGCCCGCACCGAGCACGACCCGCTTCTGGCCAAGGTGCGCGCGCGGCTGCGCCGCGACTTCGGCTTCTCGCGCAATCCCAAGCGGCGCTTCTCGGTGGAATGCGTCTACTCTGACGAGCAACTGGTCTATCCGGGCAGCGACGGCGAGGTCTGCTTCCAGAAACCCGGCAGCGGCGAGGCGACCCGGCTCGACTGCGCCTCGGGCTTCGGTGCCGCCACCTTCGTCACCGGCAGCTTCGGCTTCACGGCCGCCGCCCGGGTGCTGACCCGGCTAGCCAGGCAGGCTGCGACGACCCGCGACCCGGCCACCCCCTGACTTCCGGAGCCCCTATGTCACATCCGCTTCCCGTTCCCGGCATCTACTGCCACTACAAGGGCAACCGCTACGAGGTGCTCGGCGTGGCCCACCACAGCGAGACCGAGGAGCCGCTGGTGGTCTACCGCGCCCTCTACGGCGACTACGGTCTCTGGGTCAGGCCACTGGAGATATTCACCGAGCTGGTGGAAGTGCAGGGCGAGCCGGTACCGCGCTTCGAGCTCGAGAAGGCCTTTTGATCCACGTCCGGGAAAGTGCGGATTCTCGTCACGAGCGAAGAGAGGCTGCCTTTCCCTAGCGCAGGCCGCCATGGCCGCCAAGCGGCGTCATGCCCCCGGCACCGAACTGCCGGGCCCTGTCGACTGAGCGCCAGGGCCTGGTCGGCAACCGGTGTCGCGGGGGGCCGGTGTCACCCTCGCCTCGCCGTTGGTCGTCCTCGACGACCAGGTTGGAGGGGCGGGCGGCATCCACGTCCTTGCCGGGAAGCGACGATCACTCGCCGCCAGCTTCCTGCATCTGCGTCTGCAGGTAGTTCTCGAGGCCGACCTTGTCGATCAGGCCGAGTTCGGTCTCGATGTAATCGATATGCTCCTCTTCATCCGCGAGGATCTCGCGGAACAGGTCCCGGCTGACGTAGTCCTGGACCTTCTCGCAGTGCTTGATCGCCTCGATATAGTCCTTGCGACCCTCGTGCTCGAGCTTCAGGTCGCACTCCAGCATCTCGCGGGTGTTCTCGCCGATCTGCAGCTTGCCCAGGTCCTGGAGATTGGGGACGCCCTCGAGGAAGAGGATGCGCTCGATCAGCTTGTCGGCGTGCTTCATCTCCTCGATGGATTCGTCGTACTCCCACTTGGCCAGCGCCCTGAGGCCCCAGTCCTTGTACATCTTGGCATGCAGGAAGTACTGATTGATGGCCACCAGTTCATTACCGAGCGTCTTGTTCAGATGCTCGATGACCTTCTTGTCGCCTTTCATCGGTGTCTCTCCCTCATCGTCGCAGTCGGGTGTCAGGGGCGGTGGCAACGCCAGGCACGGCCCTATCGTCCGGGCACGCCAACCTTGCGTGGCCATCTGCAGTATTGGCCACGCTACCAAGAAAGTCCAACGACGACAAAGAGTTGGGAGAGTGTCAACAAGAATGATAGCGATTGAGTTTTCGCGGGGCGGGGCGAGACCGGGGAAGCCGGCAGGCAGTCAGACCGCGTAGGCCAGGTCGGCCGAAGAGCTCGCCAGTTCGCCCACCACGGCTTCGCGGGTGATGGTCTTGCCCATGCAGGCGCACTTGCCACACTGGGTGCCACAGCCGGTCTCGCGCTGCACATCGCGCCAGCTGCGCGCCCCCTCCTCGACAGCCTGGCGGATCCTGTGGTCACTCACGCCCTTGCAAAGACACACGTACATCGACATCACCTCGCCTCGGATTACAGGAGTGAATGTAAATGATTCGCATAGCCTATCGCAAGCATAGGAAGAAGAAATTTCTTCTCATTCGACCTAAGGATGAGAACGAGGTTGCCTCAACGACCTCGCTGCGGCTTGGGCAGCACCACCACCCGGGTGCCGGAGGCGATATCGCTCCAACTGCGCCGCTCGGCATCGAAGAGGATCCAGAGATAGCCCAGTCCGAAAGCGGCCAGCGACAGCCCCCCCACCAGGAAGCGCACCAGGCTCTGGCCCAGGGTAATGGAGCGGCCGTCGAGGGTCTGCACCCGCAGCCGCCAGGCCTGCATGCCGAGCGTCATGCCACCGCGCACCCAGAAGAAGGCGAAGAAGGCGAAGGCACTGGCCAGCAGCAGCAGGCGCAGGCTGATCACCTGGACCAGGCCGGCCCCGACCTGCTCGGCCGGCAGACCCAGCACCTGCCTCACGACGACCAGGTGCAGGGTCGTGACCAGCAGCCAGATCGCCGCCACCAGGAAGCTGTCGTAGAGCATCGCGCCCAGCCGCCGCCCCAGGCCGGCCGGCCAGGTGTCGTCGAGATTACCGAAGCGTCGTTGCATGAGATGGAACGCCCTCAACCGGTTCGTCGCAGCAGATAGAACCCTACCCCGGCACAGAGCAGGGTCGGCGCCAGCACCGCCCAGGCCGGGGAGAAGCCGAATACCGTGGAAGCCGGCGCCAGCAGGTCCTGCAGATACTTGAAGGCCAGGCCGGTGATCACGCCGTAGAAGACCCGCGTGCCGGCGGCCACGCTGCGCAGCGGGCCGAACACGAAGGAGGCCGCCACCAGCACCAGCGAGCCCATGGTCAGCGGCATCAGCATCTTCTGCCAGAAGTAGAGCAGCGGCTGAGTCGCCACCTGCCCCTGGGCCTGGAGATAGCGGGCATAGGCCCACAGTTCGCTGGGTGCCTGGCTGTCGATGTCCCGTAGCAGGCGGCCGAGCTGCTCGGGGGTCAGGCTGGTCTCCCAGTCCAGGGTGTCATGATGTTCCACCTCGGTGCGCTCATCGCCGAAGCGGGTCACCTCGACCCGCTCGAGCACCCAGCCGCCATCCCGCCAGGCCGCCCGCTTGGCGGTGGTGGCCTCGTTCAGCACCCGGCCCTCGTAGCGGTAACGGGTCAGGTCGAGCACGGTATCGTCGGCCCGGATGGCGCCGAAGCGATAGAAGCTGTCGCCCTCGCGCTGCCAACCGCCGCGCTCGGTGAGCACCGCGCCCTCCCCCTGCATCTGCTCCAGGCGCCAGGCGCTGGCGAACTGTTCGGTGCGCGGGCTGACGTACTCGGCGATGAACAGCACCACCACCACCACCAGGATGATCGGTTTCATCACCCCCCAGAGGATACGGGTCAGGGAACGGCCGGCGGCGCGCATCACCGTGAGCTCGTTGCTCGAGGCCATGCTGCCCAGGCCGATCAGGGCGCCGATCAGCACCCCCACCGGCGCATACTGGTAGAAGCGCCAGGGCAGGCGCATCAGCAGGTAGAGCAGCACCTGGAAGGCGCCGTAGTCCCCCTCCACGTCGTCCAGGTCGTTGATGTAGGTGATCACCAGGTCGAGGCCGAGCAGCACCACCTGCACCACGACGATGGCGGCCAGGACGTTGCGGGCCAGGTAACGGTCGAAGCGATCGGCGATCATCCACTCATCCCCTTGCGCTGGGCATGGGCCGTCATCACCAGGCCGAGAGCCAGGAAGGCACCGTGGATCGGCCACATGCCCACTGCCGCCGGCAGGGCCCCACGCCCGATGGCGTCCAATGCCGCCAGCAGCAGGCTCAGGTAGGCGACGTGCAGGAAGATTGCCGGCAACAGCTTGGCGAAGCGGCCCTGGCGGGGGTTGACCCGGGACAGCGGCATGGCCAGCAGGGTGAGGATGAAGACCATTGGCGGCAGGCCGAGCCGCCACTGCAGCTGGGCCCTGGCGCGCAGCGAATCGTCGGCGAGCAGGGCCGCCGTACTGGCGTACTCCGGCACATCGAGTTCGCGCATGTCATCGGCCTGGGAGAGCCGCACCGCATAGGTATCGAACTCCAACCGTTCGGCCTGATGGCGCCCCGGTTCGACGCTGTAGCGCTCGCCGTCGGCCAGCACCAGAAAGCGACTGCCGGTATCCGGGTCGACGGTCTGGTAACCGCTCGCGGCGCGGGTGACCGTGCTTTCGGGGGTGCCGTCGCGGCGTCGCTGGCGCTCACTGATAAAGACGTTCTCCATGCGCGCCTGGCCGTCGTCGAACCCCTCGGTGTAGGCGGTACGGCCACCGCCGAAGTCCTGGAAGCGGCCGGGGGCCAATGCCGTGAAGTCCAGCTGACTGCGCTGCTCCTCGAGCATCACCGCATTGTGCAGGGCGCCCGCCGGTGTCAGCCAGAGGCTGCACAGCCCGACCAGGACCGCCACCAGGGTGGCCGGCACCAGGCTCACCTGCAGCAGCCGGTTGGGGCTGGTGCCGCAGGCCACCAGCACGGTGATCTCGCTGTTGAGATAGAGCTGGCCATAGGCCAGCAGGATGCCGAGGAAGAAGGCCAGCGGCAGGATCAGTTCGAGAAAGCCCGGCAGATGGAACAGCATCAGGGTGCCGAGGATGCTCACCGGAATCTCCCCCTCGGCGGCATTGGTGAAGTAGCGGATGAAACGGCTGCCCATGATGACGAGCAGCAGCACCCCGGCCACCGCGGCCATGGTGAGCAGGATCTCGCGGGTCAGGTAACGAAAGATGATCATGCAGCCGCCTTCCATGCATTCGGGCCATGCCTTGGGTACACTGGCGTGACACGGCCGAGTGCCGGCATTATCCAGAATCCCCCAACGCTTGTCTTGTGGAGACACCATGGAATTCCCAGTTCAGACGGGCAATCCCGTCAAGACCGAGACGGCCTGTATCGTGGTACCGGTGTTCAAGGATGGCGACCTCCTGCCCGCCGCCGCCAAGCTCGACGATGCCAGCGAGCGGCTGATCGGCCAGCTGATCGAGCGCGGCGATTTCGACCCCAAGCTGGGCAATGTGCAACTGATTCCCTTCGCCCCCGGGGTCAGCGCCGAACGCCTGCTGCTGGTGGGACTGGGCAACCGGGACAAGTGCCGGGAGGGAGCCTTCCGCAAGGCCCTGGACGCCGCCTTCACTGCCCTGGCCGGGTTGCCGGTCGATGACGCCGCCGTGGCCTTCACCGACGTGTCGCTGCCCGACCGCGCCTGCGACTGGAAGGCCCACATGGTGGCCGAGGCCGCCCAGCGCGCCGTCTACCGCTTCACCGAGTTCAAGTCGGAGCCGGCACCGGCCCCCAGGCTCGAGCGTGTCACCCTGCTGGTCAGCGAGAACGGCGATGCCGACTCGGCCCGCGAGGGCGCCCGCATCGGCAAGGCGGTGGGCGAAGGCGTCGCCTACACCCGCACCCTGGGCAACCTGCCGGGCAACGTCTGCACCCCGCGCTACCTGGCCGAGCAGGCCGAGGCGCTGGGCAGGGCCTCCGACGGCGCGCTCTCCGTGGAGATCCTCGACGAGGAGGCGCTCGAGCGCCTGGGGGCCCTCAGCCTGCTCTCCGTGGGGCGCGGCAGCGATCAACCCTCGCGGCTGATCGTGATGCGCTACCAGGGCGCCGAGAGCCCCGACGAGGCCCCCCATGTGCTGGTGGGCAAGGGCATCACCTTCGACACCGGCGGCATCTCGCTCAAGCCCGGCGAGGCCATGGACGAGATGAAGTTCGACATGTGCGGTGCGGCCAGCGTGTTCGGTACCATCAAGGCGATACTGGCCATCAAGCCGAAGCTCAACCTGGTGGGCATCGTCGCCGCCGCCGAGAACATGCCCGACGGCCGTGCCACCAAGCCCGGCGACATCATCAAGACCCTCAAGGGCCTCTCGGTGGAGGTGCTCAACACCGACGCCGAGGGCCGCCTGGTATTGTGCGACGCCCTGACCTATGCCGAGCGCTTCGAACCGGCCAGCGTGGTCGACATCGCCACCCTCACGGGGGCCGCGATCATCGCCCTGGGCCACCACGCCACCGGCCTGCTCTCCAACGACGACGACCTGGCGCTGGACCTGCTCGACGCCGGCGAGACCGCCTGGGACCGTGCCTGGCACCTGCCGCTGTGGGACGAGTACCAGGAGCAGCTCGACTCCAACTTCGCCGACCTGGCCAACATCGGTGGCCGCCCGGCGGGCACCATCACCGCCGCCTGCTTCCTTTCGCGCTTCGCCGACAAGTTCCCCTGGGCACACCTCGACATCGCCGGCACCGCCTGGACCTCCGGCAAGCAGAAAGGCGCCAGCGGCCGCCCGGTGGGCCTGCTGACCCAGTACCTGCTGGACCGCGAGGAGGAGACGAAGAGCGTGGAGAACGGCCGCGAGCTCTAAGAACGCCTGTACCATGCCCTCTCCGACGAGAGGGCGCCGGGGGCAGCCCTTATCTGCCTGGTTCTGAAAGGATCTCTCTTTGACCCGCGTCGACTTCTATATCCTGCCCGACACGACGCTGGAGGCGCGCCTCGGCTTCGCCTGCCGGCTGGCCGAGACCATCGCCGGCAAGGGCTACCGGCTGCACCTGCACGCCGAGGACGAGGCCATGGCCCGGGACCTCGACGACCGGCTGTGGACCTTCCGTCCCGACGCCTACCTGCCCCACGCCCTTGTGGACAGTAACCTGCTCGGCAGCGAGATGGCGTCGGGCGTGCCGGTAACCATCGGCTGGGAGGGCCCGCCGGCGCCGGAGCTTGCCGTGCAGGCGATGCTCAACCTGCACCCGGGCATCCCCGAGTGGTTCTCGCGCTTCGATCGGGTCGCCGAGATCATCAATCAGCACCAGGAGGTGCTGACCGCCAAGCGCGAATGCTGGCAGACCTACAAGCAACGCGGCTATCCGGTCAAAGCCCATCAGCTGCGCGGTTAGGGAGCATCTGCACCGGGGCTGATCCGGGAGCAGGCCTACGAGGAGGCGCTGTAAACCCGTCCCTGGGCGCTACATCCGTCCTGCTGCGCTCTCGCATCCTGCTTCGCTTGCAGGGCCGGTGCTGGCCATCCATGGCCAGCCCGTTCGGAGCAGTGCTCCTCACCCCTGACGAATGACCTCCTCTTCGACCTGCCCCCGGCGCCCCTCACCCTTCCGCTTCGTTCGAGGGGTCTGACCCCAAAGGGACCGCCAACGCTGGAGGCCCACTCTCTGCGCGGTCAGTCGAGCTGACGATCAAGGCCTCATCGCGCTATAATCGGGCCCATTTTTCGATGAATTCCTGCTGCCCGGCCCGCCCCCGGCCGGCGCTGCCCATTTCTGGACCCGGAACGCCCATGGACAAGACCTACCAACCCGAGCAGATCGAATCCCGCTGGTACGAGCGCTGGGAGGCCGACGACCGCTTCGCCCCGAGCGGCGTGGGCGAGCCCTACTCGATCATGATCCCGCCGCCCAACGTGACCGGCAGCCTGCACATGGGCCATGCCTTCCAGGACACCATCATGGACACCCTGATCCGCTGGCGGCGCATGCAGGGCAGGAACACCCTGTGGCAGGTGGGCACCGACCACGCCGGCATCGCGACGCAAATGCTGGTGGAGCGCAAGGTCGCCGCCGAGGAGGGCAAGAGCCGCCATGACCTGGGGCGCGAGGCCTTCATCGACAAGGTGTGGGAGTGGAAGCAGGAGTCCGGCGGCCACATCACCCGCCAGCTACGCCGCATGGGCGCCAGCGTCGACTGGAGCCGCGAACGCTTCACCATGGACGACGGCTTCTACAAGGCGGTGCAGGAAGTCTTCGTGCGCCTCTATGAAGAGGAGCTGATCTACCGCGGCAAGCGGCTGGTCAACTGGGACCCGACCCTGCACACCGCGATCTCCGACCTGGAGGTAGAGAACCGCGACCAGCAGGGCCAGTTCTGGCACTTCCGCTACCCGCTGGCCGACGGCGTGACCAGCGACGCCGGCCTCGACCATCTCGTCGTCGCCACCACCCGCCCCGAGACGATACTGGGTGATACCGGGGTGGCGGTGAACCCCGAGGATCCGCGCTACGCCTCGCTGGTCGGCAAGTTCATCGAGCTGCCGCTGGTGGGCCGGCGCATTCCCATCGTGGCGGATGAACACGCCGATATGGACAAGGGTTCCGGCTGCGTGAAGGTCACCCCGGCCCACGACTTCAACGACTACGAGGTCGGCCGCCGCCAGGGCCTGCCGCTGATCAACGTCTTCACCCAGGACGCCAGCATCCTGGCCCGGGCGGAAGCCTTCGATATCCAGGGCCGGCCGCTGCCCGAGATCGACCCCAGCCTGCCCGAGGCCTATGCCGGCCTCGACCGCTTCGAGGCTCGGCAGCGCATCGTCGCCGACATGGAGGCGGCGGGACTGCTCGAGCGGGTCGAGACGGTCAGCAACACCCTGCCCTATGGCGACCGCAGCGGCGACGTCATCGAGCCGCTGCTCACCGACCAGTGGTTCGTCGCCGTCGAGGAGCTGGCGGGGCCGGCCATCGCGGCGGTGGAGAATGGCGACATCCAGTTCGTGCCGAAGAACTACGAGAACATGTACTTCTCCTGGATGCGCGACCTCCAGGACTGGTGCATCTCGCGCCAGCTGTGGTGGGGCCACCGCATCCCCGCCTGGTACGACGCCGACGGCAACGTCTACGTGACGCGCACCGAGGCCGAGGCCCGCGACAAGTACGGCCTCACCGCCGAGGTCGAACTGACCCAGGACGAGGACGTGCTCGACACCTGGTTCAGCTCGGGCCTGTGGACCTTCGGCACCCTGGGCTGGCCGGAGCAGACCGACGAGCTCAAGACCTTCCACCCCTCCAGCGTGCTGGTCACCGGCTTCGACATCATCTTCTTCTGGGTCGCGCGGATGATCATGCTGACCCTGAAATTCACCGGCGAGGTGCCCTTCAAGCAGGTCTACGTCCACGGCCTGGTGCGCGACGGCCAGGGCCAGAAGATGTCCAAGTCCAAGGGCAATGTGCTCGACCCCATCGACCTGATCGACGGCATCGACCTGGAGAACCTGGTCGAGAAGCGCACCGGCAGCCTGATGCAGCCGCAGAAGGCCAAGGCGATCGCCAAGGCCACCCGCGACGAGTTCCCCGAAGGCATCGAGCCCCACGGCACCGATGCGCTGCGCTTCACCTTCCTGTCCCAGGCCACCACCGGGCGCGACATCAAGTTCGACATGGGGCGACTGGACGGCTACCGCAACTTCTGCAACAAGCTGTGGAACGCCTCGCGCTATGTGCTGATGAACGCCGAGGGGCAGGACACCGGCACCGGCGACGAGCCCGTGGAGCTGTCGCTGGCCGACCGCTGGATCGTCTCGCGCCTGCAGCAGACCGAGGCCCAGGTGACCCGGGCCATGGAGGAGTTCCGCTTCGACCACGCCTCCCAGGCGCTCTACGAGTTCGTCTGGAACGAGTACTGCGACTGGTACCTGGAACTCTCCAAGCCGGTGCTCTGGGACGACAAAGCCAGCCGGGAAGCCAAGCGCGGCACCCGCCGCACCCTGGTGCGGGTGCTCGAGGCGATCCTGCGCCTGGCCCACCCGATGATGCCCTATATCTCCGAGGAGATCTGGCAGCGCGTCGCCCCGCTGGCCGGCAAGGCGAGTGGTGACGGCAGCGAGTCGATCATGAGCGAGCCCTGGCCCCAGGCCGAGCCGGAGATGATCGACGAGACCGCGACCCACGATATCGAGTGGCTCAAGGGCGTGATCGTCGCGGTGCGCAACATCCGCGCCGAGATGAACATCGCCCCGGGCAAGCCGCTGGAGGTGCTGCTGACCAAGGGCGGCCCGACGGATCGCGAGCGCCTCGAGGCCAACCGGCCGTTCCTCGCCAAGCTGGCCAAGCTCGAGCGCGCCACCTGGCTCGACGACCCGGCCCAGGCACCGCTCTCGGCCACCCAACTGGTCGGCGAGCTGGAAGTGCTGGTGCCCATGGCCGACCTGATCGACAAGGAGGCGGAGCTGGCCCGGCTTGCCAGGGAGATCGACAAGCAGGACAAGCTGATCGGCGGCATCGAGAAGAAGCTTTCCAACGAAAGCTTCGTCGCCAAGGCACCGGAGGCGGTGGTCGAGAAGGAGCGCGGCAAGCTCGCCGACTTCCAGGCCACCCGCAACCTGCTGGTCGAACAGCGCGACAAGATCGCTACGCTCTGATCTTGCCCCCCGGGTATCGACAACGGCCCGCCCCAGGCGGGCCGTTGTCATGCCGAGGCCTGCTCAGTCGGCGCGGCGCCAGCCGCCCAATACCCGCTGGTCCGGGCCGAAGAACACCAGCCGGTCGTGGTCGATCAGGTAGCGGTAGGCGTTCTCCATCATCCCGGTGATGCGCCGGGCGTCCTCCCCCTGGGGACAGGCCCGGCGGGTGGTGGCGAGCTCGGTGAACTCGATGCGATTGCCCTCGCCCAGCCGCACCCGGCCATTCAGCTGGTTGCAGCCGTCGCTGCCGCTCACCCGGCCGTCCGGCGCGACCACGATGTGAGGAGTTTCGGGCATCGAGAGGCGCTCGTCGGTCCCCACCAGCAGCAGGTTCCAGCGCGGTCCCACCACCGGCCCCTCCAGCGCGGCCGTCCGTGCCCCGGGTTCGGGAACGGGACGGCTGCTGCAGGCGGCCAGCGTGAGCGCCCCCAGCAGCAGGGCGAGCGACTTGGCGAAGCGATTGGTCGTCATGATATCTTCCTTGAGGCTCACAGCGGTTCATGCCGATGCTCGGCGCCGAGGGCCAAGCTTGCATCAGCCGGCGCCCGCAGACAATTCCCCCGCCGCACGACAAGGACCTCGTCATGTTCCATGCCCTTCACAACGACGCCCTCGGCAAGCTGATCCTGCGTCTGACGGTAGCCGGCCTGCTGCTGCCCCACGGCCTGACCAAGCTGCTCAACCCCGGCAGCCTCACCTGGATCGGCGATACCCTCTCCGCCCAGGGCCTGCCCAGCTTCCTCGCCTATGGCGTGCTGATCGGAGAACTCGTCGCCCCCCTGATGGCCATCATCGGCATCCAGACGCGCCTGGCTGGCCTACTGATGGCCGCCAACATGGTGGTGGCGATCTTCCTGGCCCATATGCACCAGCTCACCGAGTTCACCAGCAACGGCGGCTGGGCCCTGGAGCTGCAGGGGCTCTTCCTGTTCGGTGCCGTGGCCCTCGTCTTCCTCGGCAGCGGACGCATGGCCTGGCGCCCGGATTGATCCGTCATCCAGCGAGAAAGCGCAGTTTACAATCGGGTAAATGAGCATTTTAAGCCTGACGAATCTCCACGTTTTTCTCGATGTTGACAGCATGTTCACCGAAAAAGGCGCCGAGTCTGCCCCTATGGGGTCAGACCCCAGCCAAGTCACGAAGCCCGTCATGGTGCGCCTTGCGAGCGGATTCGACACCGCCGGGGGCTGACCCCATAGGGACCGGCAGCGCTGGCAGCTTGCCACCCACCCATGCCCAATGCATTGATAATGCTGAAATATTTCTGGGAGTGCCTCGGATTTTAAGCCGGTTTCAATGCCGTATGAGCGAGCGCAGCCAGCTTTCGCCTGGATGTCACCAGGTGCCGGTATTCTCCATCGATACCCAGGGCTCCTTCGGGGGCAGGGCCTCGCCCTTCTGCAGCAGCTCGACGGAGATCCCGTCGGGGCTCCTGACGAAGGCCATGTGACCGTCCCGGGGCGGGCGATTGATGGTCACGCCCCCCGCCTGCAGCTTCTCGCAGAGGGCGTAGATGTCGTCGACCCGGTAGGCCAGGTGACCGAAGTTGCGCCCGCCGGTGTATTCTTCGGGATCCCAGTTCCAGGTCAGCTCCAGCTCCGGTGCCTTGAGTTCGGCGGAGCGCGCCTCGTCCTCCGGCGCGGCGAGGAAGACCAGGGTGAAGCGCCCCTTCTCGTTCTCCTTGCGGCGCACCTCCTTGAGGCCCAGCAGGTCGCAATAGAAGCGCAGGGAGGCGTCCAGGTCGCTGACGCGAACCATGGTGTGCAGGTACTGCATGGCGATGTCCTTCTCCTGGGTCGTGGATCGGTGAGTGCAGGCGTTGAAGATCTCGGGAGGGCGGTCGACACAGCCGGGGGGCTGTGTGTCATGACGCCTGCTCCCGGAGTGTAATAAGGTAGACGTGTATTGTCGGCAATCCGACCTTTCCCTGCCAAGATCGAGAGCCATCGATGAGCCACTACTGTGACCTGGCACCGGGTCATCCGTTTCACGGCCCCTACCACGATCGCGAATACGGCTTCCCGGTCGCCGACGACACCGCGCTCTTCGAGCGCCTGGTCCTGGAGATCAACCAGGCGGGCCTGTCCTGGCTCACCGTGCTGAAGAAGCGCGACGCCTTCCGGCGAGCCTTCGAGGGCTTCGCGATCGAGCGGATCGCCGCCTATGGCGAGGCCGAGCACGAGCGCCTGCTGACCGACGCCGGTATCATCCGCAACCGTCTCAAGGTTGAGGCGACGATCCACAACGCCGCGGTGATCCTGGGTCTGCAGGCCGAGCACGGCAGCTTCCGCGCCTGGCTCGACCACCACCACCCGCTCTCCCATGACGACTGGGTACGGCTGTTCCGGCGCACCTTCCGCTTCACCGGGCCGGAGATCGTCAAGGAATTCCTGATGAGCACCGGCTACCTGTCTGGCGCCCACCGCGACGACTGCCCGGTGCACGCGCGCATCCTCGCGGCCGGCCCCGCCTGGGTACAGCGGTTCTGAGCGGGAACCGCTCGCGATCCGGAGCATCACAGAAAGGTTGGAACACGCCAGGGGGCACGAATCATGGATCCCGTTACCCAAGTGGCGCTGGGCGCCTCGATCGGCGGTGTGGTGCTGGGGCGCCGGTTGGGCCGCAAGGCGGTGCTGATCGGGGCGGTGCTGGGCACCCTGCCCGACCTGGACGTGGTCATCGACTACGGCGATGCCGTGGCCGACATCACCGAGCACCGCGGCTTTTCCCACTCGCTCTTCGTGCTCTCGGGCCTGGCCACCCTGCTCGCCCTGCTCGCCGCCCGCTTCGCCCCGCCCCGGGACATCGCCTTCCGCCGCTGGTGGGCCTTCTTCGGGCTCTGCCTGGTGACCCATCCGCTGCTCGATGCCCTGACCACCTACGGCACCCAGCTGTGGTGGCCGCTGGACGTGCGCCCGTCGGCCTGGCCGATCGTGTTCATCATCGACCCGCTCTATACCCTGCCACTGCTGGTGGGTATCGGCGTGGCCCTGGTCGGCGGCAACGGCCGGCGCGGCCCCGCCTGGGGCCTGGCGCTCTCCACGGCCTACCTGGTGTTCGCGGTGGGCGCCAAGACCCTGGTGGAGCAGCGCCTCGAGCCGGTGCTGGTCGGTCACGGCCTCGCGGAGGCCCCACGGCTGGTACAGCCGACGCCCTTCAATACCCTGCTGTGGCGGGTGACGGTGGTCGACGGCGACCGGCAGTACGAGACCCTGCTCGGGCTCTTCGACGGCGACCGCGCGCCGGAACTGGAGACCTACTCCCGCGGCGCCGAGCTGGAACCGGTGGCCCTGGCGAGCCGGCGTGGCGCCAGGCTCGACTGGTTCGCCGGCCCCTTCCTGCGCTACGAGGTGCGCGAGCTCGATGGCCGGGAGACCCTGGTGGCCACCGACCTGCGCCTCGGCTTTCCGGGCTTCCACCCCTTCAGCTTCACCCTGGCGATCCGCGACGGCGACGACTGGCAACCGCTGGACGTCCCCCAGCAGGTGCCTGCCCCCGCCCGAAGCAACCGCGATGCCCTCGCGCGGCTCGGCGCCCGCATCCTCAACCCGGAGGCGTCACTCTGCACCAGCGCCTTCGTGGCCAGCCAGTGGGTGGTCAGCCGCCCCGGCTGGTGCTGAGCCTGCCCTCCCGGCCGAGTGCAGACGCCAAGGCGGGCTGGCCATTCGGCCACCCCGCTCGCGTACGACACCCGCCGTTGATCGTGGCGGTTACAGGTGCTCCACCAGGCCGTCGATGGCCTGCTTCGCCTCCTTCAGGGCGGCCTCGCGGTGGCCCTCGCCCATGGCGAGGCCCTCGGCGTAGACCACGTCCACCTCGGTGATGCCGATCAGGCCCAGCATGCCCTTCAGGTGCGGGGTCTGGCTGTCCAGCGGCGTGCCGGCGTACTGGCCGCCGCGGGCCGCCAGGATCACCGCCCGCTTGCCCTCGACCAGCCCTCGGGGGCCCTGCTCGGTGTAGCGGAAGGTCTCGCCGGCACGCAGCACCCGGTCGAACCAGGCCTTGAGCTGGGACGGAATGCCCAGGTTGTAGAGCGGCACCGCCAGCACCAGCACGTCGTGGTCACGCAGCTCGGCGATCAGGGCATCGGAGCGGGCCGCCAGGTCACGCTGCTCGACCGTGCGCTCGGCCACCGGCACCTGCCAGCTGCCGAGTTCGGCGAGGCCGAGATGGGGCAGCTCGTCGGCGACCAGGTCGCGGCTGGTCACCTCGAGACCGTCGCGTCCGGCGGCGCGCTCCTTGAAGTGTTCGGCCAGGGCGATGGACTGGCCCTGGTGGCCCAGGATGGAGGACGTGATGACGAGGGCGCGGGTAGTCATGGCAATCTCCTTGAGTCATTAACAGGGTAATGATTGCCATTCTAGGTGGAATTTTTACAACGAAAAGCGCAAAAAACCGCGGCTCACATTCGACAAAGTCGAAAGCCTGAGGCCATTAGGGAGCGATGCCCTGGCCACAGCCCCGATAGGTTTCGCCGTCGATGGTCAGGGTCACGCGAGCCGGGAAGGGCTCGCCGCTCATGTCGTCGAAGCAGGCCTGCCCCTCGATGCGCAGCTCGAAGGGGGTGTCGGCCCGGCCGCTGGCCAGGATCATGCGCCCCTCGCCGTTGTCCAGGGTGGTGACCCGATAGGGCAGGGTCAGCTGGCGACTGCCGTAGTCGAGCAGCAGGTCGATCTCGGCCACGTCGCTGGGCAGGCTAGCCACCCAGCCCGGCTCGTTGCCGCGGGCATGGAACATGACGCCGGGACGATCGTGGCGGGTCAGGGACGTGCGCGCCAGGTCGCGGGAGCAGTCGAGGCGGCCGCTGGGGCTCTCCACCACGGCCGCCTCGCCCTTGTTCCAGAAGCTGAGGTCGTCCTGCTGGTAGCGGGCACCGCTGGCCACCACCGCCGGCGACAACCGCCAGGCGCCGTGGGCCGACCAGAGCCGTAGCTCGTCGTCGGGATGCGCCGTGACCAGGTCCTGGGCCGGGGTACAGCGCCAGGCGACGAACGCCTCGGCGCCGCCGGCGAAGAAGGCCGAGGGCATCAGCGGTGCGGTGGGTTGCACGACCTTGCCGCCATCACCCGCGGAGCGGTCGGCGACCTCGGGGCGCCCCTCGCCACCCGGGGAGGCGGCGCAACCGGCCAGCACCAGGGCAGCGCCAAGCAGCAGCGGGACGGGCCGGGCGAGAACGGCGGAAGGACGAGACATGGCGGCTCCTTGCGTGGTGTCGTATTCCCTGATGACGCCAGGATACCAGCCACCGCGGCCTCGCGCTCCGCCAACCGCCCCCACCCGCTCAACGCCCGGCCTCAGCCATGACGCCGCCGCAGTACCCGCGCGGCCTCGACCATGTTGGCCAGCGCCGGCGCCACCTCGGCCCAGCTGCGGGTCTTGAGGCCGCAGTCCGGGTTGACCCAGAGCCGCTCCGGCGGAATGCGCTCGGCCGCCTTCTCCATCAGCTGCACCATCCAGTCCACCTCGGGGATGTTCGGCGAATGGATGTCATAGACCCCCGGGCCGATCTCGTTGGGGTAGGCGAAGCCCTGGAAGGCATCGAGCAGCTCCATGTCGGAGCGCGAAGTCTCGATGGTGATGACGTCGGCATCGAGCGCGGCGATGGCGGCGATGATGTCGTTGAACTCCGAATAGCACATGTGGGTGTGGATCTGGGTCTCGTCCCGCGCCACCGCCGCCGAGAGCCTGAAGCACTCCACCGCCCAGTCGAGATACGCCTGCCACTCGCCGCTGCGCAGCGGCAGCCCCTCGCGCAGGGCCGGCTCGTCGATCTGGATCGCCCGGATGCCGGCGGCCTCGAGGTCGCGCACCTCGTCGCGCAGGGCCAGGGCGATCTGGCGGCAGGTGGTCTCGCGGGGTTGGTCGTCACGCACGAAGGACCACTGCAGCATGGTCACCGGCCCCGTCAGCATGCCCTTCATGGGCTTGTCGGTGAGTGATTGGGCGTACTCGCTCCAGCGCACCGTCATTGGCCCGGGGCGGCTGACGTCGCCGAAGATCACCGGCGGCTTGACGCAGCGCGAGCCGTAGCTCTGTACCCAGCCGTAGCGGGTGAAGGCGTAGCCCTCGAGCTGCTCGCCGAAGTACTCGACCATGTCGTTGCGCTCGGCCTCGCCGTGTACCAGCATGTCGAGCCCCAGGGCCTCCTGCCGCGCCACGGCATGGGCGATCTCCTCGCGCATCCGTGCCTCGTAGGCCCCGGGCTCCAGCTCCCCGGCCTTGACGGCCCGCCGGGCCGCACGGATCGCCGCCGTCTGGGGGAAGGAGCCGATGGTGGTGGTGGGAAAGAGCGGCAGCCCCAGACCCCGACGCTGGGCGGCGGCCCGTGCCGGGTAGGGACTGGCCCGCTCGGCATCGGCGGCACTCACCCTGGCCAGGCGCTCGGCCACCGCCGGCCGGTGGATGCGCACGGAATCCCGGCGCGCCTGCAGCGCCAGGGTGGCGGCCTCGACGCGTTCGCGGTCCTGCGCCGTGGCGCGGCCATCGAGCAGGCGCGCCAGCGTCACCACCTCGTCGAGTTTCTGGCGGGCGAAGGCCAGCCAGCTCCTGAGCTCGGGGTCGAGCGCGGTCTCGGCGGCGAGGTCCACCGGCACGTGCAGCAGCGAGCACGACGGGGCCAGCCACAGCCGCTTGCCCAGGCGCATGCGGGCCGAAGCGAGGCGCTCGTGCAGCAGCGCCAGGTCGGCACGCCAGATGTTGCGGCCGTCGATGGCGCCCACCGACAGCACCTTGTAGGCGGGCAGGCGGTCGAGCACCGCCTCGAGCTGCTCGGGGGCGCGCACCGCGTCGATGTGCAGCCCCTCCACCGGCAGGCTCACCGCCAGGTTGAGATTGTCGCCCAGGCCGCCGAAGCAGGTAGCCAGCAGCAGCTTGACCGGCGCCCCTCCCAGCCTGTTGTAGGCGGTCTCGAAGGCCTGCTGCCAGGCCAGCGGCAGGTCCTGCACCAGGGCCGGCTCGTCGAGCTGCACCCACTCCACGCCCTGCTCGGCCAGCCGCGCGAGGATCTCGCCGTAGACCGGCAGCACCGCTTCCAGCAGGCTCAGGCGATCGAGCCCCTCGTCCCGGGTCTTGCCCAGCCACAGCCAGGTCAGCGGCCCCAGCAGGGTGACCTTGACCGGGTGGCCGGCGGCGCGGGCCTCCGCCACCTGGTCGAACAACCGAGGGCTTGCCAGGCGGAAGGTCTGGCCGGCGTGCAGCTCCGGCACCAGGTAGTGGTAGTTGGTATCGAAGTACTTGGTCATCTCGCAGGCCGCCGCCGGGGTGCCGGTCGGCGCACGTCCCCGGGCCATGCGGAAGGCGGTGTCCAGCGCCACCTCGCCCCGGGCCACCTCGTCATCGGCCGCAAAGCGCCCCGGCACGGCGCCGAGCAGCACCGAGACGTCGAGCACCTGGTCGTAGAAGGCGAAGTCGCCCACCGTCACCAGGTCGAGTCCCGCCTCGCGCTGGGCCGCCCAGTGGCGCTGGCGCAGTTCCCGGCCGGTGGCCTCCAGGGTCTCGAGGTCGATCTCGCCCTTCCAGTAGGCCTCGGTGGCCTTCTTCAGCTCGCGGTTCGCGCCGATGCGCGGATAGCCAGCAATATGAGCCAAGGTCATGATGCGATCCTCTGTGCATGAATGATGTGACAGAGTCTCGCTGGCTCCGGGTGGTGAATCAAACTAAACTTCTTAATCTTTAAAATGAAAATGGCTCACCCGAATGCTCGAACTTCGCCATCTGCGCACCCTCGTCGCCCTGCGCGATGCCGGCTCCCTGGTCGAGGCCGCCGAGCGCGTGCACCTGACCCAGTCGGCCCTGTCGCACCAGATCAAGGACCTCGAGGAGCGCCTGGGCACTCCGCTGTTCGTGCGCAAGTCCCGCCCGGTGGAGTTCACCCGGGCCGGGCAGCGCCTGCTCGCCCTGGCCGAGCAGGTGCTGCCCCAGGTGCGCATGGCCGAACGCGACCTGGCCCGCCTGGCCGGCAATGAGCAGGGGCGACTGCACATGGCCATCGAATGCCACAGCTGCTTCCAGTGGCTGATGCCCACCATCGACCACTTCCGCGACCACTGGCCGGAGGTGGAGATCGACATCCCCGGCGGCCACCATTTCGACCCGCTGCCGGCGCTGGCCCGGGAGCAGCTGGACCTGGTGATCACCGCCGATCCCCAGCCGCTGCCGGGGGTCTTCTACGAGCCCCTGTTCCGTTACGAGGGCCTGCTGGCGGTGGCCCGCCAGCATCGCCTGGCGGGCAGGCCCTTCGTGCTTCCCGACGACCTGGCCGAGGAGACCCTGATCACCTATCCGGTAGAGCATGCGCGGCTGGACGTCTTCACCCAGTTCCTCGACCCCGCCGGCGTGCGTCCGAAGGAGGTGCGCACCGCCGAGCTGACGATCATGATGATGCAGCTGGTGGCCAGCGGCAGGGGAGTCTGCGCCCTGCCCAACTGGGCGCTGACCGAGTACCTGGAGCGCAGCTACGTGAGCGCCGTGGCACTCGGCGAGAAGGGAGTGTGGAGCACGCTGTTCGCGGCAATTCGCGAAGAGAGCCGCGAGGCGCCCTGGATGGAGGACTTCCTGCGCACCGCCCGGGAGACGTCCTTTGCGGTGCTCGAGGGCATCAAGCCGGCGTGACGGGCCGACGCGGGAGCAGCAGGGTGAAGCGGGCGCCGCCCAGCTGAGGGCTGTCGTCGACCGCGACGCTGCCGCCATGCCAGGTCATCACCTTCTGCACGATGGAGAGCCCCAGCCCGTAGCCCCCGGAGCTGCGGGTGCGGCTATCATCGAGCCGGGCGAAGGGCTTGAAGACCTCCAGGCGCTCCGAAACGGGCACCCCGGGGCCGTCGTCCTCCACGTCCATACGCACCAGGTGCGGCTCGGAATGCAGGCGGATCAGCACATGCGAGCGGGCGTGCCGGCAGGCGTTGGCGACCAGGTTCTGCAGCGCCCGCTGGAGATACCGGGGCTCGGCGCTGATCTCCACCTCGTCCCCCCCGGCCAGCTCGAGGCGCAGGTGGCCATGCAGCGGGCTGAGGGTCTCGATCACCCGCTCCGCCATGGCCCGGCAGTCGACCAGCGAGGTATCCATCTCCATGCTGTTGACCGACTCGTTGCCCAGGCGCGCATAGGTGAGGATCTCGTCGATCAGGCCGTCGAGCTCCTCGATGTCGCCGTCGATGCCCTCGAGCTGGCGGCGGATCGCCGGGTCATCGGTCATGTCCTCGACCATTTGCACGGCGAAGCGGATGCGCGCCACCGGGGTACGCAGCTCGTGGGAGACGGCGCGGATCATGTCCTGCTGGGCGCGCAGCAGCGACTGCACCTGGGTGGCCATGCCGTTGAAGGCCATGCCCAGCCGCCCCAGGAAGTCGCCGCTCTCGACCTTCACCCGGGTGTCCAGACGGCCGCCGGCGATGCGTGTGGCGGCCAGCTCGAGCCGTGCCATGCGCGCCTCCACGCCACGCACGATCAGGTAGATGATCACCGCCAGCACACCGAGCAGGATCATCAGCAGCAGCAGCTGCAGGGACGCCGGCATCGGCTCGAAGGCCTGCACCGGCCCGATGGCCAGCCAACGGGCCTCGTCGTCGGGATCCGGCAGCTCCAGATACATCGTCATCGACCAGCGCCCCGGCAGCAGGCGGATCACCACCTCGCCCTCGGCCAGCCGCGACAGCTGGCGGGCATCCAGCCCTTCCGGCGCCCGGTCGGTCAGGGTCACCGGAATGCCCCCGCCGGAGACCAGTTCCAGGCGCCGCTGACGCTCCTCGCCCTCCACCTCGGTCAGCCACTCGCCGAACAGCTCGGTGAGTCCGCGTAGCTGCTGCTCGCTCATGCCCGCCAGGTCGACCTCCAGCAGCCAGTCGCCGCCGGGCAGCAGCCGCTGCAGGCGCCAGCCATGCTCGCCCCGGGAGGAGACCAGCACCCGGCCACTCTCGAGCCGGGTGCGATCGAAGTAGTTCAGCATGAGGGAGTCGACGGGATAGAGGGTCGGGGTCATGTCGAGCCGCTCGGCACGGCGATCCAGCCACGCCTCGCGCTCGTCTTGTGGCAGCGCCGAGAGTTTCTCCACCAGCAGGCGCGTGGGCGCGTCGGCGAGCTGCTCGCGATGATGCTCGCGACGCACCTGATCGACCATGGCCAGGCCCAGCAGGGCCAGGCCGAAGGTCAACAGCAGCGCCAGTGCCAGCAGCACATAGACACGCAGGAAGGTGCTGTCGGCCAGCGACCGTCGCATGGATCAGCTGTCCCTGACGAAGAGGTAACCCTTGCTGCGCACCGTCTTGATGCGGTGCGGCTGGTTGGGATCATCGCCGATCTTGGGACGGATACGCGAGACGCGTACGTCGATGGAGCGGTCCTGACCGTCGTACTTGATGCCGCGCAACTGGGAGAAGATCTCCTCGCGGGTCAGCACCCGCCCCGCATTGCTGGCCAGCAACCACAGCAGATCGAACTCGGCGCTGGTCAGGTCGATGCGCTCATCCTCCAGCCAGGCCTCCCGGGTGGCGCTGTCGATCTCGAGGTTGCCGAAGGCCAGCCGCGTCTCGCCACCCGGTTCGCTGGGATCGGTACGCCGCAGCAGGGCACGCATGCGCGCCAGCAGGACCCGTGGCTGCACCGGCTTGGGCACATAGTCGTCGGCTCCCATCTCCAGGCCCAGCACCTGGTCCATGTCGTCGGTGCGCGCGGTGAGCATCAGGATCGGGCCGGGGTAGTCGGCACGCACGCGGCGGCAGATCGACAGGCCGTCCTCGCCGGGCAGCATCAGATCCAGAATCACCAGATCCGGCTGCAGTGCCAGTATCTGCTCGACGCCTCGTGCACCGTCGGCCTCCAGCGTGACCCGGAAACCGTTGGCCTCCAGATAGTCACGGGTCAGTCCGGCCAACCGCTCATCGTCCTCGATGATCAGCACATGATCCTGTTCCTGGGGTTCCAAGCTGTCATCCATCCTGTGTATCCGTCCTGATGGGCTGGTGATCGGGTACGGCAGGCCACCCGCAGACGAGTCGACTACCGCCACTGGCTAAAGGATACCCGAAAACCACGATTTCGCCCTCCCGAAACCCGGTGAGGCAGGAGGGAAAGGCCCAACCATGCGGCCTGACAGGCCGTCGCGGAACTCTCCCCGAATGGTCACAGGCCATCCACAACTTATCCACTTGATGGGGCCATGAAAGCACACTATCTTGTGCTTCGTCACGGCACGCACACCACATACTGTGCCATAGCAACCGTTTCGCCCGCTGTCAACAGCGGCCTCGTTCGCGTGTTTTTTCGACCATCAGACAGGGACCATCGGCGCCATGGATACCACCGCTACCCCGGACAAGACATCCGTCTCCGTCACCGCACCCCGTACCCTGCGCGTCATCAAGCGCACCGGCGACGTGGTGCCCTTCGATGCCGGCAAGATCGCCGTGGCCATGAGCAAGGCGTTCATCGCCGTGGAAGGCGACAACGCCGCCACCTCCTCGCGGGTACGTGACTTCGTCCAGCACTCCTCTGACGCCATCGCCCAGGCCTTCCAGCGCCGCATGCCCGACGGCGGCACCCTGCACATCGAGGACATCCAGGACCAGGTCGAGCTGGCCCTGATGCGCGCCGGCGAGCAGAAGGTCGCCCGCGCCTATGTGCTCTACCGCGAGGAGCATGCCCGCGCCCGCGCCGCCGCCGGCGGCGACATCGAGAAGCCGCACCCGACGCTCAACGTGACCCTGGCCGACGGCAGCACCCGTCCGCTCGACCTGGGCCGGGTCGAGACCCTGGTGTTCGACGCCTGCGAGGCACTCGCCAACGTCGATCCCAACCGCATCGTCGAGGAGTCGCTGAAGAACCTCTACGACGGCGTCACCATCGACGGCGTCTCCCAGGCGCTGATGATGACCGCCCGCACCCTGGTCGAGAAGGAGCCCAACTACACCTACGTGACCGCCCGCCTGCTGCAGGACAACCTGCGCCGCGAGGCCCTGTCGTTCCTGGGCGTGGCCGACGAGGCCACCTTCGGCGAGATGGCCGAGTTCTACAAGCCGGCCTTCTACGCCTACGTGGCCAAGGGCATCGAATTCGAGCAGCTCGACCCGCGGCTCGCCGAGTTCGACCTCGAGCGCCTGGGCGATGCCCTCGACCATACCCGCGACAACGCCTTCACCTACCTGGGCCTGCAGACCCTCTACGACCGCTACTTCATCCACCGGGACGACGTGCGCTACGAACTGCCCCAGGTGATGTTCATGCGCGTGGCCATGGGCCTGGCCCTGAACGAGGACGACCGCGAGGCGCGGGCCATCGAATTCTACGAACTGCTCTCCAGCTTCGACTACATGGCCTCCACGCCCACCCTGTTCAACTCGGGCACCGTCAGGAGCCAGCTCTCCTCATGTTATCTCACCACCGTACCCGACGACCTGGACAGCATCTACAGCGCGATCCGCGACAACGCCCTGCTCTCCAAGTGGGCCGGCGGCCTGGGCAACGACTGGACCCCGGTGCGCGCGCTGGGCTCCTACATCAAGGGCACCAACGGCAAGTCCCAGGGCGTGGTGCCCTTCCTCAAGGTGGTCAACGACACCGCCGTGGCGGTCAACCAGGGCGGCAAGCGCAAGGGCGCGGTATGCGCCTACCTGGAGACCTGGCACCTGGACATCGAGGAGTTCCTCGAGCTGCGCAAGAACACCGGTGACGACCGCCGACGCACCCACGACATGAACACCGCCAACTGGGTGCCCGACCTGTTCATGAAGCGGGTCTTCGACGACAAGGAGTGGACGCTGTTCTCGCCGGCCACCTGCCCGGACCTCCACGACCTCTATGGCGCCGCCTTCGAACAGCGCTACGCCGAGTACGAGGAGATGACCCGTACCGGCCAGCTGAAGCTCTACAAGCGGGTCAAGGCCAAGGACCTGTGGCGCAAGATGCTGTCGATGCTGTTCGAGACCGGCCACCCCTGGATCACCTTCAAGGACCCCTGCAACCTGCGCAGCCCGCAGCAGCACGCCGGGGTGGTGCACTCCTCCAACCTGTGCACCGAGATCACCCTCAACACCAGCGTCGACGAGATCGCGGTGTGCAACCTCGGCTCGGTCAACCTGGCCCAGCACGTGGTGGACGGCCAGCTCGACGACGCCAAGCTGCGCAAGACCGTGCGCACCGCGGTGCGCATGCTCGACAACGTCATCGACATCAACTACTACGCGGTGCCCCAGGCGAGGAACTCCAACTTCAAGCACCGCCCGGTGGGTCTGGGCATCATGGGCTTCCAGGACGCCCTCTACGCCCAGGACATCGCCTACGCCTCCGAGGCGGCCGTGACCTTCGCCGACCGCTCCATGGAGCTGGTCAGCTACCACGCCATCGAGGCCTCCAGTGACCTGGCCGCCGAGCGTGGCCGCTACGAGAGTTTCGAGGGTTCGCTGTGGAGCCAGGGCGTGCTGCCCATCGACTCCATCGAGAAGCTCAAGGCCGAGCGTGGCGAGAAGTACATCGAGGTCGACACCTCCGCCACCCAGGACTGGGCCCGCATTCGCGACAAGATCGCCGAGCAGGGCATGCGCAACTCCAACGTGATGGCCATCGCCCCCACCGCCACCATCTCCAATATCTGTGGGGTGACCCAGTCCATCGAGCCGACCTATCAGAACCTCTACGTGAAATCGAACCTCTCCGGCGAGTTCACCGTGGTCAACGCCCAGATGGTCAACGACCTCAAGGCGCGCGACCTGTGGGACGAGGTGATGATCAACGACCTCAAGTACTACGACGGCTCGGCGCAGCCCATCGACCGCGTTCCGGACGATCTCAAGGCCAAGTACGCTACCGCCTTCGAGGTGGAGCCCAAGTGGCTGGTGGAGGCCGCCGCCCGTCGCCAGAAGTGGATTGACCAGGCCCAGTCGCTGAACCTCTACATCCAGGGCGTCTCGGGCAAGAAGCTCGACGTCACCTACCGCATGGCCTGGTTCCGCGGTCTCAAGACCACCTACTACCTGCGCGCCCTGGGGGCCACCTCGGTGGAGAAGTCCACCGTCGACCGCGGCACCCTCAATGCGGTGAGCAATGGCGGAGCCCCGGCGGCGGAGCCGAGCCCGACCCCCGCCGCGCCGGCCAACCCCGAGCCGCGGGGTATCGAGGACTTCCTGCAGGGCAAGGGTGGCCAGCGCCCGCCCTCGGCCGGCGATATCGACGAACTGGGCTGCGAAGCCTGCCAATAAAGCTGTAAGCCGGAAGCTGGAAGGAACACCCGTTTCTTCCAGCTCATCGACCAGAGATCGAAAGGTAGATAGAGATGCTTAATTGGGACGAGTTCCACGAGGACGAAACCACGGTCGCCGAGCAAGCCAAGGCCGCTCCCGCTCCGCAGCCCGCCGCCGCCCCCCGGGAAGAGGCCACGCGCGAAGAGGCCGTGAGAGCAGAGACCGTAAGAGAAGGTGCCGCTCGCTACGCCGTGGTCGATCAGGACCGCCTGGCCCGCGCCCGCAATTCGCTGGAGGAGCTCGATGTGGCCGCCGGCCTCGAGGAGCTGGAGATGGGTGCGGCGCGCATCGAGGTCGACGACAAGCAGATGATCAATGCCCGCGCCGACCTCAACCAGCTGGTGCCCTTCAAGTACGAGTGGGCCTGGCAGAAATACCTGGACGGCAGCGCCAACCACTGGATGCCCCAGGAAGTGAACATGAACGCCGACATCGCCCTGTGGAAGAGCCAGGATGGCCTGACCGCGGACGAGCGGCGCATCGTCGAGCGCAGCCTGGGCTACTTCTCCACCGCCGATTCGCTGGTCGCCAACAACCTGGTGCTGGCGCTCTATCGCCTGATCACCAACCCCGAGTGCCGCCAGTACCTGCTGCGCCAGGCCTTCGAGGAGGCGATCCACACCCACGCCTACCAGTACTGCGTGGAGTCGCTGGGCATGGACGAGGGCGCGGTCTTCAACATGTACCGCGAGGTGCCTTCCGTCGCCGCCAAGTCCGCCTGGAGCCTCAAGCACACCCAGTCGCTGGCGCGCCCGGACTTCAACACTGGCACCCCGGAGACCGACCAGGAGCTGCTGCGCAACCTGATCGCCTTCTACTGCGTCACCGAGGGCATCTTCTTCTACTGCGGCTTCAGCCAGATCCTCTCCATGGGCCGGCGCAACAAGATGACCGGCGTCGCCGAGCAGTTCCAGTACATCCTGCGCGACGAGTCGATGCACCTGAACTTCGGGGTCGACATGATCAACCAGATCAAGATCGAGAACCCGCACCTGTGGACGCCGGAATTCCAGGACGAGGTCACCCAGATGATCCTCGAGGGCACCGAGCTGGAGATCGCCTATGCCCGGGACACCATGCCCCGCGGCGTGCTGGGCATGAACGCCGCGATCATGGAGGAGTACCTCCACTTCATCTGCAACCGCCGCCTGGCCCAGATCGGCCTCAAGGAGCAGTTCCCCGGCGCCCAGAACCCCTTCCCGTGGATGAGCGAGATCATCGACCTGCGCAAGGAGAAGAACTTCTTCGAGACCCGCGTCACCGAGTACCAGGTGGGTGGCGCGCTGAGCTGGGATTGAGAGAGTTTCGGCCGGGGAGTCACTCCCCGGCGTGATTTCCGGAGGCATCGCCATGGTGGACCAGAAGACCCCGACCCTCGACGCGCGACCCCGTAGGCCGCCAGCGTCCACCGGCCTCCCTCAGGCGGGCCCGCGGCTCCCGAGCGCTTCGGGCCGACTTCGCCGACCCCGATGATGACGCCCTGTCCGGCCACGCCGGGCAGGGCGTTTTTCATGGCCCGGAAACAGGCATAACAACGGAGGGCAATCCGATGCATGCAACCCAAGCCGTAGCACGTCGCGACTCCCAGGCGTGGCAGTCCGCCCTGGATCGGGCGCTGGCCGCCCATGACAGCGAAGATGCCTTCGCCCACTACCCCCATGTGGCCTTCGCCTTCCCCTCGTCGTCACCCAACCCCTACTCGCGGAACTACCCGCTGCTCAACTACCGGGAACTCAAGGAGTGGGCAAGCTCGCGTGGCTGGCGGGTCCGGCCGGCGCCGGAGCGAGCCCCCGAGGGCGAGGAGTACAGCCCGCCGGTCCGCTTCACCCGACTCCCCCGGGGGGGCCTTGCGCGCCGGCGCCGGTCCTCGCTATCACTGAACCGCCTCGCCCGGGGCCCCGCCCCGGGCGAGGCCGCCCCTCCCCCGGGTGCCGAGCCCGTACGCGATCATCGACAGCCCCCCTTCCTCGTGACCGCGTCACCGCCCAGGCCAGGCGCCCGCCTGGTAGTCGTGAACTATTCCGGCCAGGTGACGTGATCGATGGGCACCGTCACTTCGTCCTTCACGAGCTCCATCACCACGAAGGAGTGCGTCTGGTGAACATTCGGCAGCCGGCCGATCTGCTGGACGAGCACGGCACGATAGTGCGAGATATCGTGGGTCCTTACCTTTAGCAGGTAATCGAAGTTCCCCGCCACCATATAGCAGCCCTGCACTTCCGGAATGAGGCGCACGGCCTCGTTGAATCGGTCCAGGGCGTCCTCGCTCGTCTTCTCCATGGTCACCAGCACCACCAGCACATGGCCCGCACCGAGTTGCCCCGGGTCCAGATCGGCACGATAGCCGCGGATGATACCGGCCTGCTCGAGTCGGCGTACACGCTGTGCACAGGGCGTCTTGGTGAGGTTCACCCGGTTGGCCAACTCCACGATGGGGAGGCGTCCATGTTCCTGAAGTTGATGCAGAATGCGGCGATCTATGCGATCCAGGCGCTCCATCTTCTTAGCCATATTGCCTACTACCATCTTATATCAAGGACAAAGGTAAACCAATCTAGCGTTATTTGGAGCCAATTCCTAGCCGAAATGGCCAACAATAAGCCTTGAAGGCTGAATGAAGGCACAAAGTAGCCAGATATAGCGATCCGGCCGCCCACGACACCTGGATCACGGTGTCCTTGCAGCCTTCCGGTCGGGTCTTGCGACATCTGGCAAAGGGGGATACGAATGCACGGCAACTGCCTACCGCTATTACTGTTATAGCTTCTACCGATCGAGAGTCGATCGATAACAATCGGAAAGTTGCGTAACGCTTGATAAAGCAAAGCAAGAACAACGCACATCAAACCGAAGGTAACTGACATGACAAGTCCAAAAAGTCCATCCGACTATAAACAGCCAGGCCTGATGCTGGCGCTCACTCCCGTCGTCCTGACGTTGCTGGTACTGGCGGTACAACTCTTCTATTTCGGCGACTTCACTCCCCACATTCCCCTGGCCATCGGCCTGGCGATCACGGCGCTGGTGGGGGTCAAGCTCGGCTTCCGGTGGAAACAGATCGAAGAGGGCATCTTTCACGTCATCCACGTGTCCCTGCCCTCCGTCTCGGTGTTGATCTGCGTCGGCATGATCATCGGCGTATGGATCGCCAGCGGCACCGTACCGACCCTCATCTATTACGGGCTGACGATTCTATCGCCGACCATCTTCCTGGCGGCGGCCATGTTGCTCTGCTCGGTCGTCTCGGTGTCGCTGGGCACCTCCTGGGGCACGGTCGGCACGGTGGGCCTCGCCCTGATGGGCATCGGCGCAGGCTTCGATATCCCGATGTACTGGACCGCCGGCGCCGTGGTGTCGGGCGCCTTCTTCGGCGACAAGGTCTCGCCGCTGTCGGACACGACGAACCTCGCCCCGGCGGTCACCGGCACGGACGTCTTCTCCCATATCAAGAACATGATGCCGACGACGATCCCGGCGATGCTGATCGCCTTCGCCATCTACCTGGTGGCGGGTTTCACCCTGATCGACGACGAGGCCGCCTCCTTCGAGCGAATCGATGCCATCACCACCGCGCTGCAGGCGAACTTCACCATCTCGGCCTGGCTGCTGCTGCCGGCGGTGCTGGTGATCGTGCTCGCGGTCAAGCGCATGCCGCCCATCCCGTCGCTGTTCGCCGGCGCCCTGGCCGGTGCGGTCACCGCCATGGTCGCGCAGGGGGTCGGCGTGCATGACCTGCTCACCTATGCCAACAGCGGTTATTCGATCGAGACCGGTATCGGCGCCATCGACAGCCTGCTCAATCGCGGTGGCATCCAGTCGATGATGTGGACCATTTCACTGATTCTCATCGCGCTCGGCTTCGGCGGTGCGCTGGAAAAGACCGGCTGCCTGGAAGCGATCATCCGCGCGATCATGACCAAGGTGCGCAGCTTTAAAGGTGTACAGACAGCCGCGGTGTTGACCTCGGTGTCCACCAACCTGGTCGCCGGCGACCCGTACCTTTCGATTGCCCTTCCCGGCCGCATGTACGCCCCCACCTACCGCGGCATGGGGTATTCGACCCTGAACCTGTCGCGCGCCATCGAAGAGGGTGGAACCCTCATCTCGCCGCTGATTCCGTGGAATGCCGGCGGGGCCTTCGTGATCAGCGCCCTCGGACTCGGTATCGTCGAGGGAAATGTCGAGAACCTGCTGTACATTCCGCTGGCCTTCGCCTGCTGGATGTCCCCGGTGATCGGCCTGCTCTATGCGCAGACCGGCCTGTTCTCCCCCCGGGCCAGCGAGGAGGAGCGGCAACTCTGGCAGGAGCAGGGCGAGGCCATTGCTACCGACCTCGGGGCCGCCGGCCAGGCCAGCGAAGCGCCTATCGCCATCCCGCGGCCGTCGAGCTGACGGCGCGCACCGGGGCACTCGCTGCCCCGTCGCTGGCACGCTGAGGCGGGATTGCTCATGACTGGCGGGAGAAGCGAAGTCTCGCCTGCCCCACCCGGAAACGGGTGGGGTTCTTCGTTGCCATCTCCTACCCACCCTGCGCTCTCGACTCATCTCCAGGGCTATGCAGAAGGCCCCCGCGCAGCCCTCCCCGCTGTCGCTCAGATCCAGCACCAGCTCGTCCCCGCCACTGCGTCGGTAGATGCCGTCCCTGTCATTACGCACATTGCATAGCCCGCCTTGCTCAGGGGCAGCGGCATCCTGAGCGGGATTGATCCCCCGCCGCGCGTGGCGCTAACGTAGTGGCCTTAGTCTGCGGGATGACACGGAGGGCTCACCCATGACCAAGAGCAACGACAGAAGCGTCATCAAGCGGGTCTATGTCCCCCCCATGTTCGCCAGCTCCCCAGCGGCGAGCGCGTTAAGGTGCCGGGACACTACAGGGCTCACGAGAAATGAGCGACGACGGCCCCTGCCCCTGATCTTTTGCCATGCGGCAGCCCATCACCGGCTACCACCGCGACGAGGAGGGCCACTGGGTGGCCGAGCTCGCCTGCGGCCACCACCAGCATGTGCGCCATCGGCCGCCCTGGGTCGAGCGCCCCTGGGTCACCAGCGAGGCGGGGCGCCGTTCGCGGCTCGGCATGCGGCTCGCGTGCGTCAAGTGCGATCGGGGCGAGCCCCCGGATACCGTCTGAGCCCCTGCAAGAAATCGGGCAGACCGATTGGCCTGCCCGATAGATGTCATGGCACGGGGGAATGCCGCTACCCCTTGGGTCCGAGCAACAGCCAGATGATCAGGCCCAACACGGGGAAGAACAGCAGGATCAGGATCCACAGCAGCTTGGCGACCCCTCCCGCCGAACTCTTGGCGACCTTGACGATGGCCCAGATGACGATGATCAACCAGATCAGGCCCAGCAGGCCGCCCACTTCGATGCCCATATGCATGCTCCTTTGCAGCTCAATGGGTTGGCCGATCATGGGTAGCATATCTCCATGACCCGGCACAATCGGAATCGGTGACCGCCAAGTCGAGCCGCGTTCAGCCGGGTGGCAGATGGCCCGCCTTGATATAGACGAGGGCCCCGTCCGCCCCGGTGCGGGGCGTGTGCCGGCTCCCGTGCGGGCTGCGCAGCCAGCTGCCAGCCGGGTAACGGCCGTGCTCGTCGTGGAAGGAACCCTCCAGTACCAGGACCTCCGCGCCGCCCCGGTATTCTCGCGGGGCGAGACGCATATTCGGCGCCCAGCGCTCCAGTGCCACGTGCTCGTTTCGGAACTCGTGGAGGGGCATCACCTCGAGCCCCTTCTCCTGCCCCGGCTGCCAGTCGGCCGAGCGGGTATCGATGACCTTCCGGTCGGTGTCCCGGGGAGAAAACTGGTGCAGCTTGACGAAGATGAGTGCCCCCTGCTCACCGACCCTCGGCGCATGGGCGGTACCGATAGGATTGCGCAGGTACGTTCCCACCGGGTATCTGCCATGTTCATCGGCGAACTCGCCCTCGAGCACCAGGATCTCCTCGCCGCCGCCGTGCTCATGGGTCGGGAAGGTGCTGTTCGGTGCATAGCGCACCAGCGAAGTGGCACGGGCCACCTCCTCGCCGACGCGATCCAGCATCATTCGCTCCACGCCGGGCGTGGGCGAGTCCACCCAGCGGTAGGCCTCGGGCGTGACCACCGCCCGCCGGGAAAAGTCGGCATTGAGTTGCATGGTGCTCTCCTCTCGCTACCGGCTCGCCGGAGCCGTGGCGCCTCGCTGATGTTCAGGATGTCGGACCCCGGGGCCCGCCAGGCGTTCCCGGTCACGGCCGTCCGGTTGGCCCGGTGCTTGCTTATCAATAAGCAGCCCCCGCTCGGGTAGAATGGGGCCCCCTCGCCACCTCGAAGAAGGAGTCACCCTTGGCCACCGGACTTCTGTTCAACGCCCTGATCTTCCTTGCCGCGGCGGTACTGATCGTGCCGGTATTCAAGCGCCTGGGGCTCGGCGAGGTGCTGGGCTACCTGGCCGCAGGAGTCGTGATCGGCCCCTCGGTACTGGGGCTTGTGCCGGATGCCGAGGGCGTGCTGCAGTTCGCCCAGGTGGGCATCGTCTTCCTGCTGTTCGTGATCGGCCTCGAGCTCAAGCCGGCGCGTCTCAGGGTGATGCGCAAGGCGGTGTTCGGCTTCGGCAGCCTGCAGGTCGCCGTGACTACCGTACTCCTGGCGACAGGCGCCTGGTGGCTGGGCCTTCCCCCCGTCGCGGCCCTGGTGGTCGGCTTCAGCCTGGGGCTCTGCTCCACACCGCTGGTGCTGCACCTGCTGGGCGAGCGCAAGGAGCTGCAGGCCCGTCATGGGCGCCATGCCTTCGCGCTGCTGCTGTTCCAGGACATGGCGGCGATCCCGGTGCTGGCGGTCATCCCCATCCTCGCCGCCGGATCCTTGATCGCCGATGGCGTCGCACCGCTGCTGGGCGAGATCCTGCTCGCCGCCGGCGCCTTCCTCGGGCTGATCATCGTTGGCCGGTATCTGCTGCGTCCGCTGTTCCGCCTGGCGGCGGGCACCCGCAGCCGCGAGGTCTTCGCCGCCACCACCCTGCTGGTAGTGATCGGCTCTGCCCTGCTGATGGAGATCGCCGGCCTGTCGATGGCGATGGGGGCCTTCATCGCCGGGGTACTGCTCGCCGACTCGGAATATCGCCACAACATCGAGGCGGATATCGAGCCCTTCCGCGGCCTGCTGCTGGGGCTGTTCTTCATGGCCGTGGGCATGACCGCCCAGCTCGGGCTGCTCGCCCAGCAGCCCTGGCTGATCGTTGGGCTGACGCTGGGCCTGCTGCTGGCCAAGGCGTTGAGCATGGTGGTGGCCGCACGGCTGTTCGGCACCGGCTGGCGGGAGGCGACCAATCTCGCTGTGCTGCTCTCCCAGGGCGGGGAGTTCGGCTTCGTGGTGCTGACTGCGGCGGGCACTGCCGCCCTGCTCGGCCCTGAACTGGTAAGCCTGCTGGTACTGGTGATCTCGCTGTCGATGGCGGCGACCCCGGTACTCTTCCTGGCCCACCTGCACTGGATCCGGCCATTGTTCGGCAAGTCCCGGCCCACGCCTGCCTACGACAGCCCCGAAGATGATGCGCCACAGATCATCATCGCCGGCTTCGGCCGTTTCGGGCAAATCATGGGCCGCGCGCTGCAGGGCCTGAAGATTCCCTACACGGTGCTCGACATCAATGCCGATCACGTCGAATTCGTGCGCCGCTACGGTAACAAGGTCTATTTCGGCGATGCCTCGCGCATCGACCTGCTGCGTGCCGCCGGCGCCGACAAGGCCCGCGTGCTGGTAGTGGCCGTGGGCGACATCGAAGCCTCGATGCGCATCGTCGAGCAGGTCAAGCGTCAGTTCCCGCACCTGCGCATCTTCGCCAGGGCCCGCAACCGCTACCATGCCCACCTGCTGATGCGCGCCGGCATCCACGACATCGTGCGCGAACTGCTGCCCGCCAGCCTGGAACTCACCCGCGACGTGCTGATCGAGCTGGGCATCCCCAACGAACAAGCACAGCACACCATCGACACCTTCCGTCCCCACGACGAGCAGGCGCTGATGCGTCAGCTCGAAGTCTTCGGCAACGAGAAGAAACTGATACAGACCGTGCAGGAGGCCGCCCAGGAACTGGAAGCCTTGTACGAAGCCGACGAGGAAGTCGCCACCACGGCACCCCGGCGCAACGATGCACCCCAAGCACGACAGGACCCCTGAGGACCAATACGGGCTTTGCGCCGAGCGGATACCTCGCACCAATGGCGACTCGTATTCGATGGCCCGTCCCGCTGCGCTATAGTGCCTACCTGATGAGCTGGCTGGGTCTCGCCATCGCCCTTTCCGGTAACGCCATCCAGGCCCTCAACCAGGGAGCCAAGCGCGGCGGCTTCTACCACGACACCGGCGAAGGCGGCATCTCCCGCCATCATCTGGCTGGCGGTGACCTGGTGTGGGAGATCGGCTCGGGCTATTTCGGCTGTCGCGATCGCCTGGGAGGCTTCGATGCGGCGACCTTCGCCGAGAATGCCGCGCGCCCTGAGGTCAGATGATCGAGATCAAGCTCTCCCAGGGCGTCAAGCCGGGCCGACAGCTTCCGGCCCCCGGCCCAGGTGCTGGAGATTCGCCATCGGGCCTGATCGGCGTCATGGCCGATACGTCACCTCGTCGATGGCTGCTTGTTCCACCCCCTCGACCAGTTGACGAATTAGCTGGGCGGCAGGAATCTCCCGACAGCCACTGGCGTTCTGCCCGGCCCAGAGTGGCGAGAAGTCACCGCTGCCCTGCGCTTCCGCGGCGGCGCGCAGCGGGGCGATGGCCGCCGCGGCCGTGGGGAAGGCCGGCGCCAGCTCGCTCATCGGCCCCAGCTCGCGCATCAAGCGGGTGACGATGCCCCGCGCCGGTCGGCCGCTGTAGAGGTTGGTCAGGGCCGTGTGGCGAGCCGCCTCGCTCATCAGCGCCTGCCGGTGAATCGGTGTGGTGGTCGCCTCCGGGCAGCACAGGAAGGCGGTGCCGACCTGCACGGCGTCGGCGCCCAGCGCCAGGGCCGCCGCCACTCCGCGGGCATCGCCGATGCCGCCGGCGGCGATCACCGGCACCTCGACCGCCGCCACCACCTGGGGCAGCAGGGCGAAGGTGCCAACCTGGGTGGTGAGATCCTCGGACAGGAAGAGGCCACGGTGGCCGCCCGCCTCGAGCCCCTGGGCGATGATCGCATCGGCGCCCCGGGCCTCGAGCCACAAGGCCTCCTCCACCGTGGTGGCCGACGACAGCACCGTGGCGCCCCAGGCCTTGACCCGCTCGAGCAGTGCCGGCGCCGGCAGCCCGAAGTGGAAGCTGACCACCTCGGGGCGGACGGCCTCCAGCAGATCGCAGGCCTCGTGATCGAAGGGCCGGCGTCCCGCCCCCGCCGGCACGCTCGCGATGTCGAGGCCGAACTCGGCATAGTAGGGCGCCAGCGCCCGGTGCCAGCGCGCCTGGCGGCCGGCGTCGGGCTCGGGGGGCGTATGACAGAAGAAGTTGACGTTGAGCGGTGCGCGAGTGCGCGCTCGGATGGTTTCGAGTTCACGCGCCATGGCGTCCGGCCCCAGCATGGCGCAGGGTAGTGCCCCGAGGCCGCCGGCCTCGCAGACCGCCACGGCGAGGTCGGCCCCCTGCACGCCCGCCATGGGTGCCTGGAGGATGGGCAGGTCGATGCCGAGCTGTTGCTTGAGGATCACGGGTTCTCTCCCTGGTCGGGCGTGTCGCTGGGGCGATCGCGGCGCCTCGGGCCCAGGGTATCGGCCACATGGGCGCCGCGCTCTCCCATGGGCCGCGGCTCGCCGATGGTGGTGTCGTGCCGGGTCTGGCGCTCCATTTCACCGTTGATCTCGGCACCGAGCAATACGACGAAGGCGGAGAGCCAGAACCACAGCATCAGTACCACCACGGCGCCCAGCGAGCCATAGAGCTCGCCCAGATTCACCACATGGCCGACGTAGAGCGAGAGCCCACCGGAGCCGAGCAACCACAGCAGGGTGGCAGTGACGGTGCCGACGCTGACCCACTCCCAGCGCGGCGAGCGCCGATAGGGGCCGAAGCGGTAGAGCACGGCAATGACGAACATCATCACCAGCAGCAGGACCGGCCAACGCAGCCAGCCGATCACCCTGACCGGGGTGTCGTCGAGGCCGAGCATGCCGATGGCCAGGGGCACGAGCGCGATGAACACGATGGTGACCTGGGTCAGCACGATCAGTCCCAGGGTCAGGGCGGCGATGACCAGGGTGCGGTGACCCAGGCCGCGGCGCTCGTCCTCGCCGTAGACGACGTTCAGCCCGACGATCAGGCCACGCACGCCCTTGGAGGCCACGTACATCGCCATCACCAGGCTGGTCAGGGCCGTCAGGCTCAGCCCGGTATCGGTGTTGTCGCCGATCTTGCGGGCCTGCTCCTCGATCAGGTTCGTCACGCCCTGGGGGAGGAAGCGACTCAGTTCGATGATCTGGCGTGCCATGTCCTGGGGGTCGAGCACCAGCGCCCAGAGCGAGATGACGGCCGCGATGGCGGGAAACAGCGACAGCAGGGCATAGAAGGCGATACCGGCGGCCAGCATGGTGATACGGTCGTCGCTCATCTCCTGCTTGACGCGCCACAGGATGTCCAGCCAGCCGGGGCCGGAGATCTCCCGCGGCTGCTCGGCTCGATGGCCTCTCGGGTGGTTCGACATGGACTCCTCAGGGTTGCTGTGCCGGGCGCAGGACCATACGTGCGTCACGGATCTCGATGTCGAAGCGGTTGAGGAAGCTCATCCCCAGCAGGGCGACGTCGCCGTCCAGGCCGGGACTGATCGAGCCGCGCACCTCGGTGGCGGAAAAGCCCCCCAGGCTGACCTCGTCGAGGGTGGTGAGATGGCCGCGCACCCGGCCGTTGGCGGTGTTGAACCAGGCCGAATCGGCCCGCTCCAGGCCCAGCCTGTCGGCCAGGCCGGCGGGCACGGCCACGTAGGTGGCCCCCGTATCAAGCAGGAACTCCACCGGCTCGCCGTTGATGCGCCCGGTGGCCACGAAATGGCCCGCGCGGTTGCGCTCCAGGATCACCGGCTCCCCGTCCCCCGCCACGGTCGTGGCCAGATGGGCGTTGGGATTGCGCTGCTCTGCCAGGTAACCCTGGAACCACCAGGTGCCGGTACCGATGAACAGCACCCAGAACAGCAGCATCATGCCGAGCCCGGTGCGCCGCGTGGAGTCTTCGTCGCTCATCCGCCGTCCTCCCTCACTGGGCCCGGCGACCGCTGCCGCTGGCCACTACTACAGCATTGATACCTATTCCGGCGCTGTTTGCCTACCGACAAGGTGACTCCCTGTACGCAGGCCGCGAAGCGTCGGCCTTCCCCGCCCACGCATGCCCTTGCCTCCCTCGTCGTTGCCACAGGGGCAAGCTTTCCCTACTCGAGCTCCTCTCGCCACAGTTCCCAATAACCGCCATCGTCGGCGGAGCGCTCGCGCCCCCAGCTGCCATGCAGTCGCTCGTCGTCCGCCGTCGCCTCGAGCACACCCAGCCCCCGCTCCAGCCCCAGGGTCCAGCCGAAGTGCAGGCGCCCCGCCCGCACCTCCCCTTCCAGATGACCCAGGCCCAACCCGTAGGTGAACACCCCCTGGACCCGGTCACCCTGCCGCTCGAGCACCAGCCATACCGGCAGCTCCCCCGAGGCGTCGCCAAGCCGGCCCTGGAAGGTACCGGCGAAGGGGAGCCCGGCGGCCGGCACCGCCGGGGCGATGGCCGGCTCCCCCTCCCGCCGCGGCCGCAGGACGGCCGGTTCGGTGGCACGGCCAAGGCGCACGATGCCCTCCTGGATGTCGCGGTCGTCCATGAAATCCGCCAGGCGACCGATCTCGTCGGCCACGCCGTCGATCCGCTCGCGGGCCGCGGCGAAGTCCGGCTCGGCCCGGGCGAAGGCATCGCGGCGCTGGGCCAGGGCCGACGCCAGCCCGCGCAGCCGGTCCGAGGTCAACGGATGGGTGGCCTCGGCCAGATGGGCCCGATAGGCCGCCTCGTCGGCGAAGTGCCAGCGATTGGGCTCCCAGTGGGCCAGCAGCGTGAAGAAGACGCTCATGCCCAGCGGCGGATAGGCGAGCCGGGCCATGACGTCCAGGGCGAAATCGTCGGCCTCGATCTCGTGGCGGCGTGCCGCCTCCCGGGATACCTCGGGGCCGTAGCCCGGATGACGGTGCAGGGCATGCCCCAGTTCGTGGAGCAGCACGAAGACCACCGAGGAGGTGAAGATCTTGCCGTAGAGCTCCATCACCTCCGTCCGATCCCGTACGTCATCGGGCACCCCCAGTGCCTCCAGGGGCGGCGGGTAGCGATCGTCGGGAAACGACTCGCGCCGGCGGTGACGCAGCATGGCCAGGTACTGGCCGGGCGTCTCGATCGACAGTCCCTCGAGCTGCAACCAGGCCATGGCCAGGGCGAGGTCGCCGAACAGGCGCAGCGAGGCCACCGACATCACCACCTGACGGCGGCCATCGGCCAGGGTTTGCTGGTAGTAGCAGAACGGCTCGCTGGCGAGCACCGGGCAGCGCAGCGGAAATTGCAGCTCGACGTCCGCCAGCCGCTCGCGCTCCTCGGCCTCGAATGCCGGCAACAGGTCCTCGTCATGGACGCGGCGAATGTCCGCGGGCGTGATGCGCGACCAGTAGGCCAGGGTCGTATCGTCGTAGAGGCTGGCCATGCCCACGGCCGGCGATGCCAGCAGCCAGCATGACAGGGCCAGGCCGAGCCGCCAGCCGGCGTTCATGGCCGGTCCCTGCCCTGATGGTAGAGGGCCGCCGGCTCGGAGAAACGGGCATCCGGCGGCTCCCCCCGGGCGTCGGTGCCATTGGCCCAGTCGCTGAAGGCGGCATGGTCGCCCCAGGCGTCCAGCCAGGCATCGCGCATCAGCCGCAGCTTCACCTGGCGCAGGTCGCCACGCTCGGCCACGGCCTGGCTGCCCTCCGCGGAGGAGGCGTCGCCCAGGGCATTGAGGGTGAAGAAGAGACGGCGCAGCTGAGCCTGCTCCAGGGCGGGGTCGATACCACCGGCGTCCTGGCCGAGCCCCGAGTAGCTGGCCAGCGTCGGGGCATCGCCGGTCGTCACGGCCGGTGCCGAGGTGGCCTGGACGGCGCTGTAGAGCGAGATGCCCAGGGCCACGCTGCCGAACAGGGCGAAGAAGAGTCCCGGCGCGGCGCGGTTCAGCACTACCTCGGTGCCGCCGGGCAGGGTCACCTTGCCGTCGCTGTCGCGGTGGGCGGGCACCGCCAGGAACAGACGATACCCGAGATAGATGGCCATGCCAGCGAACAGCACGACCAGGATGCGCTCGATGGCACGCAGCATGACGGGGTCCATGACGGCAACTTCCAGTGGGCCCGGCTGGGCGGGATTCCTCCAGTCTATGTCACCCCGGCCGCCGTTGCGTCACGCGCCCACTAGCCCCCCAGAGAGCGCAGCACGATATAGCCGCCCATCACCAGCAGCCCGGAAAAGAAGAAGCGCCGGAAACTCGCTTCGGAGAGCCGACGGCGCAGCCGCTGGCCCAGTTGCATGCCGAGGATAGCGGGAATCACCGCCAGGCTGGAGGTCAACATCAGGTCGCCGGTCAAGAGATCCTGTTCCCCCATGGCCAGGCCCAGCGTCAGGGTACAGAGGGTGAACAGGATCCCCATGGCCTGGATCAACTGGTCCCTCGGCAGCCCCAGCGCCTGCAGATAGGCCACACCCGGGAACACCGACGAGCCGGTCATGCCGGTCAGCAGGCCATTGGCCACCCCGGAGATCACCCCGGCGCGGCGCTCATGGCGTACCGGAAGCACCAGTCGGGCCATGCCCAGGTTCATCAGCGCATAGCCGATGATCAGCCCCCCCAGCAGCCGCGACGGCCAACGCACATCGACACCGGCCAGCACCACCACCCCGGGCCACACCGCCAGCACCGAGGTCACCAGGAAGGGCCACAGCCGCCTGGCGATCATCACCAGTCGGCCGCCCACCAGCGCCTGCCAGACATTGGTGATGACGGTGGGCACCAGCAGCAGCGCCATGGCGGAGTGCAGCCCCAGGGTCGCCGTGAGCAGCGCCAGCGAGACCGTGGGCATGCCCATGCCGATCACGCCCTTCACGGTGCCAGCGGCGAGGAAGGTCACACCCACCAATGCCAGCATCCCGACATCCGGCGCCGACACTCAGGGCCTCCTCGCCGGCTCCAGGCCGTTGCGCACCTCCCAGTCGCGCGCCGCCTGCTGGCCGCGGGCCTGATTCACGGCCAGGCAGATCAGGATGGCGACGATAAACAGTGCCGCGCAGAGCAGGATCGAGGCCTGCAGGCCCACCAGCGACTGCAGCAGCCCCAGGGCGATGATGCCGAAGACCCCGGCCAGCTTGTTGGCCAGGCCCCAGAAGCCGAAGAACTCGGCGGCCTTGCGGGTCGGCGAGAAGAGCCCCACCAGGGCGCGGCTCGCCGACTGGCTCGAGCCCAGGCTGAGGCCGGCCAGGCAGCCCACCACCAGGAAGAGGTGCTGCGCCTCCCAGTCGAGCCCCAGTCGCGCATTGAGGAAGGCGGTGACCTCGGGGGTGGCCCAGATGGCGAAGATCGCCGCCACCCAGAGCATCAGGGTGATCAGGTAGGTGACCTTGGTGCCGATGCGGTCCTGGATGAAGCCGAACCCCAGCGCCCCCGCCGCGGCGGTGATCTGCACGATGATGAACATCAGGTTGCGGATCGACTCGTCCCAGCCGATCACCTGGGCGCCGTAGATGAAGGCGAAGGCGATGATGATGTAGACCCCGGCCATGGAGAACAGCAGCGAGACCAGGAAGATGCCCAGGTCGCGGAAGCGCCGGAGCTCGTGCAGGGTGGTGGCGACCCGTTCCCAGGCGATCCGGTGGTAGGGCATGCCGGGCGGCTGCGGCGTGCCGCGCTCCCTGACCCACAGGAAGGTGGGGATGGCGGTGACCAGGAAGAAGCCGGCGGCGAAGGGCCCCACCCAGCGGATGCGCTCGAAGTTCTCCGCCGTGGCCTCGCCCAGCGCCACCAGGGTGAAGCCGGCGGCGAAGAGCCCGCCGACGTAGCCCAGAGCCCAGCCGAAGCCGGAGATCTTGCCCAGGTCCTCCGGGGGTCCGAGGTCGGGCAGGAAGGCGGCGATGAAGGACTCGCCCATGGAGTAGGCGTAGTTCGACACCACGATCAGCACCAGGCCCAGCACCACATAGCCCGGCGCCACGAAGTAGAGCATGGCGGTGGTCGCCACGGTGGCCAGATAGCTGGCGAAGAGGAAGCGCTTCTTGGCGGCGTGGTAGTCCATCACCGCCCCGCACAGGGGGCCGGTGATCACCACCAGCAGGTAGCTCACCGCCAGCGCCAGGCTCCACAGCAGGTTGGCCAGCCGGTGGTCGTCGCCGCGGTCGCCGACGATCACCGTGGTGAACAGCTCGCCGAATACCACGGTGATGATCAGCAGCGTATAGGCCTGGTTGGCGAAGTCGAACATCGCCCAGCCGAAGATTTCCTTTCTCGTTGCCCGCTGCCGGGGCGATGTGCCGGCAGCCGCTGGAACCACACTCATGCGCGCCTTCCTTGCCATGCAGGGGCCGGGGCCCGTCAGCCCCCTAGCCTACCAGCAAATCGGGCGCGCCGAGCATTCACGGCAGCGGTGGTCCCTTGAGCTCGACGGTATTGCCCATGGGATCGCTCAGGTAGAGCGAGGGCCCACTGCCTTCGGCACCATAGCGGGTCTTCTCCTCGCCGACCTCGATACCGAAGGGGGCCAGCTCGGCACGGATAGCCGCGGCGTCGAAGGGATCGACGCGCAGGCAGAAGTGATCCAGGTTGCGCCCCGCGCTACCGGGTGCCGGGCCGCCCCGGCGCCCCAGCTCGCTCTCCACCGGCACCAGGTCGATCAGCGCGGTACCGGCGCGCAGCTGGATCAGGCCCAGGTCGTCGTTGCGGCGCTCGATCTCGCAGCCCAGTGCCTCGCAGTAGAAGCGCAGCATGGCGTCGAGATCGGTGACACGCAGCACCAGGTGGTCGAGGCCGGTGATTCTCGGCATGGCCGCTCTCCTGCCGGCAGGGCCGGGGGTGAAGTGTCAGACCAGGTCGCGAGGCACCGTCTCGTCCCAGGTCCGGGCATAGATGCGAGTGTCGCCTTCCCAGGCGTCCAGGGTCGCGCGGATACGGAAACTGTCGGCATCGCTGGTCATCAGCGTGCGGGTCAGGGTGTGCACTTCCCAGTCGCCTCGCTTGAAGCTGCGTTGCCACTCCGTCCAGCCGCTGACGCTGTCGTAGCTGCCGTAGGCGTACTGATAGCGCTCGGTGACCCGGGCGGCGATCTCCAGGTCGATGTCGTCGAGACGGTAACGCCCCTCGTCGTTGACCACCTCCAGGGTGGTGCGGTCATTGGCCAGGTCGCGGATCACCTGCCAGGTCTCCTGGGTCGGCTGCAGCAACGTCTTGGCCAGGGGGGGCGCGCCCTCCGGCTCGGCGAACTCCGGCAGCGCCGCCTCCTCGGCGGGCCGCGGCGCCCGCACCGGCAGGATCAGGCGGCAACGGCTCGGCCGGATCGTGATCCTGGCCGGCACCGGGGTCGGCCAGGCCAGCGGCCAGTAGCTGGTGGAGAGCGCCAGGCGAACGGCATGCCCGGCGGCGAACTGCTGGGCGATGTGCTTCAGCAACACCCGCACCCGATAGCGGCGTCCCGGCTCCAGCGGCTCGGGATGCTCGTCGCTGTCGCGATGGGTGAGGTTGAGCAGCCCGTAGGAGACCCGGGTGGCCTTGTCGTCCTCGGCGATGTCGGAAAGGCGCAACGCCACCATGGCCACCGGCTGGTCCGCCTCCAGTTCCAGCTCGACCAGCGGCTGGCCGCAGATCTCCAGCGGCGCCTCGAGGCGCGGCGTCTGGAAGATCAGCGAGCCGCCATCCTCGTCGCGCTGGTCATGGGGCAGGTCGGGCGGCGCATTGTAGGAGCACCACTTGCCGGCGTAGAGCCCCACCGAGAGCGGCGAGCGGATATCCAGGCTGGCCTCGTCATCCTCGGCGTCGTCTTCCGGCAGCAGGTCGTGTCCCGCGGTCAGACGGAAGGACGTCGGCACGATGTTCGGTGATGGCCAAACCGGCTCGGCCACCCAGCGACCGGGGCGCACGTCGTAGCGCGCCGAGGGCGGCACCGACTCCTGCATCCAGACGCGCAGCATCGGCTCCTCCATGATCCCGGTATCCTCGCCCTTGAGCCACTGCCCCCACCAACGCAGCGAGTCCTGCAGGAAGCCGATGGCCGGTCCCGGCACGCCCAGGTGCGGGTACTTGTGGGCCCAGGGGCCGACCAGCCCCTTGCGCGGCACGGATAGCCCGGCCAGCAGCCGGAACACCGCGTTGCAGTAGCCGTCGGCCCAGCCACTGACGGCATACACCGGGCACTGGATGCGCGAATAGTCCTCGCACACCGAGCCGTGCTTCCAGTAGTCGTCGCGGCGCTGGTGCTCGAGCCACTTGGTCAGCCAGAGGCCACTGCCGTCCAGGCGCTCGAGCCACATCTCGCGCCAACGCTTGCCCACCAGTTTGGGATCCGGCGGGCAGGCGTTGCCGTCGAACATGGTCGAGGCCCAGGAGAGGTTGTCGGCCAGCAGACAGCCGCCCATGTGGTGGATGTCGTCGGCGTAGCGGTCGTCGGTGAAGCACAGGGTGATCACCGCCTTGAGCTGGGGGGGCTGCAGGGCGGCGATCTGCAGGCCATTGAAGCCGCCCCAGGAGATGCCGATCATGCCCACCTCGCCGGTGCACCAGGGCTGGGCCTCGAGCCAGGCGAGGATTTCCAGGCCATCGTCCAGCTCCTGGGGCAGGTACTCGTCGGTGAGCACGCCATCGGACTCGCCGGTGCCGCGGATGTCGACCCGCACCCCGGCATAGCCGTGGCCCGCCCAGTAGGGATGACTCTGGACATCGCGCTCGGCGGTGAGGTCGCGCTTGCGATAGGGCAGGTACTCGAGGATGGCCGGTACCGGGTGGCGCTCGGCATCCACCGGGCGCCAGATGCGTGCCGCGAGGCGGGTGCCATCCGCCAGGGGTATCCAGGTCTCCTCCTCCTGCACCCGGCGGGGAAAGTCGTTCACGATACGCATGGCCCTGCTCTCCTTGCCCCTAGTGGTCTTTCTCGGTCCTGGATGTCCTCAACCCTGGATGTCGTCGAACTCGAAGCCCAGGCGCGAGGCCAGGCTGTCGTAGTTGGCCAGCAACTGCGTTTCATCCCGCGCCCCCATCCAGATGTGGGCCAGGGCATAGCTGTAGCTGTCCTGCTCGGGTAACGTCGACAGGCGTTGGCCGACCGCCACCTGGAGCGCGATGAGGGTGCCGGGGAAGTCCGCCTTCAGGGCGGCGATCTCGGCCTCGCTGGGCACCCGGGTCACCACCGCATCGCTGAAGAACACCCGGTAGAAGAACTTGGCGGCCATGGGAAACTCGCCCTCGCGATGGGGCATGTCGGGGCGCCGCCCCAGCCCCAGGTCGATGGTGACCTGCTGATTGCTGACGCCGTCGACCTTCTCGAACAGGTCGCAGTGCGACTGGGAGATCCGGGTGTTGATCTCGAGCAGCCAGATCCGCTCCTGCACCTCGTCCCAGTAGTATTCGATATTGAAGGCAGCGTTGTCGTAGCCGATATGCGTCATGACCGTGCGCGTCAGCTCGGTCATCTTCTCCTGCACATAGCCGGGCAGCCCCGTGGGGTAGCGGTAGTGGAAGAAGCTCAGCACCTGGGGGTAGCGCAGCGAATCGACGATACCGTAGCTCACGACCTCGCCCTCGAAGACGTAGCCCTCCACCGTGCACTGCCAGCCGCCGATGATCTCCTCGGCCATGCAGAAGTGACCATCCACGGCGGCGACCTCCGGCGGCAGGCGGGCATGCTCGAGTACCGTGTTGAAGGGGTCGGCGATCAGGCCGATCTGCTCGCGCAGCTGCTCGATGGCCAGGTAGAAGGTCTCGGGGCTATCGATGAGGAAGCCCAGCCGGGAGCCCGAGGACTTGATCGGTTTGACGAAGAAGGGGATATACAGCCCCGCCTCGCCGATCCGCGTGAGGGCGTCATCGTCGAAGGGATCGAAGGCGGTGAAGGCGGGGATGAAGTCGGGAATCACCTCGCGCTGGACCCGTCGGCTCCAGTACTTGTGCTCGCACTTGAGCAGACTTTCCAGGGAGGTGGAGCGGGTGCCGAAGCGCTCGCAGAGGATCGGCAGCATGGTCGACACCGGGAAGTCCATGTAGCCGACGATGCCATCGATGGTGCCATCGAAGGCCTCGAGTTCCCGCGTGGCCCGCTCCAGCATCTCGCCGATGGGAAAGATCTCGGTCTCGTAGACCTCCGCGGGTTCGATGACGCCGTGAAAGCGATAGTGCTCGGCGCCGCGCAGCGTCTCGAGCCGCTGTCGATTGAAATCGTCCAGCCCCACCACGAAGAGATTCTTCTGGTTCATGTCACGATTCGTCACCCGTGGGTGGCGCCTCCTCGATGGGACCACCGGCGGGCAGGCCGGCGGCTATCATCGAAGCATAGTCCACGGTCGCCGTCGGGGCGGGCCGGGCACTTCAACGACACGACCGGTAGCCGCGCATGCCGAAGTGGAAGTGATCGGCATGCGCGGCGTTGTAGTCCGGGCCCAGCACATTGCCGAACAGGTCACAGGCCCCGTCGCGCACCTCGCGCAGAAACTCTCCCCGAGGCCCCTCGTCATGCCAGTGATTCCGCACTGTGATCCGACGCCCGTCGGCCAGGTGAAAGGCCGCCACATCCAGCGCCTCGGCCGAAGCATGTTCACTGAGTCGGCCCTCTTCGCGTCCGGCGACGTGGCGACAGGCGAAACTGCCGTAGTGCACCACGGACTCGACCGACGTCCCGAACAGCTCCTCGGCCGCGGGCTGCAGTCGCTGACGCTCGAAGATCACCCAGGCCAGGGCCAGCGGGCAGCTGGCGACGAAACTGGTATTGAAATCGACTCCACTCCCCTGCATCCGCACCACCTTCTCGAGCGGACAGCCCGCCACCGGCTCATGATCGTCCAGTGGTGAATAGCGCAACTCCCCTGCGGGTACCGTGTCGAGTGCCGCCAGGCAGCCGTCGCGATTGTCTGCCAGCCGCCTCAGCTTCCAGCGGCTCACCGGTGTCAGGGGATCGTCCACCCGCAGCGGCTTGCCAGGATGCCAATGCCGAGGCACATCGTCCCCGAAGTGCCACCAGGCCATGGCCGCAAGGCCGGCCAGCAGGGCGAGGGTCAGCAGGAAGCGCACGGGCTCTCTACAGCAGGAGGGTCAACACCAGCGCCACGGCGCCGACCGCCAGGGCGGTGATCACGGCGATATCGACCAGGCGGTCCAGCCAGCGGTCGATGACGCTCCTGCCGGGATGACGCGGCTGACGGCGACGGGTGGCCCCGCGGCGCCGAGCGCCGCGAGCGGTGCGGATGAGGAGCATGGCGGAAGTCCGGTTTCACCATTTCACCCTGAGCTTACGACCTGCGCCGCCGGCTGACCACTGCCAGCGGCGGTCGAGCCGACAACCGTGGCGGTGATGGCTCGGCCGTGCAGCGAAGGGAACCCGGGGTGGGCAAAACGATCGTTACAGGAGAGGCATGTGTCACCCGCGGGGCAAGATCATGAGCAAGCGCGACGACTACATCGCGAGAATGAAGGCCAACCTCGACGCCTGGAATGCCGAGATCGACCTCCTGGTCGCCAGGGCCCGGGAGGCCGGCGCCGAGGCCAGGGTCAAGTACCATGACGACATCGAGCGCCTGAAGCGGCGTCGCGACGAGACCTGTGAGCTGCTCGAGGAGCTCCAGCAGACCGGCGAGGCAGCCTGGAGCACCCTGCGCCAGGGGCTGGAGGAGTCGTGGGAGCGCCTGCGCAAGGCCTTCGCCGACGCCTCCTCCCACTTCAAGTAGGCCGCATCAGGGCTCGGCGCGCCCCTACCCCTTCGTCGTGGCATCATCCTCGCCACTGCCCGCCTCCGGCGGGGCCCCGTCATCGCCCCGGCGCAGCTGCTCGATCGCCGCACTGCCCTCGTCGGCGAGCACCGCCAGCCGGTCGATCTGGGCGTCCAGCCGCGGCAGGGCCTCCTGCCGGTAGCGGGCCAGGTCATCGAGCGCGGCCATGACATCGCCGAAGGCCTGTTCGAGGGCCTGCATGTCGAGCTGTGCCGAGGCCGCCCGGGTCTGGATCTCCACTCCCTGCTGGCGCAGCGACCTGGCGGTTCCGGCGATCATCTCGGAAGTGGTGGCGTTGAGGGATTCGACACGATCGAGCACCAGCCGCTGGTTGGCCAGGGCCAGGGCGACGGCGACCGCCACGGTGAGTGCCGAGACGGTGACATGGATGGCCCGATCGACCCCGCGGATCAGTTCGCGATTGTTGCGGATGATCACCTCTAGGGCCAGCACGCCCTGCTGGCACACCGCCTGCTGCTGCTGCAGGTCGAGGATGCGCTGGCGCAGGGGGAAGAGCAGCTCCTGTTCGATGAAGGTGCGCTGCGTGCTCGCCTCGTCGAGCCCGCCGATGGCGTCCTGCAGGCGCCGATCGATCAGGCGCCCGAGGGTGACCTGGTGCTGCAGGTGCCCCAGGATCTCGTGCAGTGCCTCCTGGTCGTCGCCCAGGGTCAGGTTATCGCGACGCAACATGTCGCGCCCCGTCTCCAGGTCGGCAATGATCGCGTCCAGCGCCTGCTGGGCGTTCTCGAACTTGCGGAAGTAGCGCTGCAGACGGCTGCCGGCGCCCGGCAGCCTGGCCAGCACCCGGTCGAGCCGCCCCGGCGACAGGCGCTGCCCGCGCGGGTCCAGCGCCTGCATCCTGCCGCGCAGATCGACCAGTGCCCGCGCCACCGGGCCGCCATCATCGCCGTGGTGCGCCAGCTTGCGCAGCGGCGTCTTCAGCATGGCGCTGCGGTGGGCGGCCTGCTGCTGCAGTTCCAGCCCCAGCTCGTCCACCGCCCGGCGCTGCCGGGCCAGGCTGGAGGGGTCGTCGCCGCTCTCGAGCACTTCCGCCACGAAGGCGTCGGCCCTGGCGGTGAGCTCGGGGGCTTCACCCTCCTCTTCCTCGCCGGCCTGCCGGGGAGACGCCTTCGCCAATTCGCTGGCGACCTCCTCCAGCGGTGGCAGGGAGAGGCGCGGATCACGTTCGGGTGGCTGATTCATAAGCACCTGCTGTACTGAAGCCCATTGCTTACAAGCTAGCAGAGCCCGCCGGTCTTTCCGACACGAACCGTTAGCCCAAGTCGCTACGCCCATAGCGCTCGGCCCGGCCGATGAAGCGGCGCAGCTCCTCCAGCGCCCGGTCGGCGGCGACCGAGGCCTGGGGGCGCCCGGTCTCGATGCGCGCCAGGGCCACCGCGGTATCGTCGAGCAGGGTCAGCGCGGATTCGTTGCGGGCGGTGAGCCGGCCCAGGCGACGCTCGGTGCCCTCGATCAACTCCAGGCGCCGCTCGAGGGCGGTGCGCTCCTCGGCGGACAGCCGCCTGCCCCCGCGCTCCAGGCGACGGCGCACGAAGTCACCGTCCACCCCCATCACGCCTCTGGCCTGGGAGGCCATGGAGGTGAGGTTGTCCACCGCACCCAGGCACACTTCGGTGACCAGGGCCTGGGCACGCTCGAAGGCCAGTTCGCCGTGCTCGAAACGAGCCGCCAGGACGTCCAGCACGTGGCGGTAGCGGCTGAAGAGACGGTCGGCCTGGATGGCCAGATCGGGGCGCCTGACATCGAGTAACCCCTGCTTGGCGCGGCACAGGGCCAGCACCACCTCATCGGCATCGACGGGCGGCCGGGCCGGGTCGAGCACGGCCACCCCCGCCTCCCGGGCCCCGCGTTCCTGTTCGGCCCGGCGGCTCGACGCCTCGGCCTCGAGCCGCGCCTCGAGCCGCTGTCGATGCCGACGGGCACGCCAGCGGTGCCAGCGTCGCTCGAGGGGGAGCTCCACGGCGATCGCCGCCAGCCCCGCCAGCCAGCCCTCCAGGCTCGGCCCGAAGCCCCCCCACAGCGAGGTCAGCCACAGCAGGACGCTGAGGAAGGGGACCAGCAGGCCATAGCGGAAGAAGACCTGCCAGCGGCCGGGACGCTCGGTGGGCACCGCCAGCCGCGGGTTCGCCAGCCCCACCAGGCACCACGGCAGGCAGGTGACGAAGAGCCCATAGGCGAATCCCTGCAGAAACCCCAGCATAGACCTGGCTACCCGGCGACCCATATCAGAATATTCTGAGTGTAAGGGCGCTGGCGGCAACGCGCGACCCCCTCCGGACTGAAATCGTGACACCCGGCAACGGGCCGGAAATCATCGGGCTTTCTCTCCTCGCCCAGAATTGCATTTGTACGCGGCCGCCCCCATAACACCAGAATAGCAAGCAAGCTAACAAACCTTTCGAGTGCCGCGACATGTCACGACTCGCCAAGACGCCCCTCTCCGTGCTCGACCTGGCCCCGATTCGCCAGGGCGGCACCATCGCCGACAGCTTCCGCGAGAGCGTCGGCTTGGCCCGCCTGACCGAGCGGCTCGGCTTCACCCGCTACTGGCTGGCCGAGCATCACAGCCTCGACGGCATCGCCAGCGCCGCCACCGCCGTGCTGATCGGCCACCTGGCCGGCGCCACTTCGCGCATCCGCGTCGGCAGCGGTGGCATCATGCTGCCTAACCACCCGCCACTGGTGGTGGCCGAGCAGTTCGGCACACTGGAGACCCTCTACCCCGGTCGCATCGACCTGGGCCTGGGCCGGGCCCCGGGCGCCGACGCCGCCACCATGGCGGCCATGCGCCGCGATCCCCATGCCGGTGTCGACGACTTCCCCGAGCGACTGGCCGAGCTGCAGGGTTTTCTCGGCGAGGCGCAGCCCGGGCAGCGTGTCCGCGCGGTACCCGGCCAGGGCACCGAGGTGCCGATCTGGCTGCTTGGATCCAGCGGCTACAGTGCCCAGTTGGCGGCCCGGGAAGGGCTGCCGTTCGCCTTCGCCGCCCAGTTCGCCCCGGGCTACCTGCATGAGGCCCTACGACTTTATCGCGACAACTTCCGGCCCTCCGCGGTGCTCGACAGGCCCCACGCCATGGTCGGCCTGCCGGTGATCGCCGCCGAAAGCGATAAACGGGCCGAGTGGCTTGCCTCGACGGCCCGGCAGAAGTTTCTCGGCATGGTGCGCGGCAAGCGGACACGCTCGCTGCCACCGGTCGAGCGGTTGGACTGGACTCCTATGGAGCGGGTCCAGGTGGAACAGTTCCTGGGCGCGGCGATCATCGGCGGCCCCGAGACCGTGCGTGCGGGACTGGAGCAGTTCCTCGAACGAACCGGGGCCGACGAGCTGATGCTCAACACCGACGTCTATGCCGCCGAGGACCGCCTGAGAAGCTACGAGATCGTCGCCGAGGTGTGGCGCTCCTGACCGCGGCACGCTGGCGTCTTGTCGAAGCCTTCGAACCGGCCGGCCAGGAACGATTCCCCCCGGGCGGCCTCCAAGGGGCAGCCATTCAAGGAGCCCGGCTCCACCACAGGGAGATCCCGATGCCCGATCCACACGACCCCCGTCACAACGCCGCCTGGCAGGCCGCCCGGCAGTGGCGGGAGCGCGCCCGCCAGACCCGCACCGGTGGGCCCCTGGACGGCCTGAAGCTGCTGCTCACCTGGCTGCTGTTCGGTGTCATGATGATCGTCGCCATGGTGCTGGGGCTGCTCTTCCTGCTGCTCGGCTGGGCCATGCTGCCGATCCTTCGCTACCGCCTGAAGAAACGCATGGAGCGCATGCGCGCCGAACAGGCCGAGGATGTCGGCACCGGCTTCCACTACCGCGAGACCCGCTACCGGGAGCATCGCAGTGACGGCGGCAGCTACCGCGAGCAGCGGGTGCTGGAGGGGGACTACGAGATCAAGGACCAGGAACCGGGAGACGGTGATGCCGGCAAGCCATGACCCGCCAGGGTGGCAGATCGCAAGGCATGGTGACAGGCCACGATGGCGGGCGTGACGTGTCATGGCGGGACGGTGGCAAAACCCCGCGAAGTGCCATAACTTGAAGGCTGTCATTCCAACACGGCTCCGGAGACAACCACGATGCCGACACGTCGGACGCAGCCGGCCGGCCTCCTTCGCCGGGTCGCCCTGTCCCTGCTACTGGCGGGGCTGGCGCTGCCGGTCATGGCCAACGATTACCCCACCGAGGCGCGGGTGGACTACGTGCTGGGGTGCATGGCGTCCAACGGCAACAGCTACCTGACCATGCAGAAATGCTCGTGCAGCATCGACGTGATCGCCGAGCACCTCTCCTACGAGGAGTACGAGCAGGTCGAGACGGTGCTCGGCATGCAGGATCAGCGCGGCGAACTCGGCGTGCTGTTCCGCACCGAGCGCGGCATGCAGGATCAGCTGCAGGCCCTGCGCCAGGCCCAGGCCGACGCCAACCTGCGCTGCTTCTGACCACGCCCGTGTCACGCCGCGTCCCCGACACCGCCTGGCCCACTCCGGCCTGGCTGCCGCTCGTTGCCATGCTGGTCGCTGCTCCGGCCATGGCCGATGCCGAGCGCGCCCAGGGCGAGCGCCTGTTCCGCGCCCAGTGCGTGGGCTGCCACAGCCTGGCCCCCGGCGAGCACCTGGCCGGCCCCAGCCTGCACGGCCTGATCGGGCGCCCGGCCGGCAGCGTCGAGGACTTCGACTACTCCCCGGCGCTGCGCGAGGCCGAACTGACCTGGACCGCCGAGACCCTCGACGCCTTCCTGGCCGGCCCGGACGACTACCTGCCCGGCATCCGCATGGTGTTCTGGGGGCTCGACGAACGCTCGCGCCGGCGCATCATCCACTTCCTCGAATCCCTCGACCCCGAGGCCACCGAACCCTGAGCGCCCTCAGTCGCCGCCGCCTCCCTTGCGCGCCATCATGCCTCGCGAGGGGTTGTAGCCCAGGATCGCCAGGCCCAGCAGCACCAGGGTCACCACCACGCTGATCAGGATCGCCTCGAGGTTGACGCGCTCGTAGAGCGCGAAGCGGATCATCTCCACCGCCTGGGTGAAAGGGTTGAGCGCGGCGATCTGGTAGACCAGGTAACTGCCCTCGCGGATGCGCCACAGCGGATAGAGCGCCGAGGAGAGGAAGAACATCGGGAAGATCACGAAGTTCATGATCCCGGCGAAGTTCTCCAACTGGCGCACGAAGGTCGATAGCAGCAGGCCCAGGGAGCCGACCATGAAGCCGGTGACCACCAGTGTCGGCAGGATCCACAGGTAGCCGAGCGGCGGCGCCTGGATGCCGTACCACCAGGCGATGGCCAGGAAGACGTAGACCTGCACCACCGACACCAGGGTGCTGGCCAGCAGCTTGCACACCAGCAGGTACCAGCGCGGGAAGGGACTGACCAGCAGCACCCGCATGCTGCCCATCTCGCGGTCGTAGACCATGGAGAGCGAGCTCTGCATGCCGTTGAACAGCTGGATCATCCCCACCAGCCCCGGCACGATGTAGACCTCATAGAGGATGTAGGTCTGGTAGGGCTCGGTCATCGCCACGCCCAGGGCCATGCGAAAGCCGGCGGCGAACACGAACAACCACACCAGCGGGCGCACCAGGGCGGCCAGGAAGCGGCTGCGCTGGTGCAGGAAGCGCAGCAGCTCGCGGCTGACCACGCCGCGCAGGCAGTGCAGCCAGGGCATCAGGGGCATGGTGCCTCCTCTTCCCCCACCAGGCGGTCGAAGGCCTCGCCCAGGGTGTCGACGCCGAGCCTGGCGACCAGTTCCTCGGCCCGGCCATCCGCCCGCAGCCGGCCGCGGTGCAGCACCAGGACGCGATCCGCCGGGCGGACCTCGTCGATCAGGTGCGTGGCCCAGAGTACCGCCACCCCCTCCTCGGCACACAGCCGGTGGGCATGCTCGACCAGGTCGCGGCGGGAGCCGACGTCGAGTCCCACGGTGGGTTCGTCGAGCAGCAGCAGGCGCGGCTCGTGGAGCAGCCCCCGGGCGATCTCCACCCGCCGCCGCTGGCCGCCGGAGAGCTGCCGCACCCGCGTGCGCCGCTGCTCGGCGAGCCCCACCCGGGCCAGTTGGGCCTCGGCCCGCGCTCGCGCCTCACGGGGGGCCATGCCGTGCAGGGCGCCATGATAGGCCAGGTTCTGGGCCACGCTGAGATCCAGGTCCAGGGTCGGCTGCTGGAACACCACGCCGATGCGGGCATGGGCCTGCACCGCCTGGTGGCGCACGTCGAAGCCGCCGATGCGGATCTCGCCCCGGCGGCGGTCGTGGAGGCGGGTGATCAGCGAGAACAGCGTGGTCTTGCCGGCGCCGTTGGGGCCCAGCAGCACCGCGAACTCCCCCGCCGCAATCGCCAGGGAGACCGACGCCAGTACCGGCGTGTCGCCATAGGCGAAGCTCAGGTCGCGAACCTGCAGGGCGAGCCCGCCCTCCTCGTTCCGGGAGAGGGCGTCCCTGTCGGAGACGGGGAGTCCACTCACGGCTCGACGATCACCCCCCAGGGAAAGCGCCCCACCGGGATCGACTTGATCGCCCTCAGGCCGTCGACCTCGATCACGCTGACATCGCCGCTGACCCCGTTGGTGGTGTAGAGCCGGCTCTCGTCGTCATTGAGCGCCAGGTGCCAGACCCGCTGGCCGACCAGGAGGTAGTCGAGCACCTCGTAGCTCTGCTGGTCGATCACCGCCACGCGGTTGGAGGGCCCCAGGGCCACGAAGGCGTAGCGACCGTCGGAGGTCAGCACCACCCCGACGGCCTGGACGGTCTCCCGGGGCACGCCCGGCACGTCGAAGCGAATGGTGTGCTTGACGTCGAAGGTCTCCTCCATGTCGAGGATCGTCACCATGCCGGCGATCTCCGACGAGACCCAGGCCTCGCGGCCGTCATGGGTGAACTCGGCGTGCCGCGGCCGGGCCCCCACCAGGCGATGGTGCACCGCCTCCATGGCCTCGGTGTCGATGATGTGGGCCATGTTGGAGGTCTCGGTGGTCGAGACCAGCCAGCGACCGTCGGGGCTGATCCCCAGCCCCTCGGGCTCGACGCCCACCGGGATCTCGGTGACCCGGGTGCGCGCCTCGTAGTCGAGCACCGAGACGATGTTGTCGTCCTCGTTGGAGACATAGAGGTAGGGCCGGTTAGGGTCGACGCGGATCACCTCGGGGTCGTCGCCGGAGGACTGGCTGCGCACCACCTGCAGGGTCTCCAGGTCGATCATGTCGATGGCCTCGTCGTCGCCCACCGCCACGAACAGTTCGCTGCCGTCGCTGCTGAAGGCCATCGAGCGCGGGCGACGGCCGACGCCGATGGTCTCCACCACCTCCAGGGTGTCACCGTCGATCACCGAGACGGTGTTGTCCTTCTCGTTGGAGACGAAGATGCGCTCGGCCTGGGCGGCCAGTGGCAGCATCAGCAGGATGCCCAGCGCCAGCCCCAGGGAGGCAGGCCTGCCGGCGGGAGTCGTGAGTTGGCTCAGAAACGGCATGGCGATTCCCCCTCGTCGGCGCCGAGCGAGTCGAGCGGCGTGCGCGGATGCAGGTAGCCCTCCTGGGGCGACACCGACGCCACCATGCGCGGGCCGGTGACCAGGATCGGCTGGCGCAGCTGATGGTTCCAGGTGCGGTAGCTGACCGGCAGGCCCAGGTAGCCCGCGAGCTCGAACTCCTCGCCGAGCATATAGTCGAGCACCTCATCGGGTGCCACCGAGCCGGTACGCGCCGCCGCCTCCCCCAGGGAGCGCACCGCCAGCCAGGCGCCGAAGTCGCGGGGTGTCATCCAGCGGTCGGCGAGCTTCTCGAAGCGCCGCTGCAGCTGTACCGCCCCCCAGGATTCGTGGGCACGGTGCCAGGGGGTGGCGATCAGTCCCTGGGTGCCCACCACCGGGCGCGGCGCCGAGGTCTGGAAGGGGAAGTACTCGCCGAAGTAGTCGGTCTCGTCGGCGATCACCAGCACGTCGTGTTCGGGCAGGTCCTGCACGAACACCGGGATCTCGCGCTGGATGGCATGGAAGCCGCCCTCGGCGCGCCGCGCCATGGGATCATGGGGCCACATCCGCTCGTCCACCACGCGGTGGCCGTAACGCTCGGCCGCGGCCTTCAGGGTCTCGGCCAGGATGCGATCCTCCTCGGTGTTGCCGTGAACCAGCGCCCAGCGATCCCACTGCTTGTAGCCGAGGAACTGGGCCAGGGCATCGGCCAGCATCCGCCGGCTCGGGGTGGTGTGGTAGAGCTTGGGATGGCAGGACTCCCCGCGCAGCTCGTCATCCGGCGCCCGGCTGTTGAACACCACCCGGTCGCCCAGCGCCGGGTGGGCCATCACCTCCAGCAGGCCTTCTGCGGGCAGGTCACTGACGATCCAGTCGGCGCCCTGGTCGATGAGGTTCTCCAGCGCCTCGCCGACGTCGCCGCCCTGGGACACCTCCGCCTCGTGGAGCACGAACTCCTGGTCGAGGAACCGGGCCGTGGCGTTGTTGTCGTTGATCCCCAACCGGGCCCCCTGGACGCCCTCGTCGTCGAGTACCGGGGCGAGCACCGAGAGTGGCTCCCGGTCGTCCGGCCGCTCCATGCCCAGGTAGCCCAGGGTGATGGTCTCCGGGGTGTCGGCCGGCAAGGCCGCCGACCAGCCCAGGCCAACGGCGAGCCCCCCCGTCATCAGCCAGCGGAGGGGACGTGGCAAGGTCCGCATGCATGCTCCTCAGGCAGCCGGCGCTGCCGCTGTTGTTGTCGTTACGGCCCCCCTTGGGGTCACGGCATTCGCGCCATGATCATCCGCACCATCCGAGCGAGTTTCTCCTCCAGCAGAGTGGGCTGCTCGCACATCGCCGGCAGCGCCTGCTGGCGTCTCTCGAAGGTGCGCTCTTCCCAGAACAGCGTCTCGGAGAGTCGTTCGATCTCGGCCTCGTTCGCCTGCTCGTCGTCGCGGAGCGCTTCCAGTTCGTCGACCAACTCCGAGATGTCATCGAGTCGCGCCACCTGGGCGCGGGAGGCGCGCCGGATACCGTCGATGGCCCGTCGCCGTTCACGATCGGTGAGCTCGAAGAGACCGGCGAACAGCAGCGTCAACCGCTCCTCGGCCGCGCCATCATCCACCGAGGCGACGAAGTCGCGGACCCGCTCCAGGGCCTCGTCCTCGGGCGTCGAGCGGTCGGTGGCGAAACGCGCCACGCGGCCGACCTCCTCATCCTCCCACCAGTCCCGCTCCAGCTCATCCAGCGACGGGCCGGTCCAGAGCGTGCCCCAGGCCAGTTCCGGGATCAGCCGCTGCACGCAGGGCCAGTCGGGGGGGCCCGCCGCCGCCCGCTGGGCCTCGAGCCGAGCCACGCCGCCCAGCACCAGGGTCGCACCCAGCCCGAGCATCACCAGAGTCGAGCGCAGCGGCCTCATGACGCGCCTCCTGCATCCGACGGCTCGGGAGTGAGCAACTGACCGCGCCGGTCGAGAAGCGGCACCCGGTACTCGACGAGGATGTCGTGGATCTCGTCCTGGCGACGCGCGATGAAGTCGTTGATCCAGTCCTTCCAGTGCGGCTCACCGTGGCGAATGCCCATGGTGATCCGGTAGTCCAGCCGGGCACCGGAGGTATCCTCGACCAGCGGAATGACCCGCAGCGGAGGGTCCTGTCGGGAGGCGTAGTAGCCGGCCAGCGGCCCCCACAGCACGGCGCCTTCGGTGTTGCCGGCCACCACGTCCTCGACGGCATCGCGCACCGGCGCCCGTACCCGGGTGTCGACCATCAGCGGATAGCTCTTGACGCTGGCACCGGCGCGCCGCAGCGGCACCAGGGGAGGCGTTTCCGTGATCACGCCGATGCGCCGCTCCCGCAGCGCTGGATCGGTGAGGCTGGTGGCGTCGAGGTCGGACTCCTCGGGCACCACCAGGGCGTAGACGGAGCGGTAGACCTCGTTGGTGTTCTGCACGAACTCGTAGCCGGCCACGGCGCCGATCATCACGTCGCAGACGCGCAGTTCCAGGGTGTTGCGCACGAAGCCCATGACCTGGGGTGCCCAGACGTAGACGAGCGGCACCCCGAGGTCCGCGGCCATCAGCTCGGCGATGCGGTTCTCGAACCCTTCGCCGGCCTCGTTGCTGAAGGGAAGGTTGTTGCCGTCGGCACAGACCCGCAACGCCTCGCGGTCCTGGAGTTCCGGGGGATTGGCGACCACCACGCCGCTTCCTGCCCCCAGGGCCAGGGCGACCAACAGCGGCAGCAGCCGGGTGACTCCTCTTCTCATGCGTCCTCCGATACCGGGAAGAGAAGAAAGGTGACGGGGCTAGCCGTCGGCCTTCTCATCATGGACGGCTTCGTCGGACTCCGCCCCCTCCTGTGGCGCTTCGGTTTCCTCCTGCATCGACTCGATGATCTTCGGGCGGCCGCGGCCCAGGCCTCCCTCGCCGCGGGCACGCATGTAGCTGAAGATGTTCTCCATGTTGGCCAGCACATAGGGGTCGTCGGCGAAGGAAGGCATCACCTGGCCAGGCTGGACTTCACGGCCGGCGGCGATGGTGCCGGCGAAATCGGCCCAGCCGCGGCGCTCGGCGGCACGAATCAGGCTGGGCGCGAAGGAGGACCCCAGGCCATCGGGCCCATGACAGGCCATGCAGACCCGGGTATAGGCGATATAGCCCTCGTAGGTGTTGGGATCGACCCTGTCGTCCTCGACGACGAAGGCGCCCGGCGCTTCCCCGGTGACACGGTGCTCGTCGGCCACGGCCGGCGAGACGAAACCGGCCAGGGGCACTCCCAGGCCCAGCACGGCCGTCAGGATGAGGCTCCGGCCCGAGACTCCGTTGAATACCGTCATGCAGCGCTTCCTTCTCGGTACGACCAGGGGCCGCCGGCATACTCATGGCGGCCCCTGGAGAGGGATGGGAGGGAACGGGGTCACGGACCCGAGTCCGCGCCCCGCCTGCAGGGATGGCACTCAATCCGGCAGAGCGAAGACCGTCAGCACCCCGCCGAGCTTGGTGTAGTCACCTAGGGCAGAGAAGGCACTCACGGCCCCCAGCCCCTCCTCGGGATCCTCGAGGCCTGCCGCCAGGCCGATGCCGGCCCAGCCGCCGACCCCGGAGAGTACGGCCAGGTACTGCTTGCCTTCGTGCATGAAGGTGTTGACGTTGCCGATGATCCCGGAGGGGGTCTTGAAGCGCCACAGCTCCTCGCCGCTCTCGATGTCCACGGCCTTCACATGCCCCTCGAGGGTGCCATAGAAGGCCAGGTCACCGGCCGTGGCCAGGGCACCACTCCAGACCGCGAAGCGCTCGTCGATCTCCCAGACGGTCTCCCCGGCCACCGGGTCCCAGGCGATGAAGCTGCCCAGGCGGCCTTCCATGTCACCGTTCTCCACCGGTGCCGGCATCATGGTCAGGGTCGCCCCCACGTAGGGCTGCCCGGCGATATACTCGGTCTCGAAGGGCTCGTAGTTCATGCAGATCCGGTTGATGCCGGCATAGATCAGGCCGGTCTTCGGCGAGAAGGCCGTCGGCTGCATGTTCTTGGCGCCCATGGCGGTCGGGCAGATGTCGGTGGTGTTGACGCCGACGCCCTGGCGGTAGGTGCTGTACTGCTCGTTGACGTTGGGACGTCCGGTTTCCATGTCATAGCTGTCCGCCCAGTTGGTCTCCGGAGCGAACTTCTCGGCCACCAGCAACTCGCCGCTCTCGCGGTCGAGCAGGAAGCCGAACCCGGTACGATCGATGATCGCCAGGCCCTTGCGCTGCTCGCCCTCGAACTCGACATCGATCAGCTGGTTTTCGTTGACGCCGTCGTAGTCCCACTCGTCGAAGGGCACCTTCTGGTAGACCCACTTGACCTCTCCATTGTTGGGGTCGCGGGCGAAGACGGTGATCGCCCACTTGTTGTCGGCCGGCTCGCCGTCCTTGGTGCGCTGTTCCGGGTTCCAGGTCCCCGGGTTGCCGGTACCGTAGTAGATCAGGTCGAGTTCCGGGTCGTAGGTGATCCAGCCCCAGGGGGCCCCGCCACCGCGTTCCCACTCGCCTTCGGGCCAGGTGGAGACGCCCAGGTCGGCCTCGCCGATCGGCTCACCCAGCATGGTGGTGGTTTCCGGATCGATCAGCACTTCGTCGTCCGGTCCGGTCGAATAGCCTCGCCAGACCTGTTCGCCGGTCTCGACGTCATAGGCGGTCATGTGGCCACGAATGCCGTACTCGCCGCCGCTGATGCCGACGATGACCTTGTCATGCACCACCAGCGGCGACATGGTGTTGGTCTCGCCGACGGTGTGGTCGCCATTGCTGACATCCCACAGCAGTTCGCCGGTCTCGGCGTCCAGGGCGATCAGGGTGTTGTCGGACTGGCCGAGGAACAGGCGTCCATCGGCATAGGCCAGGCCGCGGTTGACGGTGTCGCAACACATCACCGGGATGACGCGGGAATCCTGGTCGGGTTCATAGCTCCAGACCACCCGGCCCTCGTCCTCCACATCGAGGGCGAATACCTTGTTGGGAAAGGGGGTGTGGATATAGAGGCGCCCATCGCCGACGTAGAGGGGGCCACCCTCGTGGCCGCGCAGGACGCCGGTGGAGAATTGCCAGGCCGATCGCAGCTCACCCACGTTGTCGCGATTGATCTGGTCCAGTTCGCTGTAGCGGTTGCCCTGATAGTTGCCCAGTTGCGTGGCCCAGTATTCAGGGTTCTGCTGCAGCTCGAGTTGATTCTGGTTGGCATGAGCCAAGGATGCGACCATCAACCCGGCGGCCGTCATCGCAAAACCGATCTCCCGAAGCATGGCGTTGTCTCCGTCGCACTGAAAGGTGTGTCGCGGGGTGCGGCACATCCCGTTGTGGTTGTTATCCTGTTCCAGGCAATGACACTGGAAGGTCTAGCACAACTTTCGGGGCTACAGCGTGGACAGGAGGATTTCGGCTCTCGCCTGAGGTCAAAAGACTTTTGCGCACGAGCAACAATCCCGATAAATCCCTGCCGTGACGGCACCCTGACGTGGCGCGCTGATACCGAGAACGCCGGCCATGCCGCTCACGGGCACATGATGCGACTTTCGTAGCAGGGTAGATCCCGCGTGGCGTGCTTAACTGGAATAGTGCAAGCCATATCCACCCGCATCGTGGAGGTAGCCCCATGTGGACCAAACCCGCCTATACCGACCTGCGTCTAGGCTTCGAGGTGACCCTGTACATTTCCAACCGTTGAAACCACTGGTGACGACGCAGTACCCGATGGGCTGACGCTCCCCGCACGGAGCGTCGGCCTGTTGTTTTGCGCCGTTTTTCCCTTCCCGGCCGGACACAAAGAGGTGCCCTGCATGACCTCCATCGCGTCGCCGCTGGCGAGTTCACAGGGCGAGGCCCTGAGCCCCGAGGCCTTCCGCGAGGCCCTGCTGGCCAAGGGTGCCTACTACCATATCCACCACCCCTACCAGGTCGACATGGCCGAGGGGCGGGCGACCCCCGAGCAGTTGCGCGGCTGGGTGGCCAACCGCTTCTATTACCAGCTCAGCATTCCCCAGAAGGACGCCGCCCTGCTGGCCAACTGTCCCGACGCCGACACCCGCCGCCGCTGGATCCAGCGGCTGCTCGACCACGACGGCCACGGCGACGACGGCGGCGGCATCGAGGCCTGGCTGACCCTCGGCGAGGCCGTCGGCCTGACCCGCGACGAGCTCTGGTCCCAGGAGCACGTGCTGCCGGGGGTGCGCTTCGCGGTGGACGCCTACGTCAACTTCGTGCGCCGCACCGACTGGCGCGAGGCGGCGATCGCCTCGCTCACCGAGCTGTTCGCTCCGGAGGCCCACCAGAGCCGGCTCGATACCTGGCCGATCCACTACCCCTGGATCGACGCGGTCGGCTACGGCTACTTCCGCAAGCGCCTGAAGGAGGCACGCCGCGACGTCGAGCACGGCCTGGAGGTGGCGCTGGCGGTCTGCACCACCGCCGCCGCCCAGCAACGTGCCCTGGAGATCCTGCAGTTCAAGCTCGACGTGCTCTGGTCGATGCTCGATGCCATGACGCTGGCCTACCAGCTCGGCCGGCCGCCCTACCACACCGTCACCGACCGGCGTGTCTATCATCGGGGGCTGTCATGAACGGAGCCGCCATCACCGGGGCCAGCGTCTGTCGCCTGCGTCCGGGCTGGCGGCTGCAGTGGGAAGAGGCCCAGCAGCGTCACGTGCTGCTCTATCCCGAGGGCATGGTGCAGCTCAACGACAGCGCCGGTGCCATCCTCACCCAGCTCGATGGCCACCGCGACGTGAACGAGGTGATCGCTGCCCTCCAGGCGCAGTACTCGGAAGCCCCCGCCGCGGCCATCGCCGAGGACGTCCACGACTTCCTGGTCGACGCCGCCCGACAAGGGTGGATCCATCATGACTGACCACACCGACACCGTTACCGCCAACGGCCAGACCGGCGCCCCGCTGTGGCTGCTCGCCGAGTTGACCTATCGCTGCCCGCTGCAGTGCTCCTACTGCTCCAACCCGCTGGACTTCGCTGCCGTCGGGGAGGAGCTCACCACCGCGGAATGGATCGATGCCCTGGCCCAGGCCCGCGCCCTGGGCGCCGTGCAGCTGGGCTTTTCCGGCGGCGAGCCGCTGGTACGCCGGGACCTCGAGACCCTGGTCGCCGAGACCCACCGGCTGGGCTTCTACAGCAACCTGATCACCTCCGGCCTGGGACTCGACGAATCGCGCATCGAGGCCCTGCGCGAGGCGGGACTCGACCATATCCAGATCAGCCTGCAGGCCTCCGACCCCGATGTCGCCGCGGCGGTGGCCGGCTCACGCAAGGCCCACGCGAAGAAGCTGGCCATGGCCCGGGCGGTCAAGGCCGCCGGCTATCCCATGGTGCTCAACGTGGTACTGCACCGCCACAACATCGACCGGCTCGATGCCATCATCGCCCTGTGCGACGAGCTCGGCGCCGACGCCGTGGAGCTCGCCAACTGCCAGCTCTACGGCTGGGCCTACCTCAACCGCGCCGGGCTGCTGCCGAGCCGGGCCCAGCTCGAGGCCGCCGAGGCCACCACCAGGCGCTGGCGTGAGCATCTGGCGGCACGGGGCCGCGACATGCGGCTACTGTTCGTGGTCCCCGACTACTACGCCGACCGGCCCAAGGCCTGCATGGGCGGCTGGGGCTCGATCTTCATGACCCTGGCCCCGGACGGCGCCGTGCTGCCCTGCCACAGTGCGCGCATGCTGCCGATGCGTTTCCCCAACGTGCGCGAACGCCCCCTGCGCGAGGCCTGGTACGCCAGCGAGGCCTTCAACCGCTATCGCGGCGAGGCCTGGATGTCGGAACCCTGCCGCAGCTGCGACGAACGCCACCGGGACGTCGGCGGCTGCCGCTGCCAGGCTTACCTGCTCACCGGCGACCCCACCGCCACCGACCCGGTGTGCGACCTCTCGCCGGATCACCATCTGATCGAGGCGGCCCGCCGCGAGGCCGCCCGCGACACCCGCTCGGCGGCGGAGCTGACGCCGCGCAATGCTCATGAGTCAAGGGTGTTCTGTCGCGCTTGAGGGGGCCGGCCACCGGGGCCGGCCCGAGGGCACCAATGTTGCCAGGCGGCAACGCACTTGTGTCGCTGCGACACAATCCCCCTTTCCGGCTCACCTAGACTGACAGCACCGCCAGCATGATCGTGACGACACCCGCTAACGACAGCCATCGGCAACAACACCCTGGGGGGAGTCCATATGAAATCACGCGCCGCCGTCGCCCTGGCCGCGGGCCAGCCGCTGGAGCTGACCGAGATCGACGTCGAGGGGCCCAGGGCCGGTGAGGTGCTGGTGCACATCGCGGCGACCAGCGTCTGCCACACCGATGCCTTCACCCTCTCCGGGGCCGACCCGGAGGGCAACTTCCCGGCGGTGCTGGGCCACGAGGGCGCCGGCATCGTCGAGGAGGTGGGCGAGGGCGTCACCAGCGTGCGCCCCGGCGACCACGTCATCC
>NZ_JAKVPY010000025.1:0-66151 GCF_022487945.1 Halomonas flagellata
CGCCGCCCAGCACCACGCGCACGTGACACCAGCCGCTGAAGGCCAGGCGGAAGTGATAGAGCCGGTGATCCAGCGGTTGCCCGGCGACCGTGATGGCGATGCCCTTGAGCTCGGTGAAGTCGGAGAGCCCCCGCAACCCAGGGCCGTGGGTCTGCGGGAACATCACCTCCTTGTCCGGCCCGTGCGCGGCTCGCCAGCCCTTGACCCGGCGCTGCAGGGTACGCAGCAGGCTGTCCGGATACTGACCGGGGAACTGCTCCTGAAGCCACTCCAGCAGCGTCAGTGCCTGAAGATCCGGGGTGGCCGCTAACTGCGGAACGAGCACTTCGCCCCATACGTCAGCGAAGGGGTCTGGCCGGGTCCGCCATTGGCGAGGTGCCGGCGGTTCGGGGGATTCGGCACGGCGTTCGAGGCGGCGGGCGGTGCTGACCGAGAGACCGGCCTTGGCGGCAGCGACATCTTGGGTCTGGCCTTGCTGACGTTGCGACATGTAGAGCGTGACCTGTTGGCTGGTGACCGCCATACCGGCTCCCTGGTGGGTCGGGACAAGCAGTCAAGCTTAGGGCAACCGGTCAGAATAGTTGTCGTCCACCGGCCAGAGTAATTGTCGCTCTATACTCCCGGGATTGGGTGTTCTGTGAAGGCGAGCACAGGCTCTTCCTTCTGTCAGAGGTAAAGTGCTGCAGACACGTCAAGATCTCGTCTGAAGCTAACCTCTACGATCCAGCCTACGAGGAATACTTCGAAAAGCTGGTGAAGCGGCAGATGGCCTCCAACGCGATTCCCAAGTTGAACCGCATCTGGAGAGCGCAGAAAGGGAAGTGTCCAGTGTGCGATCAGCCCATCACGACCGAGACCAAGTGGGATGTACACCACAAGGTCTGGAAGAGTCTTGGGGGCAGTGACGCACTGGACAACTTGGTGCTATTGCACGAGAATTGCCACAATCTGATTCACTCACGTGGTTTTACGTCGTGGGAGAAAGGAATTGTGGACCTTGGTCGCCGGTCTGGTCAGAGTTGACCAGGCTTCGTGACTGCTTGAGCCGGATGCAGGGAAACTTGCACGTCCGGTTCTGAGGGGGGGACCTAGCCGCGAGGCTACGTCCCTACCCGACTTAAGACGAGGGTTCGATTCCCTTCACCCGCTCCAGGCATCATCCAACTAGTTGATCATCCAGATTTTTCCTACCTTTCATACGGCCCTGGTCAAGCGCGTGGCCGAGATGTGCGAACGTTACGAGCGCCCCGTGGCGACCTGGCAGCAGGCCCGCGAGATTCTCCAGCTCGACATGCCCTGAACCACGACCGGGTTTCGCGAACACGGCCGCCCGGCCCATCCCGGGCAGCCTGGCAATGAGTCACTCCATGGCACTGTTTCTACTCGTCTTCGCCGTCTGCCTGCTGGTCTTCGGCGGCATGATCGCCATCCTGTTGTTCTCCCGCACGCCCCGCTACCGCACCGAGCCCCGCCATCTGCTCGACCTGTTCGACAAGGCACTGGAGGACCGTGTCGACGAGGGCGAATGGAACGCCATCATCGACTACCCGATTCGCCATGACGACTACCTGGACGGCGTACGCCGGCGGGCCCGTCGACTGATGGAGGAGCACGGCCGCCACTGGCGCAAGGCACAGGGCAGGCCGCTGCTCGACAGCACCGGGCGGGAGGAACTCGCCGCGCTGCGCAAGCACCTCGCCGCCCATGCCGACCTGCAGGAGCGCCGGCGCCATGAGACATGAGTTCCGCCACCGCTTCGGCTAGAATGTGGGCTCATGCCGACACCGTCCGGGACGGGGACCGCCATGCCCAGCTTCATCCGCCAGATTCCCCTCGACACCGCCACCCAGCACCACGACCACGACTTTCACCAGGTCGTGATCGGGCTGCGTGGCCAGGCGGAATTCGAGATCGAGGGGCTGGGCGGCTCGATCACGGCGCTGTCGGGCTGCATCGTGCCGGCCAACCACGTGCATTACTACGCCGGCACCGGCGACAATCGCCAGCTGATCCTCGACCTGCCCGCCCAGGCCCCGTCGCTGACCGGCTTCCACCACGAGCTGGCACGACTGTTCGACGCTCCGCGCTTCTTCACCCTGGATGATCCGCTCAGGCGCTATCTCGACTTCCTGCTCCACGAACTGGCCGTTTCCCCGGCCTCGGCGACCGCCACCCAGGGCGACCGCCTGGCCGCCACCCTGCTGGGCTGCCTGCACGCCCGCCTGGCCGGTGGAGCCGAGCCCGACCACCACCGGCTGGACCTGAAACACCTCGACCGCTTCATCGAGCGTCACCTCTCGAGCCGCCTGAGCGTGGGTGACCTGGCCCGCGAGGCCTGCCTGAGCGAGGCCCACTTCCGCCACTGCTTCCGACAGCAGACGGGGCTCAGCCCCTGGCAGTACGTGCGACGCAAGCGCCTCGCATCGGCACGGCGGCTGCTGGCCGAGAGCCGGCTGCCGCTCTCCGAGGTCGCCGCCCTCACCGGTTTCGCCAACCAGAGCGCCCTCTCCAACGCCTGTCGCGAAGCCTTCGGCCAGTCACCCAGCATGCTGCGACGGGTCGGGCATCCCGCGTCGTCGCGGACTGCGGCGCTCGCCGGACATTAGACCAAGGTCGCATTCCGGGGCGCCCACGCACCGATAACCGCAGAATCGACAAGAATCTCCGCGGAATCGGCAAGCAGCCATGCCCATCGCCTCCTAAAGTCAGGGTAAAGCCGTTTTACCTGGCGCATCACGCCTGCCACGAATCCGGCCCACCGCGTCAGACGACTCCACCAGGAATTCTTTCATGCTCAATTCCAACAACATGCTGAATGCCACCACCTGGCAGCAGGATCTCGACACCCTCTTCGCCCGCATCAGCGACCACTACGTGGTCGACGAGGACGCCTTCGTCGGCGAGCTGATCGACACCCTCAGCGCCAACCCCGAGGACTTCCGTCGCATCGCCGGCAAGACCGCCGAGCTGGTACGCGAGGTCCGGGAGATGGATACCGCCGTCGACACCATCGACGAGTTGCTCCAGCAGTACAGCCTCGATAACCACGAGGGGCTGATGCTGATGTGCCTCGCCGAGGCGATGCTGCGCATCCCCGACAAGGCCACCGCCGATGCCCTGATCGAGGACAAGCTGGGCCCGGCCGACTGGAAGGCCCACCTCGGCCAGAGCGAGTCCTGGATGGTCAACGCCTCCACCTGGGGCCTGCTGATGACCGGCCGGGTGGTGACCCTGGACAAGCCGAAGGACGGCAAGCCCTCGAGCTTCATCAACAGGCTGGTCAATCGCATGGGCGAGCCGGTGATCCGCCGCGCCATGGTCGAGGCCATGAAGATCATGGGCAGGCAGTTCGTACTGGGCCGCGACATCGACGAGGCGCTCAAGCGCTCCAAGCCGCTGTTCGACAAGGGCTACACCTACTCCTACGATATGCTCGGCGAGGCCGCCCGCACCCGCCGCGACGCCAAGCGCTACTTCGACGACTATGCCCGGGCCATCGAGCGGGTCGGCAAGACCAGCCGCTCGCTGTCCGCCAAGACGCCCACCCCCTCGATCTCGATCAAGCTCTCGGCGCTCCATCCGCGCTACGAGTTCGGCCGTCGCGAGCAGGTGCTCGAGGAGCTGGTCGGCAGCGTGCTCGAGCTGGCCGGCCTGGCGCGGGAGCTGGGCGTGGCGGTGACCATCGATGCCGAGGAGGTCGACCGCCTGGAGCTGTCCCTGGAGGTGTTCCGCGCCGTCTACGAGAGCAGCATCTGCCGGGGCTGGGGCAAGTTCGGCCTGGTGGTGCAGGCCTATTCCAAGCGCGCCCTGCCGGTGCTGCACTACCTCAACCGCCTGGCCGAGTATCAGGGCGACGAGATCCCGCTGCGCCTGGTCAAGGGTGCCTACTGGGACAGCGAGATCAAGGAGTCGCAGCAACTCGGCGTGGACGGCTACCCGGTCTACACCCGCAAGGCCGCCACCGACGTGGCCTACCTGGTCTGCGCACGCTTCCTGCTCTCCGACGCAACGCGTGGGCGAATCTTCCCGCAGTTCGCCACTCACAACGCCCATACCATCAGCGCCATCCTGGAGCAGGCCAACGAGGTCTCGCGCGCCTTCGAGTTCCAGCGCCTGCATGGCATGGGCGAGGCGCTCTACGACGCCGCCCTGAAGCGCGCTCCCCGGGGCACCTACTGCCGCATCTACGCGCCGGTCGGCGCCCACAAGGACCTGCTGCCCTACCTGGTGCGTCGCCTGCTGGAGAACGGCGCCAACTCCTCCTTCGTCCACCAGCTGGTCGACCCCAAGGTGCCGGTGGAATCGCTGTGCGTGCACCCGGTGGAGACCCTCAAGCAGCACAAGACCTATGCCAACAACAGGATTCCCTTGCCCAAGGACATCTATGGCCCTGACCGTCGGAACTCGAAGGGAGTGAACCTGAACATCAACAGCCAGTACCAGCCGCTGATGGACGCCATGGCCAAGCACATGGACACCCGGTACGAGGCCCGCCCCCTGCTGGCCTTCGACGTGGCCACCGACCCGGCCCTGGTCCACGAGGTCACCAGTCCCCATGATCGCCGCCAGACCGTCGGCAGCGTGCTGTGGACCAGCAAGGAGCAGGCACAGCAGGCCCTGGACGCCGCCTGGGCAGCCTTCCCCCGCTGGGACGAGACCCCGGTGGCCGAGCGGGCGGCCATCCTGCGCCGCTTCGCCGACCTGATGGAGGAACACCTGGCCGAGCTGATGGCGCTGTGCTCCCGCGAGGGCGGCAAGCTGCTCACCGACGGCGTCGACGAGATCCGCGAGGCGGTGGACTTCTGCCGCTACTACGCGACCCGCGCCGAGGAACTGTTCGCCAACCCGACCCGCCTGCCCGGGCCGACCGGCGAGTCCAACGACCTGGTGATGGGCGGCAAGGGCGTGTTCGCGGCGATCAGCCCCTGGAACTTCCCGGTGGCGATCTTCTGCGGCCAACTGGTCGCCACCGCGGTGGCCGGCAACACCGTGCTGGCCAAGCCCGCCGAGCAGACCTCGATCGTCGCCCACCGCGTCGTCGAGCTGCTCTTTGAAGCCGGCATGCCGCGCGACGTGGTCCAGCTGCTGCCCGGCGACGGCCCCACCGTGGGCAGCGTGCTGACCTCCGACCCGCGCATCACCGGCGTGGTGTTCACCGGCGGCACCGACACCGCCCAGATCATCAACCGCGCCCTGGCGGCACGGGAGAACGCCCCGCTGCCGACCCTGATCGCCGAGACCGGCGGCATGAACGCCATGATCGTCGACTCCACCGCCCTGCCCGAGCAGGTGGTGGCCGACGTCATCCAGTCCGCCTTCCAGAGTGCCGGCCAGCGCTGCTCGGCGCTGCGCGTGCTCTACCTGCAGGACGATGTCGCCGACCGGGTGATCGAGATCCTCGAGGGCGCCATGGATGAGCTGCATGTCGGCGACCCCCGCGAGCTGGGCACCGACGTCGGCCCGGTCATCGACGAGGATGCCCGCAAGGGCCTCATGGCGCATATCGAGAAGCTCAAGGGCGAAGGCCGCCTGCTGGCCGAGACACGGCTCGATCCGGCCCACACCGCCCACGGTACCTTCATCGCGCCCACGGCCTTCCGCATCGACGGCATCGATGCCCTGGAGCGGGAGCAGTTCGGTCCGGTCCTGCACATCGTGCGCTACAAGGCCAGCGAGATCGACAAGGTGATCGACTCGATCAACGGCCGTGGCTACGGGTTGACGTTCGGCGTGCACAGCCGCAACGAATCCTTTGCCGAGCTGATAGCGCAGAAGATTCGGGCTGGCAATGTCTATGTCAACCGCAATATCATCGGCGCCGTCGTCGGGGTCCAGCCCTTCGGTGGCCAGGGCCTCTCCGGCACAGGTCCCAAGGCGGGTGGTCCTCACTACCTGCTGCGGTTTGCCACGGAAAAGACGGTGACCGTCAACACCGCTGCCCTGGGCGGCAACGCGTCACTGCTCGCGCTGGGAGACGAGTGATCCCCACTCGTCATCAACGACAACAAGGCTGAAGGAACCTCCCCCATGGTTGATAACAACGCCACCATCGGCTTCACGTTCGCGCTCTACCTGATCGTGATGCTCGCCATCGGCGTTCTGGACTCCATGCGTGCCAACAACCTGTCGGAGCTACGTCCGGCCTAATAATCTGGAGAAGTTTTTATGGCTATTGGTGTTTGGATCAGTCTTTTTGCTTACTTTGCGCTCATGATCGCCATCGGCTTTTATGCCATGCGCAAATCTACGTCTACGTCTGAAGATTACATGCTGGGTGGCCGAGCCCTCAGCCCGCAAGTGGCGGCCCTGTCGGCCGGTGCTTCGGACATGAGCGGCTGGTTGCTGCTGGGTTTGCCCGGGGCACTGTTTGCATCTGGCTTGGGTCAGGCCTGGATCGGTATCGGTCTGCTCGTGGGTGCGTTCTTCAACTGGACTCTGGTCGCACCACGCCTTCGCGAACAGACGGTACACTATGGTAATGCGATAACCATTCCAGAATTCCTGGCAAACCGGTTCCCGACTCGGGCCATGTCACTGAGAACGGTATCCGCTATCGTCATAGTCGTCTTTTTCGCGGTTTACACGGCGTCAGGCCTGGTGGCAGGCGGCAAGTTGTTCGAAAGCGCGTTTTCCGGAGTTATCAACATTGGTGGCCTGAGCGACTACGCTGCGGGCATCATCATCACACTCGGCGTGGTACTTGCCTATACGGTTGTCGGCGGCTTCCTGGCCGTGAGCATGACGGACTTCGTGCAAGGCTGCATCATGATGCTGGCCTTGGTGATCATGCCGGCGGTTGTGCTCTTTGGCGAAGGTGGTGGCGGTTTCGCCCAGGCATCACAGACCCTGAATGAAGTCGATCCTACGCTACTATCGTGGACGGAGGGACTGACCTTTATCGGCTGGCTGTCTGCGGTGACCTGGGGGCTGGGTTATTTCGGGCAGCCGCACATCATCGTGCGCTTCATGGCCATCCGGACGCTGAAGGATGTCCCTGTGGCCCGTAACATCGGTATGAGCTGGATGCTCATCTCCCTGATCGGTGCGATCTCTCTGGGTGTGTTCGGCCGGGCCTATGCGATCCGCAATGGTATGGATGTCCAGGATCCGGAAACGATCTTTATCATCCTGGCGGATCTGCTGTTCCATCCGCTGATCACCGGCTTCCTCTATGCTGCCCTGCTTGCTGCGATCATGAGCACCATTTCCAGCCAGCTTCTGGTGTCGTCTTCATCACTGACCGAGGACTTCTATCGCCTGTTCCTGCGTAAAGAGGCTACGGAGAAGGAGACCGTCGGCGTAGGCCGGATCAGTGTCGTCCTGGTGGGTTTGGTTGCAGCCGTCATTGCGTCTGATCCGGACTCTCAGGTCCTGGGGCTGGTCAGTAACGCCTGGGCAGGCTTTGGTGCGGCATTCGGCCCGCTAATCATCCTGTCGCTGATGTGGTCGCGCACGAACGGTGCTGGCGCAATCGCGGGCATGGTTGTGGGTGCCGTCACCGTGATGATCTGGATTTCACTGGGCTGGAACGGAGAGTTCATGGGGGGGGCCGGTGTGTACGAGATCATTCCTGGCTTCATCGCTTCCTTCATTGCCATCCTGGTGGTGAGCAGTGTTACCGCAGATGCCGGTGAATATCAGCAAATCCATCGCTAAATGAGTGCACAAACCGGTTAGAACGAGGCCGCCCACCGGGCGGCCTCATGCGTTATCGGGCCCCTCAGGCGGTCAGGGATCGCACCGCCAGCAGCAGGGCGAAGCTCCCCAGCGCCGCCAGGTTCCAGGGCGGCGAGACGGCGCGCCGCAGCCAGCGCCGGCGCGACGGCGGTTCCAGCGGCCCGATGAACCCCGCCCCCAGCGCCCAGGCCCCCAGCAGGACCGCCGGCAGTCGCAGCGGCCACGCCAGCCCCTGGATCAACGACGGCTGCAGCAGCAGCCAGACGGCCAGCGCCGCCGCCAGCAGTAGTGCCCCCAGGGTCCAGCCGTTCCCTTGCGGTGATATCGCGACGCGCATGCTCGCCCCTCCCGGCTCGCCAAGCCCTCCCCTCCTAGTCAAGACGATTCCGGCCGAACTGGCGAGTCACACCTGCTGCAGTGCAGAAATATTTGTACAAGTTTTGCAACACCTCATTATCCTATCGCCGCCGCCCTGAGGGAGAACATCGGTGATACACTCGCTATATCAGGATCGCCACGGCCATAACAATTTTTTACAAGACTTTTAGAAACAGCGTTTCCTATAATGGGAACGTCCAATGCCCGCCGGGCTATCCGGTGAGAAGTTTCTGGCTCGAACTAATGGAGGAATCCCCTCATGAGCAAGACCAAACTGATCTCTGCCGTCGCCATCGCTGCCGGCTGCGCCTTCGCCAGCCAGGCCGCCCTGGCCTATAGCGCCGGTGACATCTTCGTCCGTGGCGGCATCGGCAAGTCCGACACCCGCTCCGACAACGGCGTCGTCGACAGCATCAGCAGCGGCGAGCGCGGCTTCACCTACGGTGCCGGCTACCTGTTCCACGACAAGATCGGCGTCGAGCTCAACGGTTCCGAGAAGATCGAGCATGACTTCTCCGCCGGCGACCTGTCCGGCAGCTTCGACCGCATGCCGGTCAACCTGCTGGTCAACTACTACCCGCTGGGTGGCCTCGACTCCCGTGTCCAGCCCTACGTCGGCGCCGGCCTCAACTACACTCGCTTCTCCGGCGAGCCGGAAGGCATCGACGCCCGCCGCAACTACGGTGCCGTGGGTCAGGTGGGTATCGATCTGGCCGTGACCGACAACTTCATGCTCAACGGCTTCGCCAACTACGCCGACGTCGAATCCCGCCTGTCGGTGGACGGCGAGCGCATCGGCAAAGCCAAGGTCGACCCGATGACCATCGGCGGCGGCGTGACCCTGCGCTTCTGAGCGCACCGCCCGTCATGACGAGGCCCGCCAAAATTGGCGGGCCTCGTGGCGTTTCCGGGTAGCGACACGACGTCAGCGGGGCGCATGCCGCGACAACCCCAGTTGCCCCAGGGCGTGGTCGTCGAGGCCGGCCACGGCCTCCACCGCCGCCAGGCGGCGGTGGTAGTCGGGGGTCAGGAAGGGCTCGCCGGCCAGCAGGTGCTCGAGGTACTCCCGGGCCGGCCGCAGCGCCTCGGCGGTGGTGCCCTGCGCGGCGATATAGACCCAGGCCTCGATGGCACCCTCGCGGGTCGTCACCGGCAGGCGATGGCGATCGTACTCGCGAGGATAGCCCTCGAAGGGATCCATCAGCCGGATCTGTTCCGGGTGCTCGAGCTCGAACAGCGCCCCCTCGACCCGCGCCCCCGTCACCGGTGCCACGTTGGCATGGGCGATGCCCACGACCTTCGAGGCCTTGTCGAAGCGCAGGGCATGGTCGTGCAGGACCCCGGCGAGCACGCGGCGAGTATCGCCGATGCGCGCCGCGACCCGGGCCGGGTTCATGTTGCTGCCATAGGCGAAGTAGTAAGGCATGTCAGGTTCGGCTCCCGGTACTAGTTTTCGGTGACGAGGCGATCGATCTCCTCGACCACCTTGCGCATCAGCAACCGCTCGCTGGTCCGGGCCCCCTGCTGGGCCAGGTAGGCGTCCACCGCCGGCGCCACCTCGCACTTCGCCGGCAGGGGCGCGGCCTCCTCGACCAGGGCGTCCAGGCGAACGATGAACACGAAGCGCAGCCACTGGGGCAGCGCCATGGTGTCCACGCAGAAGGGTTGCACGCTCTCGAAGGCCTCGGGGTCGGGGCGCTCCATGCTCCACAGGTTGGTGGCCCTCATGGTGGCCTCGAGCTCCCGCAGTGCCTGCTCGAGCTCCTCGTGAACGGTCATGGGGTGTCCCTCCGGTATGTCTGTCCCTTCATTATCTCGCGCCCACCCGGTGAGGGCCAACCGGGATCAGAGGCCCCCCCGAAGCCGATGCTCGACCCACTCGGGCCCCAGGGAGGAGGTCGGTTCGTCGAACAGGATCACCTCGACCCGGGCCACGGCCAATAACCGCTGATTATGCCTGCCATAGGCCAGCGGTGCAGGAAGTTCATTCACAGAATCCCTGAACGTCCCTGTGGATAATCGTTGGAAAGGTGTGTCATACGCCGGTAAGCCGGGCCTTCGCCACCGCTGATCAGGAATTGACCAGCGCGGTCCCGCCGCCCTGCTCGCTGCGGGCTGACAGGACGCAGGCGCCACGGTAGAGTGCACGGTCCGAGAGGAGGGAGCATGCAACCGATTCACAGCCTTCATGATTTCTTCGTGCGCAGCGGCGCCGAGGTGTACCTCTACCACCTGGGGCGACGCGTCGAGCCCTGCCCCCTGGCGACCCTGGCCGCCTTCGAGGCCGATGAGCTCGCCTGGCCAACCCCCTGGCGGGGCGAGGCGCGCCTCGGCCTGGTGTTCCGCCTGGGTGACGTGCGAGATCCGCTGATCTGGTTCCTGGCGCTGCCCCTCGACGAACAGGGCCGGTTGGTGCCGGCACCGCGAGACGCCTTCGTCCAGCGCCTGCTCGAGACCCTGGGCCGCAGCGTCTCGGCCGTGGGCCGCGGGGATGGCGCCGAGGTCGACAACCTGATGCAGGACAACCCGCTGGCCTTCACGCCCGCCCTGCCCTTCCAGGCCATGCTGCACGCCCGGGCCAGCCTCGACCTGGGCCTGCCAGCCAGCCAGCACCTGGAGCCGGTGGAGGCCTATCTGAGCGGCCAGCAGGCGCTCGACTGGCAGGCGCTCGGCCTGCAGGGCCTGGCCGACTTCGCCGTGCGCATGGACGAGGAGGCGAGCCGAAGCCTGGCCGCTCGCCTCCCCGAGCTGCCCGGCCAGGTACTCGTCTCGCTGTGCTACTGTCTCGAACATGTGACCATCGACGACGACCTCGCCCGGGCACTGCGCCAGCGCGGGGAGGCGGCCGCCTCCGCCGGTGACATCGAAGGCTTCTGTGCCTGCGTGCGCGCCATGGGCGGCGCCTCGGCGACAATCGCCGGCCCCTGGTTCGACGCACTGCTCGACGACCCGGACGCCTGCGGCCCCGACCTGCTGGCGGCCATCGCCGGCCGTGGCTGGACGCACCTCGAGCACGGCGAGCGCCTGCCGCGCTTCCTCACGCGCCTCGCGGAGCAGCGGGAGGTCGACTTCGCCGCCCTGGTACGCGACCTGGCGCTGGTGCCACGGCTGCGCCTGCCGGTACTGATGACGCTGCGCGAGGCCGAGGTTGACAGCGCCATCGGTCGTCGACTGGCCGGGCTGTCACGCTGAGCGCAGAGACCTGGGAGCGAGACGATGAAAGAACTGCCCTACACGCCCAAGGCGGTGATCGGCCGTCGCGAGATGATCACCCTGCCGGAGCTGCACCTGACCCTGTGTGCCAAGGCCGACACCGGGGCTCGTACGTCGGCGCTGCATGCCGAGGACATCGAGTCCTATGAAGAGGACGACCACCTCTGGGTCAGCTTCACCACCCGCAGTGCCGGCCCCGGAACCCCGGCGCACGTCTATCGCCTGCACCTGCATGACCGGCGCCTCGTGACCAGCTCCAACGGCCAGGCCGAGTGGCGCTACGTGATCCGCACACCGATGCGCCTGGGCGATCTCGAGTACCCGGTGGAGCTGACCCTGTCCGACCGGCGCAACATGCGCCACCCCATGCTGCTGGGACGCCGCGCCCTGCGCCGCCTCCTGGTGGCCCCCGGCGCCGCCTTCCTGCACGGCGAACCCTGACCCCCCGGCAATCGACCCGGAGTCCTGCATGCATATCGCGCTGCTGTCACGCAACCGCAACCTCTACTCCACCCGCCGACTGGTGGAAGCGGCCGAGCAACGGGGCCATACCGCTCGGGTGGTGGACACCCTGCGCTGCTACATGAACATCGCCTCGCATCGGCCCTCGATGCACTACAAGGGGCAGGAGATCGAACCGTTCGGCGCGGTGATCCCGCGCATCGGCTCCTCGGTAACCTTCTACGGCTGCGCGGTGCTGCGCCAGTTCGAGATGATGGGCACCTATGTGCTCAACGACTCGGTGGCCATCACCCGCTCCCGGGACAAGCTGCGCTCGCTGCAGCTGCTCTCGCGCAAGGGGCTGGGCCTGCCGATCACCGGCTTCGCCCACTCGCCGGACGACATTCCCGACCTGATCACCATGGTCAAGGGGGCCCCCCTGGTGATCAAGCTGCTGGAGGGCACCCAGGGCATCGGCGTGGTGCTGGCCGAGACCAACCAGGCGGCCGAGAGCGTGATCCAGGCCTTCATGGGCATGAAGGCCAACATCATGGTCCAGGAGTACATCAAGGAGGCCAGAGGGGCCGACATCCGCTGCTTCGTGATCGGCGACAAGGTGGTGGCATCGATGAAGCGTCAGGCGGCCGATGGCGAGTTCCGCTCCAACCTGCACCGCGGCGGCACCGCCAGCGTGATCCGCATCACCCCGGAGGAGCGTTCCACGGCGATCCGTGCCGCCAAGGCCATGGGGCTGCGGGTGGCGGGCGTCGACCTGTTGCGCTCCAACCACGGCCCGGTGATCATGGAGGTGAATTCCTCGCCGGGCCTACAGGGCATCGAGGACGCCACCGGCAAGGACATCGCCGGCCTGATCATCGAGCACATCGAGAAGAACGCCGCCACCCCGCGCAAGGCCCCCCCTAAACCCAAGGGTTAATTGCGGGAAAAGCGCCCGAACTTGTAAAAAGGGGAAATTAATCGCTCCCGGGGGTAGCAAAACAGTGTTTCCCCCGCCACAATCGCCGTCACCGGAGGAGGTGACCGCTCATGTTTCTCGACAATCGCCAAGTGGCGATGGACAGCGCCCTCGAGGCGCTGGCCGACAGCATCGACTACTTTCAGGACAATCTGGAGCGCCTGCGCCCATCCCTGCGCGACGCCCTCAAGCCCCACTACGAAGCCAGGGCGAAGTCGATGCACGAGTTGCAGGAGCTGGCCCGCAAGCACCTCGCCCTGCTGCCTCGGGATGCCGATGTCGAGCGAGACGACTACATGTGGCTGTGGAGTCGGCTGAAGAGCTTCGTCGGCAACGACAGCCAGGTGCTGATCGGCGAGCTGCTCGAACAGGAGCGGGTACTGATGCAGGCGCTCTCCACCCTCTTCACCCATCCCCTGCCCGAGCCAATCGAGCCGGTGATCGAGGAGTGTTTGAAGGGCTGCCGGGCACTGATCCGCGAGCTCTACGCCTCCCAGCAGCGTCAGCGCCGCTGACCGCCGGCCACCTACTCCTCGACGGCGGCTCCGTCCAGCACCCACGCCTCCCAGGAGCGGGGCGCGATCTCCAGCGGCTCCAGCGGGCCGAGGAAGTAGGGCTCTCGGCCCCAGACGTAGAGATCCCCCAGGGTCGCCACCCGGGCGATCCATTCCCGCGCCTGCAGCCGCCAGACTCCCCTCACCGGCCGCGACGGCACCGCACAGCCGGTCACCTCGAGCCCCAGGGTGTCGGCAATGTACAGCGCCCGCGGCAGATGCCACGCCTGGGTGATCAACAGCGCCCTCTCCACGCCGAACACGTCACGCGCCCGGGTCAGGGTGTCGAAGGTACTGAAGCCCGCATAGTCCAGGGTCATGTCCTCGTCGCGGACATGGCGCCCACGCAGGTCGCGCCACATGGTCACGGGCTCGTTGTAGAAACGGGTGCGATTGTCGCCGGAGAGCAGCAGGTGGTCGACCCGGTCGAGGCGAATCAGGCGTGCCGAGGCGCTCATGCGGGCATCGAAGTGAGGGTTGCGGACGCCGCTGCGGGTCCAGTGGGAGGTGCCGAAGACGATGCCGACCCGCTCCGCACCGCACAGCGGCAGTTCGTGCTCGATGCGCGCCTGGGTCTTGCCGAGCACCCAGAGGTTGCCGGCCACGAACAGCAGTGTCGCCAGGAGCAGCAACGCCCCCAGCGACATCAGCAACACCTTGAAGAACCTCAACAGCAGCGCGTGCATCGAACTCCCCGGCCGGAAACAGAGATACCGCAAGCACAGATTCATGTCGCGAGCGAAGAGAGGCTGGCCGTCGCCGGAGCAGAGCAACCGGAGTTGACTGGCGGCTCAATGAGGATGGCGAGCACCGCCGACGGTCAGCTTTTCACGAAGGGCTCGAGCGCAGCAATGAATCGGGCTTGCGGTTAGAACATGCCCAGTTCCAGCTTGGCTTCGTCGCTCATCATCTCACGGCTCCAGGGTGGGTCGAAGACGATCTCGGTGTGCACCTTGCTGATCTGCGGGGCGCCGAGAATCTTGTTGCGGGCATCGGCGGCGATCACGTCGCCCATGCCACAGCCCGGTGCGGTCAGGGTCATGCGGATGGTGACGATGCGCTCGCCGGTGATCAGCCGCTCGATGCGACAGCCGTAGACCAGGCCAAGGTCGACGATGTTGACCGGGATCTCCGGATCGAAGCAGGTGCGCAACTGGTCCCAGACGAACTGCTCGATCTCGTCGTCGGAGGCCGTCTCGGGCAGGGTCGGGCGCGGCAAGGCCTCGAGCCCCAGGGCATCCAGGTTGGCCCCCTCGATCAGGTAGAGCCGCCCCTCGAAGCCAACGCTGACCGAGCTGCCCTTGGCCTGCATCACGCTGACGAGGCTGTCCTCGACCAGGGTCACGGTCTTGCCGAAGGGAATGGAGATCGCCTCCACGTCGCGCTGCAGCGGCAGCGTCTGGCCCTTCTCGAGGCTGGCAATCTGCTCGATAGTGCTCATGGGGCTCCTTAGCGCACCATGCCGATGACCCGCTCCAGGGCCTCGGCGAAGACATCGACTTCTTCCAGGGTGTTATAGGCGGCGAACGAGGCCCGGCAGGTGGCATCGACGCCGAAGTGCGTCAGCAGCGGCTGGGCACAGTGGTGGCCGGTGCGGATCGCCACGCCGAGCTGATCGATCAGCAGGCCGATGTCCTGGGAGTGAGCCCCGTCGACCACGAACGACAGCACGCCGGCCTTGCCCGGTGCGGTGCCGAGGATGCGCAGGCCGTCGATGCGCAAGACACGTGCGGTGGCGTGCGCCAGCAGGCGCTGCTCCCAGGCGCCGATGGCCTCGAGGCCCAGGGCGTCGACCCACTTCAGCGCGGCGCCCAGGGCGATCACCTCGGCGATGGCCGGGGTGCCGGCCTCGAACTTGTGGGGAATCGCGGCGAAGGTGGTGGGCGTCTCGAAGGAGACGCTCCGGATCATCTCGCCACCGCCCTGCCAGGGTGGCATTGCCTCGAGCAGCCCGGCCTTGCCGTAGAGCACGCCCGCCCCGGTTGGCCCGTAGACTTTGTGCCCCGAGAAGGCATAGAAATCGGCATCGATATCGCGCACGTCCACCTTCTGGTGGGGCGCCGCCTGGGCACCGTCGACCAGGATCAGGGCCCCCTCGGCGTGGGCGATCGCCGCCATCTCGCGCACCGGGTTGACGGTACCGAAGGCATTGGAGACATGGTTCACCGCCACCAGTCGGGTGCGTGCGGTGAAAAGCCGACGGTAGGCGTCGAGGTCCAGCACGCCCCGCTCGTCCACCGGAATCACCTTGATCACGATGCCGAGCTCACTGGCCAGCAGCTGCCAGGGCACGATGTTGGAATGGTGCTCGAGCAGCGACACCAGCACCTCGTCGCCCGGCGTCAGGTTGGCCCGGCCCCAGGCGCCTGCCACCAGGTTGATCGCCTCGGTGGTGCCGCGGGTGAAGACGATCTCGCGGCTCTCGGCGGCGTTGAGGAAGGCCCGCACGGTCTCTCGGGTGCCCTCGAAGGCGGCGGTGGCCTCGTCGGCGAGGGTGTGCAGCCCGCGGTGGATGTTGGCGTTGTAGCGGCCGTAGTAGTCGTCGAATACCTCGATCACCTGCCGCGGGGTCTGGCTGGTGGCGGCGTTGTCGAGATACACCAGCGGCCTGCCGTGTACCTGGCGCGCCAGGATCGGGAAATCCGCGCGGACCGCTGTCACGTCGAGGGACGGAACATCAAGTGTGGTGCTGGTGGCCAGGTCAGTCATGGCTGCTTCCCCTCCTCATTGCTCGCCGAGTGCCACGGCGGTTTCCACCAGGCCGGCCAGGTTGAAGCGTTCGGGCAGCTTGCCGGCCACGGCCAGCTCGACCCGTTCGGACACGGCATCGAGATCCACCTGCTCCATCACCTCGCCGGCGAAGGCCAGGGTCAGCAGGCCGCGGGCGGTCTGCTCGTCGATGCCGCGGGTGCGCAGGGCGTAGATCGCCTCCTCGTCGAGCTGGCCGGTGGTGGCGCCGTGGGAGCACTTGACGTCGTCGGCATAGATCTCGAGTTCGGGCTTGGTGTCGATCTCGGCGCGGTCGGAGAGCAGCAGGTTGGCGTTGTTCTGGTACGCCTCGATCTTCTGGCTGTCGCGCTTGACGATCACCTTGCCGTTGAACACGCCATGGGCGCGGTCGTCGAGAATGCCCTTGTAGTTCTCGTCGGAGAAGGTGTAGGGCGCGTTGTGGTTGACCAGGGTGTGGTTGTCCACGTGCTGGCGCCCCTGGCCGTAGAAGAGGCCGTTGAAGTGGGTCTCCGCCCCCTGACCGTTGAGGTCCGCCACCAGGTCGGTGCGCACCAGGCCGCCGCCCAGGTTCAGGTTGAACGAGGTGAAGCGGCTGTCGCGGGCCTGCTCCACCTGGATGCTGGCCACGTGCAGGTCGCCGAGCGGCGCCTCCTGCAGCTTGTAGTGGGTCAGGATGGCCCCGCGATCCAGCATGATCTCCTCCACCAGGTTGGTGAAGTTGGTCGCGGCCTCCTCGCCCACATGGTGCTCGATCACCGTGGCCTGGCTGCGCCCGCCCGCCTCGACCAGGATGCGCGGGTGGCTCATCACCGGCGCCTCGCCGGCCCGGGAGAGGAACTGCAGGATGATCGGCTTCTCGACCACGGTGCCCGGCGCCAGGCGCAGTACCGCACCCTCCTCCATGAAGGCGGTGTTGAGCGCCGAGAAGGGCGAGAACTCGACCCCGGTGAGCCGCCCCAGCGGACCGCCCACGGCCTCGTGGTTCTCGACCAGCGCCTGCGACAGCGGCAGCAGCTGCACGCCGGCGGGCAGGTCGTCGAGCCGGGAGAGCGCCGCGGAGAAGACCCCGTCGACGAAGGTCAGGCGGTGCGCCTCGATGGGCAGCGTCAGGGCCGCCGCCGAGGCCTGGGAAAACTCGCCTTCGGTGGCCAGGGCGAAGTCGCCCCGGGCGATGGCGCGCACGTCGGTGTACTTCCACTGCTCGACGCGGCGATGGGGAAAGCCCATGGCCTCGAAGCGGGCGGCGCCGGCCTGGCGCCGGGCGGCGATCCAGGTCGGTTCGGGCCCTCGTGAAGCGGCGCGCTCGGCCAGGCGGTCGAGGAAGCGCGTCACATCGTTCTGAACATCGCTCATGCGGCGGTTTCCTCCAGCAGCCATTCGTAGCCGCGGGCCTCGAGCTCGCGGGCCAGCCCGGCATCGCCGCTCTTGACGATGCGGCCGTCGACCAGCACGTGGACCTTGTCGGGCACCACGAAGTCCAGCAGGCGCTGGTAGTGGGTCACCAGCAGGATGCCGCGATCCTCGGCGCGCAGGCTGTTGACGCCGTCGGCGACCACGCGCATGGCGTCGATATCGAGGCCGGAGTCGATCTCGTCGAGCATCGCCAGCCGCGGCTGCAGCACCAGCATCTGCAGGATCTCGTTGCGCTTCTTCTCGCCGCCGGAGAACCCCTCGTTGACGGCACGCTGCAGGAAGCTGGTGTCCATCTTCATGAAGGCGACCTTCTCCTTGATCAGCTTCATGAACTCCGGCGCCGGGATCTCCCCCTCGCCGCGGGCCGCACGCTGGGCGTTGAGCGCCGCCTTGAGCAGGTAGATGTTCTTGACCCCGGGGATCTCCACCGGGTACTGGAAGCCCAGCAGCAGCCCGGCCTGGGCCCGCTCCTCGATCTCCATCTCCAGGACGTCCCGGCCCTCGAAGGTGATGGAGCCGGCGGTCACCTCATAGCCGTCCTTGCCGGCGATCACCGCGGACAGGGTCGACTTGCCGGCCCCGTTGGGGCCCATGATGGCGTGGACTTCCCCGGCGTTGACGGTCAGGCTGAGGCCCTTGAGGATTTCGGAACCCTCGACCGTGACGTGCAGATCCTTGACTTCGAGCATGTTGATTACCTTTGATCCAGTTTGCGCCGCCCGCGCGGCGCCGATACGTTCGGTGGTTTCCGCGGCGGCCTAGCCAACCGCCCCTTCGAGGGTGACATTCAGCAGCGCCTCGGCCTCGACGGCGAACTCCATCGGCAGCTCCTGGAAGACGTCCTTGCAGAAGCCGTTGACGATCATGCTGACCGCATCCTCCTCGGAGATACCGCGGCTCTGGCAGTAGAACAGCTGGTCCTCGCCGATCTTGGAGGTGGTCGCCTCGTGCTCGACGGTGGCGCTGCTGTTGCCGATCTCCTGATAGGGGAAGGTGTGGGCGCCGCACCGGTCGCCGATCAGCAGGGAGTCGCACTGGGTGAAGTTGCGCGCGTTCTTCGCCCGCGGCCCCACCTTGACCAACCCCCGATAGGACTGGTTGGCGCGTCCGGCGGAGATGCCCTTGGAGACGATGTAGGAGCGGGTGCCCTCGCCGATATGAATCATCTTGGTGCCGGTGTCGGCCTGCTGGCGGCCGTTGGTCACCGCCACGGAGTAGAACTCGCCGATGCTGTCGCGGCCGCGCAGCACGCAGGACGGATACTTCCAGGTGATGGCGGAGCCGGTCTCGACCTGGGTCCAGCTGATGCGCGAGCGGTCGCCGCGGCAGTCGCCACGCTTGGTGACGAAGTTGTAGATGCCGCCCTTGCCGTCCTCGTCGCCGGGGTACCAGTTCTGCACCGTGGAGTACTTGATGTAGGCGTCCTCCAGGGCCACCAGCTCGACCACCGCGGCGTGGAGCTGGTTCTCGTCGCGCATCGGCGCGGTGCAGCCCTCCAGGTACGACACCTGGGCGCGGCTCTCGCAGATGATCAGGGTGCGCTCGAACTGGCCGGTGTTGGCGGCGTTGATGCGGAAGTAGGTCGAGAGCTCCATGGGGCAGGTCACGCCCTCGGGCACGAACACGAAGGAGCCGTCGGTGAACACCGCCGAATTGAGCGCCGCGAAGTAGTTGTCCCCCTGGGGCACCACGGTGCCCAGGTACTGCTTGACCAGCTCCGGGTACTCGCGAATCGCCTCGGAGATCGAGCAGAAGATCACCCCCGCCTCGTGCAGCTTCTCCTTGAAGGTGGTGGCCACCGAGACGGAGTCGAACACCGCGTCAACCGCTACCCCGGCCAGCGCCGCCCGCTCGTGCAGCGGAATGCCCAGCTTCTCGTAGGTCTCGAGCAGCTTGGGGTCGACCTCGTCGAGGCTCTGGGGACGGTCCTCCGGCCGCTTGGGCGCGCTGTAGTAGGAGATCGCCTGGTAGTCGATGGCCGGGTAGTCCAGGTGCGCCCAGGAGGGCGGCGTCATCTTCAGCCACTGATGGTAGGCCTTGAGGCGCCACTCGAGCATCCACTCCGGCTCGCCCTTCTTGTTCGAGATGAAGGCGATGGTGCTCTCGTCGAGACCGGGCGGTACCGTGTCGCTCTCGATGTCGGTCACGAACCCTTCCTTGTAGTCGCGACGGACGAGCTGTTCCATTTCCTGACTTGCCATGATGCTTCCCCTCCCGGGCGGTTGGGTCGGCGAGCCGTGCTCGCCTCGGGTAATGAATCCGGTTCGGTGGGCTCAGGCCGTGTCGGCGGCCAGGCTCACGCTCTGTATGGGTAGCTGCACCGGCAGCTTGAGCGGCGCGGTATCGGCCAGGTGGGCCAGCGTCACGCTGTCGAGCAGGGTGCGCACCCCCAGTGAAACGCGCTGCCAGTTGTCGGCGACCCCGCAGGTGGCGGCGAGATCACAGTCGCCCTCGGCGTGGCTGCATTCGGTCATCGCTACCGGCCCCTCGATGGCGGTGATGATGTCGATGGCGGTGATCTTTGATGCCGGCCGCGCCAGGGAGTACCCCCCCTGGGCGCCGCGGTGCGATTCCAGCAATCCCGCCTTGACCAGCATCTTCAGGGTCTTGCTGACCGTGGGATGCGGCAGCTGCACCGCCTCGGCGAGCTCCGCCGCCGCATGCGACTGGTCGGGGTGCCTGGCGATATGCGCCATCACCACCGCGGCATAGTCGGTCAGCCGTGAAAGCTTGAGCATGCCTGACTCCTCAGGGCGCAGGTCTGAACGGACCCGCGATCGATTGGGGACCATTTTAGTCCTGTATGATTTCGATGTGAAGCCCCCCGACCACTTCTCGTGCGCAAGCGGCAGGATGCCGGCATGATCAGCGCCGATCCCATCAAAAACGCCAATCATTCTCATTTGCCACCGCTATCGATCCCCCACCACACATGGATCGGAACCATCCATTCCACGCACTGCAGATCGTCATCCATTGCCAAAACAAATAGATAACCGGCTCTGCTAAGCTTGTGGCATTCGAACGGGTCAAGTCGATGGGCGTGGCGGAGGGCATCACCAACCTCTCGCACGCCGCTATCGCCCGCGCTCGCTGATCCGCGCGTTGATGGCCGGCTACCGGTAATGGGTTAACCTGAAGCCAGTACGGCACGCATCCTGCCCCAGCCATGGAGCCTCCCATGACCGATGTCCCGCACAACGCCCCCGGCCAGCACTGGAGCGCCAATGGCTATGCCCAGCACGCCGACTTCGTACCGGCCCTGGGGAGCGCCGTGGCCGAACTGCTGGCACCACGACCCGGCGAGCGTATCCTCGACCTGGGCTGTGGCGACGGCGCCCTGAGCGAGGTGCTGGCCGAGTCCGGTGCCACCCTGGTCGGGGTCGATGCCTCGGCCGACATGGTCGACGCCGCCCGGGCCCGTGGCCTGGATGCCCGGGTGGTGGATGCCCACAACCTGCCCTTCGATCACGAGTTCGACGCCGTCTTCAGCAACGCCGCCCTGCACTGGATGCTCAACCACGAGGCGGTGGTCGCCGGCGTCCGGCGGGCGCTGAAGCCGGGCGGACGCTTCGTCGCCGAGTTCGGCGGCCACGGCAATGTCGCCGCCATCTGCACCGCCCTGCTGGCGGCCCTGCAGGTTCGCGGCATCAGCGGCAAGGCCCGTTTCCCCTGGTACTTCCCCACCGCCGAGGAGTATCGCGACTGCCTGGAGGCCGCCGGCTTCAGGGTCGAGACCCTCGAGCTGATTCCCCGCCCCACGCCCTTGCCCACCGGCATGGCCGGCTGGCTCGCCACCTTCGCCAACCCCTTCCTGCACGGCCTCGAGGATGACGTGCGCGAGGCGGTGCTGGACGACGCCCTCGCCTGGCTGGCCCCCAGCCTGTGCGACAGCCACGGCAACTGGACGGCCGACTATGTGCGGCTGAGACTCAAGGCACACTGCTGACGGGAGGCACCGCCATGACCCGGGGCCCGATCACGGTCTTCGGCGGCACCGGTTTCCTGGGCCGCGCCATCGTCCGCGAGCTGGCGGACGCCGGCCAGGCGGTGCGCATCGCCGCCCGCCACCCGGCCCTGCCCGACTGGGCCGAGGACGGCGACCGGCTCGAGCCCGTCACCGCCGATATCCGTGACGAGGCCAGCACGGCCGCCGCCCTTGCCGGCGCCAGCGCCGCGGTCAATGCGGTGAGCCTCTATGTAGAGTCCCGCCAGGCGAGCTTCGAGGCCATCCATGTGGAAGGCGCAAGCCGCCTGGCGCGCCTGGCGCGACAGGCCGGTATCGAGCGGCTGGTGCAGATCTCCGGCATCGGCGCTACCCCGCACTCGGCCTCGGCCTATGTGCGTGCCCGGGCCCGGGGTGAAGCCGCCGTGCTCGAGGCCCTGCCCAGGGCGATCATCGTGCGTCCCAGCGTGCTGTTCGGCCCCGGCGACGCCTTCCTCTCCACCCTCGCCGGCCTCACTCGCCTGCCGCTGATCCCGCTGTTCGGCAACGGCGAGACCCGGCTGCAGCCGGTGCATGTGGTGGACGTCGCCCGGGCCCTGATCCGGCTGCTCGGCGAGCCGCTCACCGAGCGCCGGCTGTTCGAGCTGGGCGGGCCGGACGTGATGCGCTACCGCGAGATCCTCGAACTGGTGCTGGCTCACCTGAAGCGCGACCGGCGGCTGCTGCCGGTGCCCTTCGTCGCCTGGCGGACGCTGGCGGCACTGGCCTCGGCCCTGCCCAGCCCTCCCCTGACCCGCGACCAGGTGATCCTGATGCAGCGGGACAACCTCGTCGGTGACGGCGTCGGCACCTTCGACGACCTGGGCATCGGCCCGCGTTCGCTGCGCGATAGCCTGCCGGAGTGCCTGGCCACCGAGTGAGTTCATCGACACCCGTTCCCCCCGACGACCCTGCCCCGTCTATGCTGTAGCCACACACTTCGCCTGAATCGCCTTTTCGCTGCACACCCATGGAGCTTGTATTGTGGCCGACGAGAACAGCGTGATCGCCTTCTATGACGAGCGGATGCTGGCCCATGAACCGGATATCGAGGTGCCTTTCCTGCCGGGTCGCATGGACGATCGTATCCGCTCACTGTTGTCGGAGCTGGGCGTCCCCTGGAAGTATCCGGAACACCCCGCCAGGCTCACCGCCATCCGGCATCTTCTGGAACTCGAGCCGGTTCCCGGCGTGACCTTCGAGTCGGGCATGGCGGCGACGCGGGAGCAGCTGGGGCGCGTGCACACCAGTTCCTACCTGGACCACATCTTCGAGCTTCGCGGCCAGAGTGCCTGGCTGGATGTGGACACCACGGCCGTGTCACCCGGTAGCGTCGACGCCGCCGAGGTGGCCGCCGGCACGGCGATCGCCGCCGTCGAGGCCGTCGTCGCGGGAAGAGCCGAGAGCAGTTTCGCGCTGGTGAGACCCCCCGGTCACCATGCCGAGCCGGTGCGCGCCCGCGGCTTCTGCCTGTTCAACAATGTGGCGGTGGCCGCCGCTCATGCCCGCACGGCACTGGGCTGTGCGCGAGTGATGATCGTCGACTGGGATGCCCACCACGGCAACGGCACCCAGGATATCTTCTGGGCCGACCCGGATGTGCTGTTCTTCGACCTGCACCGCGCCGCCCCCTTCTATCCCGGCACGGGGAGTCTCGAGGAGATCGGCATGGGCCTGGGGGATGGCACCAACGTCAATGTTCCTCTCCCCGCCGACGCCGGCGACGCCGCCTACCTCAAGGCCTTTCGCGAGATCCTGGTACCGGCGGCCGACTGGTTCCAGCCCGACCTGATCCTGGTCTCGACCGGTTTCGATCCGCACAGCCATGACCTGGCCCTGGAGGTCTCCTATGACGGCTTCGCCGCCATGACCGGCATCCTCAAGGCCCTGGCCCGCCGGCACTGCCAGGGACGCCTGGTCTTCGTGCTGGAGGGCGGCTACAACCTGATCTCGCTGTCACGCGGTGTCAGGTCGGTGCTGCGGGTGCTGGCCGGCGACGAGCCGCCGGAACCCGGCCAGCGGGGCATCGCCGAGGTCGAGGCCGCGGCGGGCTTTCACCGCGCTGCCTTCGTCGGGCCACCCCCGGACTGACCCGGCGAACGCAGGGAACGGGGCCGGCCAGCCTCGCAGGTGGCACGCAAGCGACTTCCCGGATCACGATGCCGGGCTCGGGCCGGCGGAGTCAGTCGCCCAGGGCGGCGAGTCGCTCGGCCTGGACCACCTCGATCCAGTAGCCATCGCGGTCCTTGACGAAGACCACGTTCTTCATCTTGCCCTGGTCCGAGCGCTTGACGAACTCGACCTCGTTGGCGTCGAACCAGGCCTCGGCCGCCTCGAGATCGGGTACCGAGAAGCAGATATGGCCGAAGCCCTGGGGCTCGGCGTTGCCGTCGTGGTAGGCGAAGTCCGCCTGCTCCTCGGTGCCCCAGTTGTGGGTCAACTCCAGCACGCCGCGCTGGCTGAAGGTCCAGACCGTGCGCTCGCCGGTCGCTTCGGGCACGGTCTCGCCGGCTTCCGGCCGGGCCAGGAAGTAGAGCGAGAATTGCATCTCCTCGAAATCCAGCCGGCGCAGCACGCGCATGCCGAACACCCGGGTATAGAAGGCCAGCGCCCTCTCCGGGTCCTTTACCCGCAGCATGGTGTGGTTGAGGCGAAAGCCGTCGGACTCCGCTGTCGGCGACTGCACGCCGGGATACTGCTCACCCTGAAAGCTCATCTTGATCTCCTTTTCGCTGCACAGTGCGCGGGCACCCCGCCAGGCCGGGTGCCCGCTATCGGATTCAGGCCTCGTCTACCCGCCATGGTGGCCGTACTGGCCCAGGGCCCCGGTGAAGGGCTCCCAGGCACAGGGATCGAGAAAGGCTGCCATGAACGGCGGGCCCGGCGCCAGGGTCTCCCCTCGCCACCGGGCTATCCACGCCACTCGAGGACCAGCCGCCCGTGCGCGTCGAGCCGCACCCCGGTGCCGAACCGCCGCCCTTCCCGATTCAGCATCCGGCACAGCCACTGCGCCTCGTCGGGCGTCGCCCGGTTCAGGCGAAAGTGACGCAGCCGCATGGGCACCAGGACCAGCCGCGCCAGGCGGCCATCGGCCAGCCCGAGCGTCGGCAAGTAGAGCAGCACCAGATCACTGCGGAAGCCCTCGTGCCCGGAGATGCCTTCATAGTCATTGATCAGGTCGCCGCAGCCGTAGAGGATCAGCTTGCCGCGGTGCACCTCGATGCCCAGGGGGTGATGGGAAGAGTGCCCCCAGACGAGATCGATGCCGGCCTCGTCGACGAGCCGATGGGCAAAACGCCGATGCGCGCGAGGAATCTCGTAGCCCCAGTTGCCGCCCCAGTGCAGCGAGACCACGGCGAGGTCCCCCGGCTCCCGACGCCTGGCGATCTCGGTTGCAATGGCACCCACGGCATCGGCCGTGAGCTCGGGCAACAGGTGGATGCCGGGCCGCTCATCGGTGGCCGCCCAGGCCCTGGGGATGCCGCTGCTGGGTGCCCCCAGGGCCAGCAGCCATACCCGACCCCCCGGCACGTCGAAGGGCACCGGCGCCAGCGCCTCTGCGCGGCGGCGCCCGGCCCCCACGGTGCGCAATCCGGCGCCTTCGAGCACCTCCAGGGTCTCGACGAGGCCATCCGGCCCCCAGTCGAGCACATGGTTGTTGGCCAGCACGCAGCCCTCCACCCCGGCGGCACCGAGCACGGGCAGGTTGGCCGGATGCATGCGGTAGTTGATGCCCTTGGGCTGGGCATCGTCGCTGGTGGTGACCGCCGTCTCCAGGTTGACCAGCCGCAGGTCCGGCGCCAGGCGGTCCAGTTCCTCCAGGGCATCGCCCCAGATGTAGGCGAAGTCCTGGGGCCGGGGGATGGGGCCGGTCGCCCGTTCGGCCAGCGAGACATAGCCGATGGCCGACGTCATGTACGATTCGAAGAGTCGGGGATCGCCGGGATGGGGCAAGACCTGGTCGATGCCGCGCCCGGTCATCACATCCCCGGTCAGCCACAGGGTCGTATCGGTCGCGTCGCGACGTGGGGAAGCCATCGGTGCATGCCTCCGTTATCGGATTCTCTGCGCCTCTTCCCCGGCCAGGGCCTGCTGGTGCTCGTACTCGCGCCGCTTCTGGTCGAGGTAGGTGGCCCGGTCGATCTCGAAGAGCTGGCGGGGGTAGCGCATCGTCAGGGTGAACCAGCGCTGCAGGCTGGCGTCGAGCCGTTCGGCCTCGGGCAGCATGCGGGTATCCAGATGCGCCTCGAGGGCCAGGTAGAAACGCATGACGTTGCGCTCGATCATGCCCCGGGTGCCGCCCACATGGGTCGGCTGCCCGTCCGCTCCCGTGCCTTCCAGCGTGAACCCCACACGATCGCGCCCACCGAAGGTGAAATAGCCACGCAGGGCGAGCCGCGCCCGCATGCCGAAGACCAGGGAGTAGCGCAGCTGGACCAGGCTGTGATCGTCGTCATCGGGCACCGCCCGCAACTGCAGGCGAAAGGCGCGGGTGCCGTAGGGCCCCTCGTCCCCCTCCAGTGCCACATCCAGGTAGCGCGGCTGGCGGGCGACGACCCGCCATCGCAGGTCGAGACGCTCGGCGTCCGCCGGGTTGGCCTGGTCCTGGCGCCCCACGAAAAGCGCCAGGGCAATGCCCTCGGCGCTCCCCCCCGGCCCGTGAAGGCAGCCCTTGACGTTCAGGTGCAGGAAGAGGATCTCGCACCAGGCCGCGGGCGAGGCGAGCTCCTCGGCGAGGCGCTCGAAGGGGTAATGGACCCGGGCGTGGACGCGGCCGCTCACCGAGTAGCTGCGCGCTTCCGACTCGACCTGCAGGGGCTCGTCGAAAGGGGAGCCGGCAATCACCTCCCGCCAGCTATCGCGCAGCCAGTCGTCCTGGGCCACGGCTGGTCCCGGCAGCAGCCAAGCCGGCCACGCCCAGAGCACCAGCCACACCGCCCAGGCGAGGCGATCCGCCCGGTCCGGGGGTATTCGCCGATATCCTCGTTCCATAGCGCCGGCGACTCCTGGATAAGGCCCTCCATCGGTGCGATGCATTCGGGCGCCTGGAGCACCTCCAGCTCGACGCCTCGGGAGCGCAGCAGCGCTTCCTCGCCGAGGAAGGTGCGGCTCTCGCCGATCACCACCCTCGGGATGCCGTAGAGCAGTGCTGCCCAGCTGCACCCGCCGGTTGCGCCCACGGTCGATGCCCACGCCCCGGTGCACCAGCACCGAGCCGATGGGAATGCCCCCTTCGGCGAGCCCCTGGCGGGCCTCCTCCCGGGCGGCCTGCATGTCCATGTCCACTCGTGAGGCTCCTGAGGCGGGACCATGCGAGTAGAGTACGTCGCCCTGCCCCCTCTCGCCAGGCCCCGTTTCGCCTGGCGCAGACAGCCCATGACGGCCACTCTTGCTAGGGAAGTTCGTGAAGAGGGAGGTATTTGCCCATGGAGCCCGAGAACATGACCGATCGCCCGATCCCGCCCCGCATCCTGGTCTTCGCCGGCAGCGCCCGGGAGGACTCTTTCAACAAGCAGCTGGCCCGCCTGGCCGCCGATCGCATCGAGGCGCTGGGCGGCGAGCCCACCTTCATCGACCTGCGCGACTACCCGTTGCCGCTCTACGACGGCGACCTGGAGGCCGAGAGCGGCCTGCCCGAGAACGCCCTGGCTCTGCGCAGGCTACTGGCCGAGCACCAGGGCCTGCTGATCGCCTCGCCGGAGTACAACGGCTTCATCACGCCACTGCTCAAGAACACCATCGACTGGCTCACCCGCCCCCATGAAGGCGACAGCGGGCTCAAGCTGTTCCAGGGGCGGGTCGCCGCGGTGGTCTCCGCCTCCCCCGGCGGGCTCGGTGGTATCCGCAGCCTGGCGCTGATCCGCCAGTTACTGGGCAATATCGGCGTGACGGTGCTGCCCGACCAGCTCGCCGTCGCCCGGGCCGCGGAGGCCTTCGATGACGACGGCAGCCTGGCAAGCGACGGCCAGCAGCAGAAGCTGGACACCATCTGCCGGCGGCTGATCGACACACTGGTCAGGCTCGGCGCCTGAGGCCCGCGATCCGGCGGGCCGGCCCGCAAAGTCAGCCATACTGACAGCGGAGCTTGGCAACCGGAGGCATCGGCATGGCGCAGGACGCACTCGATGGCCCTTTTCGTCATCGCTACCTGACCCACGAGGCGCTGACGCGACAGCTCGAGGAGTGGGCGCAGGCCTTCCCGCAGCTGGCTCGCCTGCAGAGCATCGGTACCACCCCCCAGGGGCGCGACATCTGGGTGCTGACCATCGGCCCCGAGCCGGAGCGTCGACGCCCCGGCGTCTGGGTCGACGGCAACATGCACGGAACCGAGCTGGCCGGCTCCAGTGTCGCCCTGGCCGTGGCCGAGGCAGCCCTGGCGCTGCACCTCGACCCCGAGGCCCTGCCAGGTGGCTGGCCCGAGCACCAGCGCCGCTTCCTGCGCGAGGTGCTGTTCTACGTCTGCCCGCGCATCTCGCCGGACGGCGCCGAGCAGGTGCTGCGCCAGCGCGGGTTCGTGCGCTCCGCCCCACGGCGCACCCCGGACAGCCCCGCCAGGCCCCACTGGCGTACCGAGGACCTGGACGGCGACGGCCAGTGCCGCTACCTGCGCCGACACGACGAGGCCGGCGACTTCGTCGAGTCGCCCGGCCACCCCGGCCTGATGCTGCCGCGCCGGGTGGAAGACCCGCCGCCCTACTGGCGCCTCTATCCCGAGGGCGTGATCGCACACTGGGACGGCGTGACGATCCCCGAACCCGACTGGCTGCGCGATACGCCGGACTTCAACCGCCACTTCCCCTGGGGCTGGCGGCCGGAGCCCGATCAGCTCGGCGCCGGCCACTACCCCGGCGACGAGCCCGAGCCCCGTGCCGTCATCGACTTCGCCCTCGCCCACCCCAACCTCTATGCCTGGCTGAACCTGCACACCTTCGGCGGCGTGTTCATCCGCCCGCTCGCCGATGCCCCCGACGATCGCATGGACCAGCACGACCTCGCCCTCTACCGGCAACTGGCCGCCTGGGGCCAGTCGCTGGTCGGCTACCCCACCGTCAGTGGCTTCGAGGAGTTCACCTACGAGCCGGACACCCCGCTGCACGGCGACCTCACCGACTTTGCCTACCATCAGCGAGGCTGCGTGGCCCAGGTCTGCGAACTCTGGGACCTCTTCCACCGGCTCGGCCGCCCCCGGCCCGAGCGTTTCATCGATCACTACACCGCCTTCGACCGCGAGGAGATGGAACGACTGGCACAGTGGGACCTCGTCAACAACCACGGTCGCCTGTTCCACCCCTGGCACCCCCTGGACCATCCGCAGCTGGGGGCGGTGGAGGTCGGTGGGCTGGATGCCTGCATCGGCATCTGGAACCCGCCGCCGGAGATCCTGCCGGCGATCTGCAACGGCCTGGTCACCTACTGGCTCCAAGTCGCCTCCCTCCTGCCGCGGCTGGTGATCGAGGCGGTGCGCTGCACATCCCTCGGCGACGGCTACCACGAGCTGACGGTGACAGTGGCCAACCACGGCTACCTGCCGAGCTATGGCGTGCAGGCCGCCCGCGAACGGCCCTGGAACAGCGGTGTCGAGGCCACGGCCAGCGCCGTGGGCTGCCGGCTGCATGACCCCGGCCAGGCTCGCCAGGTGCTGGGTCACCTGGAGGGCTGGGGCCGCGGGCTGGGCGACACCGCCCAGATGCCCTGGTTCCAGCGCTCCCGAGGCAACGGCCACCAGGCCCGTGTATGCTGGGTGATCCTGGGCGAGGGCGAGGTGACCGTGCGGATCGGCAGCCCGCGGCTGGGTGAGGTGCACCAGACGATCCCGCTCCCCGGGGAGTCCGGTGCACCGGGCGCCTGCTGAGCGGCCGCGACGCCTCTGCCCATGCGGCGGGTGATGCCCCCAAAGGAGGAGCATGCGATGGACATAGCACTGAAGGACGTCACCCGCGAGAACTTCGAGGCCGTCATTGCGCTGGAGGTAGCGATATCGCAGCGTGACTATGTCGCTGACAATCTGTACTCCATTGCCGAAGCGAGCTTCCATCCGACCTATCAGCCTCGCGCCATCTATTGCGACGGGGAAGTGGTCGGCTTTCTCATGTACGAATCCTTCGACCACGACGACCGGCCGCCTGCCTACAACATCTTCCGTCTCATGGTCGACCGACACCATCAGGGAAGAGGCATCGGGCACAGGGCCATGCAGTGCGTGCTGGACGAGATCAGGGCACAGGGCCCCTTCGAGCGGATCGCGATCTGCTATGTACCCACCAACCAGGTCGCCCGGGACTTCTACGCCAGCCTCGGCTTCCAGGAGACGGGGCTGAGCGAGGAGACCGGCGAGGTCATCGCCGAGATCCGGGGGTGACGATATCGCTCCCCCGTCGCCGCTCCGGGCAGGCGCCCGGCGTCAATCGCCACCCTGCCCGGCGGCGCCGAGCAGGCCCTCGAGCTCGCTCTCCCTGACGCCGAGCATGAGCAGGATCTGCCGTTGGGCGGCCTCGAGAAGGTTCCGCCGTTCCTCCTCCTCGGGCAGGCTCTTGGCGATGGCGACGGCGCCCACCAGGGAGGCGAGGATGGCGCGAGACTTCTCGGCGATGACCTGGCGATCGGGCTCGAAGGGCAGTTGCTTCAGGCGGCTCAGGGCGATGAGCCGGGTTTCCAGCATCTTCCTCATGCGCTGGTAGGAGGCCTCGAACAGGGTCCTGATCTCGGCGTTCTCGTTGCCTATCTCATTGAACAGCACCGTTTCCGGCCCCGGCTTGTGCTTGCGCTCCAGCTCCTGGAGGTTCCAGTAATTGGCCACCAGGGCCGTCAGGTGCTTCACTGACAAGGGCCCCTTGACCAGTCGCGCCGCGCGGCTGCCCTCCAGGGTTTCATGGACGGAGGCATTGTAGAGGGCCTCCTTCGATGCGAAGTGGGCATAGAAGGCGCCATGGGTCATCTTCGCCAGCTTCATGATCTGCCCGATGGAGACCTTGTCGAAGCCATGGCGACAGAACAACTCGGTGGCGGACGTCAGGATGCGCTCCCTGGATCTCGCCTTGTGCGCTGCTGAATATGGCATGACCACCTCGCCGTCACGAGACTGAATATTATCTTGATCATATCTAGCCCGATGCTAAGTTGGCCGCGACCCTTGACCTTCAGGAGACACCATGGAATCACCGATCGTCATCACGGGCATGGGCATGATCAGTCCCCTCGGATGCGGCGTCAAGGCAGCATGGCGCCGCCTGCTCGAGGGGCGTTCGGGCATCGGCCCGATCACCCGCTTCGACACCGGCGACCTGCCGATCAAGATCGCGGGGCTGGTCCCCACGATCGGCGACGACACCGAGGCCGGCTTCGACCTCGACCGGGTCGCCGACAGCAAGGAGCGCCGCAAGCTGGAGCTGTTCAGCCTCTACGCCCTGGCCGCCGCCCAACAGGCGCTGACCCAGGCCGGCTGGTTCCCCGAGGACGAGGCCGGACAGCAGGCCACCGCAACCATCGTGGGCACGGGAATCGGCGGCCTTCCCACCATCACCCAGGCGCAGGACACCCTGGTGCAGCGCGGCTACCGGCGCCTCTCCCCCTTCACCGTGCCGGCCTTCCTGGCCAACATGGCGGCGGGCAACCTCTCCATCCGGTACGGCTTCCGGGGCCCGCTGGGCTGCCCGGTCACGGCGTGCGCGGCGGGCCTCCAGGCCATCGGCGACGGCATGCGCCTGTTGCGCAGCGGCGAGGCCGATGTCGCCCTGGTGGGCGGCGCCGAGGCCTGTGTCGACCCGCTCTCGCTGGCCGGCTTCCACGCGCTGAAGGCGCTCTCCACCGAACGGGATGAGCCCACCCGAGCCTCGCGGCCCTTCGACCGGGCACGCAACGGCTTCGTAATCGGCGAGGGAGCGGGACTGATGGTGATCGAGACCCTGGCGCACGCCGAGGCGCGTGGTGCGACGCCGCTCGCGATCCTCAGCGGGTACGGCACCAGCGCCGACGCCTACCACATCACCGCCGGACCGGAAGATGGTGCCGGCGCCGCCGCGGCCATCCGGGCCGCCCTGCGCATGGCACAGCTGTCGCCCGAGGAGATCGGCTACATCAACGCCCACGCCACCTCGACGCCCGTGGGCGACCGCGCCGAGATCGCCTCGCTCAGGAGCGTGTTCGGGGATAGGCTCGCGGGCATCCCGATCTCCTCCACCAAGTCGGCCACCGGCCACCTGCTGGGCGCCGCCGGCGGTATCGAAAGCATCTTCTCCAGCCTGGCGGTGATGCAGGACCGGCTCCCCCCGACCCTGAACCTGGAGACCCCCGACGACGACATGCGGGACCTGGACTTCGTGCCCGGGGCGGCGCGCGACCAGCTCACCCGGCACGTCCTGTGCAACGGCTTCGGCTTCGGCGGGGTGAACGCCGCCCTGATCGTCAGCAAGGTGTAGGGGCACACCCGGGGAGGACGGCGAGGCGGCCCCCGGTCACGGAAGCCGCCCTTCCCGGGCCAGACGCCGCCGCACCCAGCGGCGGTAGGCCCGTTCCAGCAGCGCCTTCACCCCGGGCAGGTCGAGCAACCAGGCCAGCGGCCTGAGCCGCGGCACCCGGCGCATCAGCAGGATATAGGCGTCGATGCCTTCCACGATGCGCCCGCGGTGATCCTCCACATGCAGCGACAGCAACGCCTCGCGGGGCTCCACGCCCCGCTCTCGCAGCCGGGCCGCGTTATCGGTGACATCGATCCACTCCACCGCCTCGGCCGCCCCGCCGGCCCACCGTTCATAGCGCGCCCGGTCGCGCCGGCAGCCGGGACAGACGGCGTCGTAGTAGACCTTGAGGAGGGGCAGATCGCTCATGGGGGCTCCCATCGCCGGCGGTGTCGGCCAATGTCGGGGTACGCCTCAGAGCGTACCATGACCCAGCCGCCCGGGCTTCCTGAGAACCCAGGTGCCTTCTTCATCTCCCGGGTTTCGGATATCGTGGATTGACCCGTTGACGCACACCTCTGTCGGGAGCGAGGTTCACCGTGGCACTCGAACCGGGACGGCTCTGGCGCAGCCGCTTCAAGAATGGCCTGCAGACCCTGCTGATCATGGCCGGACTGGCCCTGGTGCTCTCCGTGCCGGGCTATCTCCTCGCCGGCGCCAGCGGCGTGCTCCTGTGCCTCGCGTCGGCGCTGCTGGCGGTGTATTTCAGCGGCTGGATCCCGGCCCGCCTGATCCTGGCCAACGCCGGCGCCGGGCTGCTCCGCCCTCACCAGGCCCCGGAACTCTATCGGGTCCTCGATATCCTCTATCGTCGGGCCGGCCTGGAGATCGCCCCGCTGCTCTACTACGCCCCGTCGCGTGACCTCAACGCCTTCGCCGTGGGTAGCCGGCACGACGGCGGCATTGCGGTCACCGAGGGCCTGCTGCGGGCGCTGGACCTGCGCCAACTGGCCGGCGTGCTCGCCCACGAGGTGAGCCACCTGCGCCACGGCGACACCCGAGTGATGTCGATGGCCGCCGCCATGACCCGCCTGACAATCTGGGTGACGACCCTGGTGCAGATCAGCCTGCTGGTGATGCTGCCCCTGGTCATGGCCGGGGAGCTCGTCGTGCCGTGGCTGCCACTGCTGCTGCTGGCCCTTGCCCCGACCCTCAGCACCCTGCTGCAGCTCGCGCTCTCCCGCAACCGCGAATACACCGCCGACCTGGAAGCCGCCGCCCTCACCGGCGACCCCCACGGCCTCGCTTCGGCCCTGGACGTGCTGGAGCGCTACCACGGCAGCTGGCTGACGACGATGTACGGCCGCTACCAGCCCGCCTGGCTCGACTGGCTGCGCACCCACCCGCCGACGGAAACGCGCATCCGCCGGCTGCGGGCGCTCGGCGCGCGGCCCCGACAGGCCGGCCCCCCTCCGGTCATCCGCCCCCCCGCCGAGGAGCCCCCGATCATCCTCGAACGCCCCGGCCCGCTGGGCGGACGCTACTGGATCCTGCGGCGCTGACGGGCCTCCTGGTCGCGCCAGCCCTCGGCGATCTCCGCCTTGCTGTGGCTGACCAAGTTCCATCAGCGCAGGATCCCCTCACCCAGTGGCTCGCCGCCCCCCCCATGGCCTCGCAAGGCGGGAGTCGCATGGTCACCCGATTTTCCTCCGCACCTGGTCCAACGCCTCGGTCAGCACCGGCGCCATGGCGATGGCGTTGCTCTCGTGGGCGATGCAGTCGGTGCTCCAGATCTCGCCGACGCCGGCGGCCTTGATCACCGCCAGCGCATCGCCGGCGAAGAGCGCATGGGTGATGGCCACATCGACCGAGGCGGCGCCGGCGGCGAGGACTTGCTCGGCGGCGCGGGCGAGCGTGTGGCCGGAGCTGGCGACGTCGTCCATCAGCACCACCCGGCGGTCGGAAAGGTCCAGGTCGGGAAGCTGGATCTCCACCTCCCAGTCGCCGTGGCGCACCTTGCGGCATACGCCGAAGTCGAAGCCGGTGACCTCGGCGGCACCCTGCACCCACTGCCGCGCCTCCTCGTCGGGGCCGAGCAGCAGCGCCTCGCGGCGTTTCCTGGCGATCAGCTCGGCCAGGCGTGGTGCGCCGGAGAGCGCGATGGCGTGCTCGATGGGGATCGCCTGGTCGAGGCGATCGATGCGGTGCAGGTGCGGATCCACGGTGATCACGGCGTCGAACAGCTCGGCGAGAAAGCCGCCGATGATAGTCTGGCTGACGATCTCGCCGGGGTGGAAGGCGATGTCCTGGCGCATGTAGGCCAGGTATGGCGCCACCAGCACCAGGCGTGTCACGCCCTGCTGCCGGGCATGGCGGGCGAGCAGCAGCAGCTCGATCAGCTTGTCGTTGGGGCGGTCGAGGCTGCGGTAGATCACCAGGGTGTCGGGAAAGGTGCCGGCCTCGGCGAAGGGAAGCCGGAGTTTGAGCTCCTCGTCGGGGAAGCGGTGGCGGTCGACGGCATGGGCGGCCAGGCCGGCGGTCTCGGCCAGGCGGGTGGCGGGGGCCGCCTCGTCGGGGAAATGGAGCAGTGCAATGGTCATCAGAACTCCACGTTCAAACGGGTGATCTCGTCGGCGCGTCCGAGGGTGACGCCGCTGTCGCGCTCGCTGGACCGGTGGGCGAAGGCAAGCTCGTTGCGGTAGGCGGCATGCACGCGGTAGAGCGGCTGGCCGGCCCCTACCGTATCGCCGATGCGCACGAACGCATCGACCCCGGCACCGGCGGCCATGGGGGCGCCGGCCAGGTGGGCGATGCGCGCCAGCTTGAGGTTATCGATGGCGGTGACCACGCCGGCCGCGGGCGCCACGACCTCGAAGCTCTGGGGCGCCAGCGGCGGGTCGTCCGGGTCGAAGGGCTTCTCGCCCTGGGCGCGGATGATCGCCTGCATCTTCTCGAGTGCCCGGCCGGAGTCGAGGATGTCCCGGGCGATGCCGAAGCCGTCGCCGCCGCGCACGTCGGGGTCGAACTCCAGCATCCGCCCGGCCAGGCGCAACGACTTCTGGCGCAGGTCCATGGGCGCCTCGGGGTGGTTGGCGAGCACGCGCATCACGTCGCGGGCCTCGAGCACCGGGCCGATGCCACGGCCGATGGGCTGGCTGCCGTCGGTGATCACCACGTCCAGGGTCAGCCCCAGGCACTTGGCGACGAACTCGAACAGCCGGCGCAGCTGCCGGGCCTCGGGCATCGAGCGCACCTTGGCGTGGGGCCCCACGGGGATATCGAGCAGCAAATGGGTGGAGCCGGCGGCGGCCTTCTTGGAGAGGATGGAGGCGACCATCTGGCCGGGCGAGTCGATGGCGAGCGGCCGCTCCACCGAGATCAACACGTCGTCGGCGGGCGAGAGCTGGCTGGTGCCTCCCCAGGCCAGGCAGCCACGATGGGTGCGCACGATATCGCCCAGGTCATCGAAGGGCAGGTCCACCCTGGCCAGCACCTCCATGGTGTCGGCGGTGCCCGAGGGCGAGGTGATCGCCCGCGACGAGGTCTTGGGGCAGAGCAGGCCATGGGCGGCGACGATGGGCACCACCAGCATGGAGGTACGGTTGCCGGGAATGCCGCCGATGCAGTGCTTGTCGACCACCGGGTGTTCGTGCCAGTCGAGCCGGCGTCCGACGCGACTCATGGCGTCGCTGAGGTAGAACACCTCCTCGCGGTCGAGCTCGCCACGGTTGCAGGCGACCACGAAGGCGGTCAATTCGATCTTGGAGTAACGCAGCTCGGCGATGTCGTGGATGATGTCGCGGAAGTCATCCCGGGAGAGACGCTCGCCGACGAGCTTGCGATGCAGGGCGGGAATCGAGGCCGGCGGCTCGGCCTGGGAGACGCTGACCGGCTGGCCCTCCCCCGCCCCCAGCGAGGCGTAGGCGTCCTCCGAGAGACCGAGCTGGTCGCAACCGACGATGGCGGTGTCATCCACCACGTTGAGGCTCGCCAGGATGCGCTGGCCGTTGGCGCGCACCTCGACCTTGGAGAGCGCCTGGAAGCCCTCGGCACGATACAGCGCGCAGTCGCGGTGCAGGTAGGCGACGTTCTCGCGGTAGGTGTCGATGCCCACGCGCTTCAGCTTGAGCGGCGAGAGGGTATCGTCCAGCGCGTCGGGGCGGGTCTTCTTCATGGCGCCTTCCATGCAGCAGGAGCCGGCGCGCCGGCCGACCCCCTGTCACGTGTGTGACGGATGGCTCCATCCTAGCAGTGCCCCGATAAGGCGTCATTTGATCGGGCGCAAGAGCGCCCGGCTCGTCCCCTGCCGAGGCGAAGGCGCGGTCTCTCAGACCTCGCGGCCCAGCAGGGCCTTGTCGAACGGGTAGCGCGAGAAGTCGAAGTAGTAGCCATCTCGCTGGTTCGCTGCCGGCCACACCACTTTGGAGTTGCGCAGGAAGTAGCCGAGCATGTTGCGCGACCCGGTGCGAGACGCCGCCTTGGGCGTTAGGCTGGCTGAACAGACATGAAACCCGACAGGACAGGACAGGACAGGACAGGACATGAGATTCGCGATCATGGGCAGCGGTGGCGTCGGCGGCTATTTCGGCGCACGCCTGGCCGCGGCCGGCGAGGAGGTCACCTTCATCGCCCGCGGTGAGCATCTGGCGGCCATCCGCCGCGACGGACTGAAGGTCTCGAGTATCAAGGGTGACGTCACCATTGCCCCGGCCAGCGCCACCGATGACCCCGCAGCCGTGGGCGTGGTGGACTGCGTACTGGTCGCGGTGAAGGCATGGCAGGTGCATGAGGCCGCCGAGGCGATTCGTCCCATGGTCGGCCCCGAGACCCTGGTGGTGCCACTGGAGAACGGCGTCGAGGCGGCCGACATCCTGGCCGGGGTGCTGGGCAAGGGGCCGGTGCTCGACGGCCTGTGCGGCATCCTCGCCTGGCGTGAGAGTCCGGGTCATATCCGCCATGCCGGAGTCGATCCCTTCGTGCGCTTCGGCGAACGTGACAACCGGGCGAGCGAGCGCACCGCCCGGCTCAAGGCCGCCTTCGACAGGGCCGAGGGGGTGAGCGCCGAGGTCCCCGACGACATCCAGACGAGCGTGTGGAGCAAGTTCCTGTTCATCTGCGCCATGAGTGGCATCGGCAGCATCAGCCGCGCGACGATCGGCGAGACCCGCACCCTGTCCGAGACCCGCGCGCTGATCGAACGGATACTGGCCGAGATCGAGGCCGTGGCCCGGGCCTGCGGGGTGGCGCTGCCGGGCGACGCCGTGGCCCGGGCGATGCAGTTCATCGACGCCCTGCCTCCCGAAAGCACCGCCTCCATGCAGCGTGACATCATGGCCGGTCGGCCCTCCGAGCTGGAGTCCCAGAACGGCGCCGTGGTGAGGCTTGGACTGCAGTACGGCGTGGCCACCCCGGTCAATGCGGTGATCTACGCCGCTCTGCTGCCCCAGGAGAGAAAGGCCCGGGAGAACGCATGACGCTCCGCCGTGACGGGAAGGCCGCGTCACGGCGGGGGAGATCGGCCTCCTAGCCGCGCCGATAGGTTCCCACCAACCGGTTCATGCCCAGCAGGTGAGGCTCGACCTGCTTGAGCAGCTCGGCCAGCGACAGCCCTTCCGGCAGATCGGTGGCCTTGTCCAGGGCCAGCACCCAGAAGTAGTACTGGTGCACGCCGTGACCCTCCGGGGGCATGGGGCCACCGTAACTGGACTTGCCGAAGTCGTTCAGGCCACTGGTGCCTGCCGTGGTGCCCTCCTCCAGTGAGGTGGTCGATGCCGGCAGGTTGTAGAGCACCCAGTGCACGAAGCCGTAGCTGCCGTTCTGCACCAGGGGGGCATCCGGGTCATGGCAGATCACCGCGAAACCCTTGGTGCCCTCCGGTGCATCGCGCCAGGCCAATGCCGGCGAGACATCCTCGCCCTCGCCGGTGTGCTTCACCGGGATCGCGCCCTGCGCCTTGAAGGCGGAGCTTTCCAGTTGCATGGTCGAAAGTGCAAAGGCCATGACGATCAACCTCCTTGCTCGTTGAGTTGGCGGATTACGTGGGCGGGACGCCTCAGCGTCGGAGAAAGAGGATAGACTGTCAAATCATGAAACGCCTGCTGATCGTGGCCCATGCGCCCTCCCCCAATACGCTCAGGCTGCGCGAGGCCGCCGAGCGCGGCGCCCGCCACCCGGACATCGAGGCCGTCGAGGTGGTGGTCAAGCCACCGCTCGAGGCGGGACCCGGCGACGTGCGCGCCTGCGACGCCATCCTGATGGGCACTACCGAGAACCTCGGCTACATGAGCGGCGCCCTGAAGGACTTCTTCGACCGCAGCTACTACCCGGTGCTGGAGGAGAAGCAGGGGCTGCCCTGCGCGCTCTACATTCGCGCCGGCCGTGACGGCACCGGCACCCGCCGGGCGGTGGAGAGCATCGTTACCGGGCTGCGCTGGCGATGGGCACAGGAGCCGCTCATCCTGCGCGGCGAGTGGCAGGAGGGATTCGCCGACCAGGTCGAGGAGCTCGGCCTCTACCTCGCCGCCGGGCTCGACAGCGGGATCCTGTAAGGCATCCCCCCGTCGAGTAGCGGGTGTGCCAGGTGGCCGGAGAGCGGCACCGTGCGGGGCAGGCGGCTATGCTTGGCTTGAGCGAGGTCATTCGGCTTCGCGCACCTTCCCTGACGGCACGCACGCCGCCGCCCGGCGGGCCGATGACCTCAACGGAGGGACGCCCATGCACACCGACAGAACAACACCGCCGTGCGCCCCTGCTCGTCTCGCCCGGGCAAGCTGCCTGGCGAGCCTGCTGGCCGGGCTGCTGATACCGGGAGGCGGCTTCGCCGAGGAGGAGCGCATCATCATCGGCACGGCGAGTTCGGCCGGTGTCTACCATGTCACCGGACGCGCCATCTGTCGGCTTCTCGAGCCCCCCTGCACCGCCCGGATCAGCGACGGCTCGGCCGCGAACCTCCAGGCGGTGCGCGAGGGCGAGGTGACCGTCGCCCTGGCCCAGTCGGACCTCCAGCATTATGCCGTTTCGGGCATCGAGGGGTTCAGCGATGTCGGGCCGGACGACTCGCTGCGGTCGCTCTTCTCGGTCCATGGCGAACCCTTCACCCTGGTGGTCCGCCGCGACAGCGGCATCCGGGAGTTCGACGACCTGCGACAGCGTGCCGTCAATGTCGGCAACCCCGGCTCGGGCCAGCGCGGTACCATGATGAAACTGCTCGAGACCAGGGGCTGGACCCTCGATGACTTCAGCCTGGCCAACGACCTGCCCGCCGACCAGCAGTCGCTGGAGCTGTGCCACGGCAACGTCGATGCCATGGTCTATACGGTGGGGCATCCCAACGATTCGGTGGCACAGGCGATCCGGCTCTGCGACGCGGCCATCATCGACGTGGGTGGCGAGGCGGTCGACCGACTGGTCGAGGAGACCCCCTACTTCACCCGGGCCACGATTCCCGCCGGCATCTACGCTCCCGACCAGCCGGCCGTCGAGACCTTCGGCGTGAGGGCCACCCTGGTCGCCTCGGCGGAGACCGACCCCGAGACCATCCATACCATCGTCGCGGCGGTCTTCGACGATCTCGATCACTTCAAGTCCTTCCATCCGGCCTATGGCGAACTGACGGTCGAGTCGATGATCCGGGAAGGACTCACGGCCCCGCTGCACGAGGGCGCCCTGCGCTACTACCGGGAGCGCGGCTGGATCGAGGGCGACGAGGATGAGGACGACACGCCCGACGAGAGCGAGGATACCGCGGAAGAGACGGCGCCCGACGAGCCGGACGACGGGGGCGAGGGCACCGACTGAGCGGCGAAATGGCCTGCCACCAACGACGACGGCACCCCGCGAGGTGCCGTCGTCGTTCAGGGTCCTGCTACAGCCCGGTGTCGCCCTGCAGCTACTTCAGCCGCTCGAAGACGGTGGCCACGCCCTGCCCCATGCCGATGCACATGGTGGCCAGACCAAGGGTGGTGTCACGCTGCTGCATCACGTTGAGCAGGGTGGTGCAGATGCGTGCCCCGGAGCAGCCCAGCGGGTGGCCCAGGGCGATGGCACCGCCGTTGAGGTTGACCTTGTCGTCCAGGGCATCGAGGAACCCGAGGTCCTTGAGCACCGGTATCCCCTGGGCGGCGAAGGCCTCGTTGAGCTCCACGGTCTGGATGTCGTCGCTGGTCAAACCCGCCGTCTTGAGCGCCGTCATCGAGGCCGGCACCGGGCCGTAGCCCATGATCGAGGGATCGCAGCCGGCCACCCCGGTGGAGAGCACCCGGGCGATGGGGGTGAGGCCCAGGGCCAGGGCGCGCTCGTGGCTCATCACCGCCATGCCGGCGGCACCCACGGAGAGCGCCGAGGAGGTACCGGCGGTGACGGTGCCCCCCCGCGGGTCGAAGACCGGCTTGAGCTCGGCCATCTTCTCCAGGCTGGCATCGGCGCGGATCACCTCGTCGCGGTCGACCCGCACCTTGAAGCCGCGCTGGTCGTGGCCCTCGATGCCGATGATCTCGTTGTCGAAGTAACCCTTCTCCATGGCGGCCTGGGCGCGCTGGTGGGAGCGCACGCCGAACCGATCCTGCTCCTCGCGGGTGACGCCGTGCATCTTGCCCAGCAGCTCGGCGGTCAGGCCCATCATCATGGCGGCCTTGGCGGTGTGCTTGCTGACCGCCGGGTTGACGTCGGCGCCGTGCATCATGGAGACGTGCTCCATGTGCTCGACGCCACCGATGATGTAGAAATCGCCCATGCCGGCCTTGATGTTGGCCGCGGCGATATGCAGCGCACTCATCGAGGAGCCGCACAGGCGGTTGACGGTCTGGGCCGGCACGCTGCTCGGGATTCCGGTCATGACCGCGGCGTTGCGGGCGATGTTGTAGCCCTGCTCGAGGGTCTGGTTGACGCACCCCCAGATCACGTCGTCGACCTCGGCCGGGTCGAGGCCCGGGTTGCGCTCGAATAGCGCCTGCATGACGGCGGCGGAGAGGTTCTCGGCGCGCACGTGGCGGAAGGCACCGTTCTTCGCCTTGGCCATGGCGGTACGCACGGCGTCGACCACCACGATGTCTCTCGGATTCAAATTCATTCTTCCATCTCCTGTTCGTGGTGGGTTCAGCCCTGGGTCTTGGTGGAATAGAAGCGCTCGCCGGCCTGGGCCATCTGGCGCAGCCTGTCGGTGGGGGCGTAGAGCGGTCCCAGTTCCTCGGCCAGCCCCTCGGCCCGTTCGACGAACGCCGCCACGCCCATGGCGTCGATGTAGCGCAGTGCGCCACCGCGGAACGGCGGGAAGCCGATGCCGTAGATCAGCGCCATATCGGCTTCTGCGGCGCTGCCCACGATGCCATCCTCGAGGCAACGCACCGTCTCCAGGCACAGCGGCACCATCATGCGGGCGATGATCTCCTCGTCGCTGAACTCGCGGCTCTCCTTGGCCACGCCCTTGACCAGCGCGATGGCGGCCTCGTCGCTGACCTTCCGCGGCTTGCCCTTCCTGTCTTCCTCATAGGCGTAGAAGCCCTTGTCGTTCTTCTGGCCCAGGCGCTCCTTCTCGACCATCAGTTGGATGACACTCTTGCCACCCTCGCCGCCCATGCTGGCCATGCGCTCAGGGAAGCCTTCGGCCATCACCTCGCCCGCGTGCACCGCGGTGTCCATGCCGACCACGTCGAGCAGGTAGGCGGGGCCCATGGGCCAGCCGAATTTCTCCATCACCTTGTCGACGCGCTGGAAGTCGGCGCCCTGCTCGACCAGTTGGCTGAAGCCGCCGAAGTAGGGGAAGAGCACGCGATTGACCAGGAACCCCGGGCAGTCGTTGACCACGATGGGCGTCTTGCCCATGGCGCGGGCGTAGGCCACGGTGGCCGCTACGGCGGCGTCACCGGTCTTCTCGCCGCGGATCACCTCGACCAACGGCATGCGGTGCACCGGGTTGAAGAAATGCATGCCGCAGAAGTTCTCCGGGCGCTCGAGGTTCCTGGCCAGGCGAGTGATCGAGATCGTCGAGGTGTTGGAGGTGAGGATGGTCCCCTCGCCGACCACGCCTTCCACCTCGGTGAGCACCGCCTCCTTGACCTTGGGGTTCTCGACCACCGCCTCGACCACCAGGTCGACGCTGCCGAAGTCGCCATAGGAGAGGGTCGGGCGGATGTTGGTGAGCCGCTCGGCCATCTGCTCGGTAGTCAGCTTGCCCCGTTCGACCTGCTTGGCGAACAGCTTGCGGGCCTCCCTGAGCCCCAGCTCGATGGCCTCGCCCTTGATGTCCTTCATCAGGATCGGCGTGCCCTTGGAGGCGCTCTGGTAGGCGATGCCGCCGCCCATGATGCCGGCGCCCAGCACCGCGCTCTGCTTGACGGCTTGGGCCTGCTTCTCATACTTGCCGGCCTTCTTCTTGACCAGCTGGTCGTTGAGGAAGAGCCCCACCAGGTTGTAGCAGACCTCGGTCAGGGCCAGCTTGGCGAAGGCCTTGGCCTCGATCGCCTGGGCGCGGCCGCGCGCCTCGCCGGCGCCCTTCTGAATCACCTTGATCGCTTCGATAGGTGCCGGGTAGTGCGGGCCCGCCTTGCCGGCCACATAGCCCTTGGCGGTCTCGAAGGCCATCATCTGCTCAATGGGACCCAGCTTCAGCGGGCCGGTCTTCTCCTCCCGGCGGGCCAGGTAGTCGAGATCGCCGGCTTTGGCCCGGACCAGGATGTCCAGCGCCGCCGCCTCGAGTTCCTCGCCCGGCACCACGACGTCCACGGCGCCCATCTTCAGGGCGTCGGCCGCCTTGTTCTCGCTGCCGCCGGCGATCCACTCGATGGCGTTGTCGGCGCCGATCAGGCGCGGCAGGCGCACGCAGCCGCCCCAGCCCGGCAGGATGCCCAGCTTGGTCTCGGGCAGGCCGATCTTCGCGCCCTCGGCCATCACGCGGAAGTCGGTGGCCAGGGCCACCTCGCAGCCGCCACCCAGCGCCAGGCCGTTGATGGCGGTGACGGTGGGGAACGGCAGGTCCTCGATGGCGTTGAAGATGCCATGCACCCGCTCGAGCATGGCCTCGATCTGGTCCTCTCCCTGCTCGAACATGCCATGGAACTCGGTGATGTCGGCGCCGACGATGAAGACGTCCTTGGCACTGCCGATCACCAGCCCCGCGAGGCCGCTCTCGGCCTGGAGCGCCTCGACCACCTCTTCCAGCTCGGCGATCACCGCGCTGGAGAGCTTGTTGATGGACTCGTCCTTCAGATCGAAGGTGAGCGTGGCGATGTCGTCGCCGCTGCGCGCCACCGAGATGGCCTTGCCTTGATAGATCATCCGCGAATCTCCACGATTTCATACGGTCGTTTGAATGCGCACAGCTTGGTCCACTCCGACGGCGACGTCAAGCCCCCGCTCTCCTTGCCCCGCCCGCCACGACGACCCGCGACGATATGACAGGTCCCCGTCGCCCGGACCAAGCTGGTAGGATCCGAGTCTGGTTCTGTTCAGGGTAGTCGACACCCCCATGCCTCCTCCCTCCGGTTCTTCCCCGGCCCCCACCAGCCTCGACTCACCGCGGCTGCACCGGCTGCATGAACGCATCGAGCGGTTGATCGAGCATATTCGTCCCTGGAGTTGGCTGTGGCCGCCGATCGCCTTCGCCGCCGGCCTTGGTAGCTTCTTCCTGGTCGACCGCCAGCAGTGGCTGGGAGCGCTGCTCGCCCTGGGGATGCTGCTGGCCTGGTTGCTGCTGCTCTCGGAGAGCCTGATCGGCCGCCTCATGGCCCGCCGCGGCTACCCCACCCTGCCCCGCGGGGTCACCACCTTCATCGCCCAGATGATCCACCAGGAGACCCTGTTCTTCTGCCTACCGTTCCTGCTGGCCACCACCGTCTGGGCCAGCGGCCAGGCGCTGTTCACCCTGCTGTTACTGGCCATGGCGGTACTCTCGATTCTCGACCCCCTCTATTACAAGCTGGCCGATCGCCAGCGCTGGCTCTACTTCGCCTTCCACGCCCAATGCGTCTTCCTGGTGGTGCTGGTGACCCTGCCGACCCTGCTGCATCTGAGCACCGGGCAGAGCCTCAAGCTGGCGCTGGCCGCCATGCTGCTCTTCAGCCTGCCGAGCCTGCTGCACCTGTTCCGTCCCCGTCGGCCTCGCGGCTGGCTGGCGTTGCTCGCCCTCGTGGGCATGCTGGCCACCCTGGCCTGGGCCGGCCGGGTCTGGGTGCCGCCGGCGAACCTCTGGATCACCGCCACGGCACTCTCGCCCGGCTTCGACACCGATGCCCGCGAGCCCCGCGACAGCCTGCGCCTGACCCCCCGCGCGCTGCAGGCCTCCGGCCTCTATGCCTACACGGCGATCCGCGCACCGCGCGGGTTGCGCGAGGAGGTCTTCCACGTCTGGCGGCACGAGGGCGAGGCGATCGACCGGATCCCGCTGGTGATCGAGGGCGGGCGCGAACAGGGCTACCGGGCCTGGAGTCACAAGCAGAACTTCCCCGAGCACGTGGCGGGCCGCTGGCGTATCGACGTGATGACCGACAGCGGCCAGCGCATCGGCGTGCTGCGCTTCACGGTGAACGAAAAGAGCGGGACCCTGGCCGACGGACGCATCCAGTCGCCCCCGGGGCTGCCCGGGCTCGACTGGCGCCGGCTGATACCGGGCCAAGGGCAGGCGGCTTCGGAAGCGGACGACGCCCCGCGGGAAGGACGCAGCACCGAGGAGACGGATCGGGACGAGACCGAGGGTGACGCCGCACCGGCGGAGGGTCGTGAAGAGGCTGCCGAGCGTCGTGCCGGGGAGGAAGCCAGCGAGGCAGACGCCGCGGCCCGGGCGGCCGACGAGGACGATCCGGCGGCAGACGAACGGTAAGCGTGCTTGCATTGCACGCTGGGTCTACGGACAATCCAGCGAAGCCAACCGGAACCCAGAGTCCCATGCATCAGAACATCGGCTTACAGCTGACCCGAGTCCCGCGTCTGTGGCGCGCCGTCATCGATCAACGTCTGGCCCCCCTGGGGCTGACCCAGACCCGTTGGGTCACTCTCTACACCCTGTGGCGACTCGGCGACGGCCAGCCCCAGTGCGACCTGGCCCGCGCCATCGGGGTCGAGGCCCCGTCGCTGGTGCGCACCCTGGACCAGCTCTCCGAGCAGGGGCTGATCGCGCGCCAGCCCTGCGACCAGGACCGCCGCACCAAGCGTGTCTACCTCACCCCCGAAGCCACGCCTCTTCTCGAGCGCATCGATGCGGTGGTGACCCAGGCCCGTACCGAGATGCTGGCCGGGCTCAGCGACGAGGACGTGGAGCAGCTCGCCGGCCTGCTCTCGCGCATCGAGGACAACGGCCTGGCCATCCAGGCCCGCGAAGCGGGCGACTGAAGCCCGTCACGTCCGGCGATCGACGGAAACGTCCGACATCCCGGGATCGTCGGGGCGCCCGGCCAGGCCGTCGCGCAGGGCCGTGAAGTCCTCCAGGTAGGTGGCGAAACGCGAAAAGTCCTGGGACTCCCACCACCAGAGGGTCAGGGCGCGGTGATTCGACTCGATCACCAGGGCATCCCGGGGCAGTCGCGACAGCAGCCCCTTGAAGCGCTCCTCGAGGGCCTCGGGCAGTGGCCGCAACGGCTCCTTTCGCCAGCGCCAGCCGTGGGCATAGGGCTTGAGCGAGTCGGCGGACTCGCTGTCACGCACCAGCACGAAGTCCGGGCCGGGCCGTTCCTGGGGATAGTGCCAGCGGTAGGCCGGCATGGCGGTTCGGGTGTCGTGCAGCGGCGGCGTTTCCAGCTTGATCGAGAGGCCGGTCTTCATCGCTTCGCTGCGCAGGTCGGCGACCCGTCGCTGGCGCGGGCTCGGCCTGAGCCACATCACCGGCGAAACCACCAGCATCAGAACGAACAGTATGATCAGCCAGGTCATGCTCTCTCCCGAATGGCGCTTGATGCGCAAATCTTGATGCAAGTCGTTGTCGTGGTTCGTCAGGCGTCCTAGAGTGGAAGCATCACCAGTTGCTGGACGTCTGCCGGAGATCCACACCATGAGCAACGAGTATCGTCACGTCCTGGTCGCCGTCGACCTGACCAAGGACTCCCACAAGGTACTGGAACGCGCCGTACAGATCGCCGAACGCAACCAGGCCAAGCTCTCGATCATGCACACCCTCGAGCCGCTGGGCTTCGCCTATGGCGGCGACATCCCCATGGATCTCACCAGCATCCAGGATCAGCTCGACGAGCACGCCAAGCAGCGCCTGGCCGAGATCGCCGACCCCCACGTGGCCAGAGAGGACCAGCACGTCCTGGTGGGCATGCCCGACACCGAGATCCACCGTTTTGCCGAGGAACAGGGGGTCGACCTGATCGTGGTCGGCTCCCACGGCCGCCATGGCTTCGCCCTGCTGCTGGGCTCCACCTCCACCGGCGTGCTGCACGGTGCCCAGTGCGACGTGCTGGCCGTGCGGGTGGGCAAGAAGGGCGAAGAGAGCGCCGAGTAGCCTCATTCTTTCCGAGTATCAGTCACATCATCCTTTAGAAAGCGAAGGATTCGCGTCACGAGCGAAGGTAGGCGGACCGCCGCCGGAGCGCAGCCACCGGAGTGTAGCCTGCTACATGAGGACGGCGAGCACCGCCGGCGGTCAGCTTTTTTTCATCAAGAGCCCGAGCGCAGTAGCGAATCATCGCTTTCTCACTCGCCGGCGGCCATCGCCTCCAACTCCATCCACCGCTCCATGGCGGCATCCAGCTCGGCCTGCCGGTCACTCAGTGCCTGCAGGATCGCAGTGACGCTGTCGGCATCCTGCTGGTAGAACGACGGCTCCCCCACCCGGGCCTCGAACACGGCCACCTCGGCTTCGAGCCGCTCGATCTCGGCCGGCAGGCCGTCGAGCTCGCGCTGCAGCTTGTAGGAGAGCTTGGCCGGCTTCCTCACCGCCGTCGCCTTCGGGGCCGGCTTCGCCTGTCCGGCCATCTCCTCGGTGGTCCGGGCCGGCTCGGCCCCCTGGCGCGCCGCGCCCTCCCAGGGGGCCGGGGGCAGCTTGCCGCCCTGGCGCACCCAGTCGCTGTAGCCGCCCACGTACTCGCTTACCCGCCCCTCCCCCTCGAAGGCCAGCACGCTGGTCACCACGTTGTCCATGAAGGCGCGGTCATGGGAGACCAGCAGCAGGGTGCCGTCGAAGTCGAGCAGCAGCTCCTCGAGCAGCTCCAGTGTCTCGACGTCGAGGTCGTTGGTCGGCTCGTCGAGCACCAGCACGTTGGCCGGCTGGGTGAACAGCTTGGCCAGCAGCAGGCGGTTCGATTCGCCGCCGGAGAGTGCCTTGACCGGCTGGCGCACCCGCTCCGGGGTGAACAGGAAGTCCTGCAGGTAGCTCATCACGTGGCGGTCCCGGCCCCCCACCGTGACCCGGTCGCTGCCCTGGGCCACGTTGTCGTAGACGCTCTTCTCGGGCTCGAGCCCCGCACGCAGCTGGTCGAAGTAGGCCACCTGCAGCTTGGTGCCGAACTGCACCTGGCCCTCGGTGGGCTCGAGCTCGCCGAGCAGGATCTTCAGCAGGGTGGTCTTGCCGGCACCGTTGCGGCCGATGAAGCCGATGCGGTCGCCACGCTGGATCTCCAGGCTGAGGTCGCGGATCACCACCTCATCGCCGAAATACCGGGAGACGCCCTTCAGCTCGACCACCCGCTTGCCGGTGCGCTCGCCGCTGTCCACCGACAGATTGGCCTTGCCCTGGCGCTCGCGACGCTCGCTGCGTTCGCGGCGCAGCTGCTCCAGCGCCCGCACACGCCCCTCGTTGCGGGTGCGCCGGGCCTTGATGCCCTGGCGGATCCACGCCTCCTCCTGGGCCAGCTTCTTGTCGAACTCGGCGTTCTCGCGGGCCTCGACCTCCAGCTCATGGGTCTTCTGTTCCTGGTATTTCGCGTAGTCGCCGGGGTAACGCCCCAGCCGCCCGCGGTCGAGCTCGAGGATCGCCGTGGCCAGCTTCGACAGGAAGGTCCGGTCGTGGGTGATGAACAGCACCGCCCCGTTGAAGGCGGCGAGCTGCTCTTCCAGCCAGGCGATGGTGTCGAGGTCCAGGTGGTTGGTCGGCTCGTCGAGCAGCAGCAGGTCGGGCTCGGCGACCAGCGCCCGGGCCAGCGCCACGCGGCGCCGCCAGCCACCGGAGAGCGCGGCCATCTCGGCGTCGGCCGGCAGGCCGAGGCGGGTCAGCACCACGTCGATGCGCTGGTGGAAGGTCCAGCCGTCGATGGCCTCGAGCCGGGTCTGAAGCTGCTCCATGCGACGCATGTCCGGGTCGGCCTCGTGAATCAGGTGATGATACTCGGACAACAGCTTGCCGGCCTCGGGCAGCCCCTCGGCGACCGCGTCGAAGATGGTCTGGCCGGTGGCCTCGGGCAGGTCCTGGGCGAGCACGCCGATCTTCAGCCCCGGCGCGCGCCAGATGCTGCCGCCGTCGGGAAGGATCTCGCCGGCGACCAGCTTGAGCAGGGTCGACTTGCCGGTGCCGTTGCGCCCCACCAGCGCGAGGCGCTCGCCCTTCTCCAGCACCAGGTCGGCGCCGTCGAGCAGCACATGGGTACCATAGGACAGTTGCAGCCGTTCCAGACGTAGCAGGGTCACTCGCTCACCTCATCGCATTCCGAAGGCGGCTAGTGTAACGCATGGCCGGCTCGAGGTGATCCCGGTCGCGTGTCCCGGGCCCCGATCCCGAGTACAATGCGGCGCGCCCGGATTGCTCCGGCCTTCAAGACCAGAGGAGTTCCGCCTTGGTGGATCCGACCGAGACCTTCGACGATTTCCTGCCCGAGGCGCTGCGGCTGCGCTCGCCGGCGCCGCTGGTGGACATCGGTGCCAACCTGACCCACGCCAGCTTTTCCCGTGACCTCGAGGCGGTACTGGCTCGCGCCCGGGCGGCCAACGTCACCACCCTGATCCTCACCGGCACCGACCGGGAGCATGCCGAGCAGGCGGTGGAGCTCGCCCGCCGCCTTCCCGGCCTGTACGCCACCGCGGGGGTACACCCCCATGACGCCAGCCGCTGGGACGCCGCGCTGGCGCGGGCCATGGGGGCGCTGCATCGCCTACCCGAGGTGGTGGCGGTGGGCGAGTGCGGCCTGGATTTCAATCGCAACTTCTCCACCCCCGCCGAGCAGGAGCGTGCCTTCGAGGCCCAACTGGACCTGGCGGCGCAGAGCGGCAAGCCGCTGTTCCTCCACGAGCGGGATGCCGGCCGGCGCATGCGCGAGATGCTGCACGCCTGGCGCGACGACCTCGCCGATGCCGTGGTGCACTGTTTCACGGCGGACCGCGACACCCTCTACGGCTACCTCGATCTCGACCTGCACATCGGCCTCACCGGCTGGCTCTGCGACGAGCGCCGGGGCCATCATCTGCGCGAGCTCGTCGGCGAGATCCCACTGAACCGTCTGATGGTGGAAACCGATTGTCCCTACCTGCTGCCGCGCAATTTACCTGCCAAACTCAAGGGTAGACGTCACGAGCCGGCATTGTTGCCGTGGATCGTGCGGGAAATCGCCCACTGGCGAGGCATCGCGGAACTCGAGATGGCCCGCGCCGCCACGGCCACCACCCGGGCCTTCTTCCGCCTGCCGGCCGACCGGGCACAACAAGACGCTCAACCCGAGGAGCAATGACATGGACGAGGTTCCCGGCTTCATCGCCGTGGAGACCGGCGACGACGGCGGCCTGCCGCTGGCCGTCGCCTGGACGCTGCGCGATGGACGCATCAAGCACACCCTGATCCAGCCCGATGACGACTGGCTGAACGAGGAACTGGTTTCGCTGGGCGGGTACAGTCTCGAGGAGCTCAACAGCATCGGCGTGAGCCCGCTGGACGTGATCCGTGAGCTGGAGAACGACCACTTCAGCGAGACGCTCTACACCGCCGGTGTCGGTGACGACGAGGCCGCGCTCTCGCGACTCTTCGACACCTATGGCCTGGACCCCTTCGTCGAGCTGGCCCCGGCGGAGACCCTCTATGCCGCCCTGGACCCCGGCGACTGGTCGCGGGCCCGGGGCGAGCTGTTCGGCGAACTGGGGCTGGAGCCGCTGCGGCCGGAGCACGAGGTCGAGGTGATGCTGCTACTGCACCAACGCCTGGGGCTTCCCGACTAAGCGCCTAACCAACCACCAGGTTCCGCTGCGCCTCGATGCCCATGCTGATCAACAGCGGGTCCTCTGCCTGGCGGGCCTGGAAGGCCGCCTTGTCGTCCAGCCCCTGCCAGCCGAGCTGGATCAGTGCCTGGGCCGTGGCGCCGCCCAGGGTGGCACCGGGGCCGGGAATCACGATGCGGTCCGGCGCGAACTCGCGCACCCCGACGCGCAGCGCCGCGGTGAAGTCATAGGGCGCCACCAGCTGTTCGCCGAGGGTGTAGTCCCAGAGCGCCCGGGGGTCACAGCTCCAGGGCGTCCAGACATGGCCGCGACCGTCGACCAGCGGCACCCGCGGCGCCCGGAACGGGGCGGCGGTGAACCGCTCACGGGCGGCGTCCCTCACCTCCCGCTGCAGCGGGGTATGGAAGGCGGCATGCTGAGGCAGCCGCAAGGGGAAGCGCTCCCGCGGCGGCAGCGCCTCGCTCAGCGCGGCCAGCCCCGCCTCGTTGCCGCCGAACACCAGCATGCCGCCCAGCTCGATCGACAGGTAGAGCTCGCGCTCCTCCTCGCCGTGCAGCCGCCCGATCAGCGCCAGCAGCTCACGGCGCCGCGACCATTGCGGCCGCCACTGCTCGTCCACCCACGGGTAGAGCAGCTGACCGCCGATCAGGGCTTCCTGCATCATCAGCCCCATGCTGCCGATCAGCGTGAAGGCCTCCTCGTGCTCCAGGGCGCCCCCCGCCGCCAAGGCGATATACCACCCCATGGAGTTGCCGGTGACCGCGACGATCTCGTAGCGCCCGGGGTCGATGGCCAGCAGGTCGGCGAGGGCACAGGCGTGGATCAGCGGCGCGGCGTGCTCGCCTCGCCCGTGCAGGCTCTGGCGAAAGGGCATCTCGCCGTCCAGCTCGCTCAGGGTCGGCAGCCCCGCCTCGCGCCGCCGGGCGTCGAAGCGCGCCAGCCACTCGCTTCCGGCGGCGTGCCGGAGCAGGCTACCCCATTCGGTCTGGTTGTAGGTACCGCGTCCCGGACAGACGACCAGCAACCGTTCGCGCGTCCCGCTCATGCCTCATCGCTCCCTGCCAGTGTTCCCTGGGCCGCCTCGTCGGCAGCCCTTTCCTCCTTGCAACCGGACCTCACCAGGTGTCGCGCCCGCTCGGCGATCGCCTCGCTCGACGGCAGGGTCACGGTGGCGGCCCGGCCCAGCGGAATGAAGCTGTCCTCGGCGGTCAGGCGATGCAGGCGGCGGCTCTCCACGCCACGCTCGACCAGGGCGGTGACCAGTTCCTCGCTGATCGAGCCCGAGCGCCGGCACTCATCCACCACCAGGACCTGGTCGCAGTCGACCACCCGGTGATACACGGCGTCGTGGTCGATGGCGGTGAGCCAGCGCAGGTCGACGATGCGCGGGGCAATGCCTTCGGCCTCGAGCCGCGCGGCGGCCTGACGGGCGAGGTAGACCCCGTTGCCATAGGTGACGATGGCGAGCTCGTGCCCCTCGCCCCAACAGCCGAGCTCACCCACCGGCAGGCGATGTTCCGGCCCCGGGTCGGCGAAGCACCACCGCTGGTCGCCCTCCTCCAGCAGATCGCGATGGTGGTAGAGGGCGATGGGCTCGAGCAGGACCACGATGCGCTGCTCCTCGTCGGCCAGGCGCACCGCCTCCTGCAGCAGCCCCACGGCGTCGGCGGCATTGGACGGGCACGCCACCAGCAGGCCGGGGATGTCGCGCAGCACGGCGATGGCGTTGTCGTTGTGGAAGTGGCCGCCGAAGCCCTTCTGGTAGCCGAGCCCGGCGATGCGCACCACCATGGGGTTGGTGTATTGACCGTTGGAGAAGAAGCTCAGGGTGGCGGCCTCTCCGCGCAGCTGATCCTCGGCGTTGTGGAGGTAGGCGAGGAACTGGATCTCGAGGATCGGAACCAGGCCGTTGTGGCTCAGGCCGATACCGAGCCCCAGGATGCTCTGCTCGTCGAGCAGGGTGTCGATCACCCGATGGGGGCCGAACTGCGCCTGCAGCCGCTGGGTGACGCCGTAGACGCCGCCCTTGCGGCCGATGTCCTCGCCGGCCATCACCAGGTGCGGGTAGCTGGCCATCAGGCGCTGCAGCGCCTGGTTGAGCAGCTTGGCCATGGGTGCGGGCGTGGCGTCCACCACCTCCTCCCGGGGGCGGCGTCGACCGGGCCGGGGCGGCGGCACGATGCTCGCCATGACCTGCTCGGCGGTTGCCAGCCTGGGGCGGCGAATCGCCTCCTCGGCCACATGGGCGACGCGCTCGCCCACCGACCGATAGAGGGCCGCGATGGCATCGGTGTCGAGCACGCCATGTCGCTGCAGCAGGCCGGCGCTGACCAGCAGCGGGTCGCGGGCCTCGTCGGCCTTGATGCGCTGCGGCGTCATGTAGGCCTGCTGGGCATCGGAGCCGGCATGGCCGAACAGTCGCACGCAGCGCATGTGCAGGAACACCGGCTGCTTGCGGGTCCGGGCGATGCGCTCCGCCTCACGGGCGGCACGCCAGGTGTCGAGCAGGTCGAGGCCATCGCAGCTCAGGTAGTGGAAGCCGGGGCGTGCGCGCATGCCGGCCTCGATCCAGCCCCGGGGCGTCGAGGTCGAGATGCCGATGCCGTTGTCCTCGCAGATCATCACCAGCGGCATGGGCGTACCCTGGTAGGCCGCCCAGGCGGCGGCATTGAGCGCCCCCTGGGCGGTGGAGTGGTTGAAGGAGGCGTCGCCGAAGCTGCACAGCACCACGCTGTCGGCGGGCCACTCGCCGCCCCCGCCCAGGCGCCGCCACAGGCCGAGGCTGTAGGCGGCGCCCACCGCCTTGGGCAGGTGCGAGGCGATGGTGCTGGTCTGGGGGGGCACGTTGAGGGCACGGGACCCCAGCACCTTGTGCCGGCCGCCCGAGATGGGGTCATCGGCCGAGGCGGCGAAGCTCAGCAGCAGGTCCCACAGCGGTGTCTGCCCCGGCACGGCGCGGCTGCGCTGGATCAGGAAGGCGGCGTCACGGTAGTGCAGGAAGGCGGGATCGGTCGCCCGGAACGCCCGGGCGATGGCGGCGTTGCCCTCGTGGCCGGCGCTGCCGATGGTGTAGAAGGCCTCGCCCCGGGCCTGCAGCCGCCGGGCATGCAGGTCCAGGTGGCGACTCATGAGCTGGGACTCGAACAGCTCGGCCAGGGCGGTGGCACTCAGGCCGACATCGCCCAGCCGCCAGGACCGTTCGGGTCGGGGCCAGTCGCCGTCACGCAGGGCGGCGTAGAAGCGGTTCTCCTGGGGCAGGCGGTCCCGGGGCGGGCTGTGGTGAGGCGGGCTGTGATGGGGCGGGCTGTGATGGGGCGGGCTGTGATGGGGCAAAGGGGCGGCCACGATGAAAGACTCCCGTCGGCATGGTGTATTGCCTATAGCCTAGCGCGCGAGCCTGACAAAGGAATAATATCGATATCCTGCACCAGCTACAGGATAACCCTATGGATGTACGCAGCCTGCGCTACTTCATCGCCGCCTTCGAGGGCGGTTCGATCAGCGCCGCCGCCCGGCGCTGCCACGTGGCCCAGCCGTCGATCTCGGCGGCGCTGAGCCAACTGGAAGAGCGGCTCGGCACGACGCTGTTCGAACGTCACCGCCGCGGCATCACCCCCACCGAGGAGGGACAGCGGCTCTATCCGCTGGCACAGCAGGTCAGCGAGGACCTGCAGGCGATCACGCGGCTGTTTCGCCGCCCCTCGCCGACCATGCCGGTGCGCCTCGGGCTGATGCGCTCGCTGGGGGCCAGCCGCATGACGACGCTGCTCAAGGAGTACATCGGCCAGGGCGACAACCTGGCGCTGACCCTGGTCAATCCGGAGGAGCCCTGCGACGCCCGCATCATCGGCGAGCAGGAGCTGGCGCCCCAGGAGGCGTTTCAGCCGATCTGGTACGACCGCTACCGACTGGCCCTGCCCGGCGGGCACCCGCTGCTGCTGAAGGGCAGGATCACGCTCGACGACCTCGCGGAACTGCCCGTCATCTGGCGCCACCCCTGTGCCGCCATGGAGCGGCTGGCCGACGCCCTCAACGAGGCCGGCGTGCGCTGCCAGGTCAGGGCGCGACTGCGCACCATCGAGTACACCCTGGGGCTGGTGGCCGCCGGCATCGGCGCCTCCCTGGTGCCGGCCTGGCCGGAGATTCTCGCCCGCCACGACGTCCAGTGCCGCCCCCTCGAGGGCCTGGACATTCACCAGACCATCGGCGTGGCCTACCCGGCCCGCGGCGCCACCCCGGCCCTGGCGCCATTGCTGGCGCTGGGTCAGCAGGCCTGGGAAGCGAGGGGGCGGGCCGGTGTCGCCAGGTGACGGCGCCCCGCCTCGAGGGCCCTGGCCAGATCGAGGCCGCCGCGATAGAAGCCCTCGAGCGCCGTGCGGAAGGCCTCCGCCCGGGCCGGCAGGCCCTCGCGCTCATAGCGCGCCGCCCGCGCTTCGACCCGCGCACGGAAGGCGTCACGATCGACTGCCACCTCCCCGCCCAGGTTGTCGACGCTGACATGGAAGCGCAGCCCGCAGGCCTGCGAGAAGAGCAATTCCAGGGCCTGGGGCGCCACCTCGACGGCCTCGAAGCCCTGCTGTTCGGCGGCGTCGCGTCCGTCGGGCAGGTACCAGTAGCCGTAGTCCTCCAGCTCGCGCCGCCGGGCACCGGCGATGCACCAGTGACTGATCTCGTGGAGCGCGCTGGCGTAGAAGCCGCGGGCGAAGATCACCCGATGCCAGGGACAGGCAGCGTCGGCCGGCAGGTAGAGAGGCTCGTCGCCACCACGCACCAGCCGGGTTCCGAAGGGCTCCCGGAAGAGGCCGTCGAACAGCGTGATGACATCCTCGAGTCGATGGGTCACACAAGCTCCCTGTAGGCGGAATCGGGCCAGGAAAGCGGGCCATTATAGGGGTACGACGGCCGAGGCGAAAATTGGCAACGGCTGATAGACTAACCGGTTCGCCCCGCGGTGTCGGGGCCATCTCTCGACCCATGCCTGGAGCACTCCCCTTGGCCCAGTTTGCCTCCGACCTTCTGGCCGCCAGTCGCAAGGAAGCGCGACCCCTGATCCGCCTCGCCCTGCCCATCTGCGGCGCCCAGCTCGCCCAGGCCGGCATGAGCGTCGTCGACGTGATGATGACCGGCCGGTTGAGCGCCACCGACCTGGCCGCGGTATCCGTGGGCTCCAGCCTGTGGCTGCCGCTGATGCTGTTCATGACCGGCACCCTGATGGGGCTCACGCCCATCGTCGCCCAGCTGCTCGGGGGCGGACGCCTCGCCGGTATCCGCCCCAACGTCCACCAGGCGCTGTGGGTGGCCCTGGTGCTCGGCATCGCCGCCGCGGGGCTGCTGTGGTTCTCGGTGATGCCGATCTTTCGCCTGTTGGGCGTTCCCGGTGAGGTCGCCAGCGGCGCGGCCGCCTACCTCGCGGCGGTGGCCTTCGGCATGCCGGGGGTGGCGCTGTTCCAGGCGCTGCGCGCCTTCTCCGACGGCGTCAACCATACGCGACCGGCGCTGTGGATCAGTCTGATCGGGCTCGGCGTGAACATCCCCGGCAACTTCGTGCTGATCTATGGCGGGGCCGGCCTCAGTGGGCTGTTCGGCACCTGGCTGCCGGGCTGGGTGCAGGCGCTGCCGGCGCTCGGCGCCCTGGGCTGCGGCATCGCCACGGCGCTCTCCATGTGGGTGATGGGCCTGGCAATGAGCGCCTATACGCACAAGAGCCCCATCTACGGCGACATCGAGCTCTGGCACACGCCCACGCCGCCGCGCTGGCGCCTGATCGGCGAATTGCTCTACGTGGGCGTGCCGATCGGCGTGGCGATCTTCGTCGAGGTGACGCTGTTCACCCTGATCGCCCTGTTCATCGCCAGCCTCGGCGAAGTGACGGTGGCGGCCCACCAGGTGGCGCTGAACTACACCTCGATCCTGTTCATGCTCCCGCTGTCGCTGAGCATGGCGCTGACCGTGCGGGTGGGCAACACCCTGGGGCAGGGCCGGCCCGAGTTCGCCCGCCTGGTGGCCTGGAACGGCATCGTCATCAGCCTGCTGGTGGCGGGGCTCAACAGCCTGCTGCTGTGGCTCACCGCCGAACCGGTGATCGCGCTCTATACCCACGATGTGGCGGTGCAACGCCTGGCGCTTTCGCTGGTCATACTGGCCATGATCTTCCAGGTGTCGGATTCGCTGCAGGTGAACCTGGCCGGTGCCCTGCGCGGCTACAAGGACACCCGCGTGATCATGCTGATCACCCTGGTGGCCTACTGGCTGGTGGGGCTGGGGGGCGGGCACTGGCTCGGCACCCGGGGGCCGTTCGGCTGGACCGAGCCGCTCGGGGTGCACGGCTACTGGATCGGCCTGATCGCCGGGCTCAGCGTGGCGGCCCTGCTCCTCGGCGAGCGCCTGCGGCGAATGGGCAAGGCGGTGGCGCATGGGCGACTGGAACTCCCTCGGGACTGAGCGACGCACCCGCCACTGGCCATGGCTGGTGTTAGTGGCCGCCCTGCTGGTCGGCTGCGGTGGTAGCGCTGGCGGCGAGAGCGACACCCTGCTGACCGAGTACCAGCAACGCCTCGCCGCCAGCCTCGGGCTCGAGGCCCCCGCCCCCCGCTCACCCGACAATATCGGCAGTTTCCCCGACAAGCGCGAGCGCCTGCTCGAGATCCCCGAGACCCGCGACGGCATGCTCAACGTCTATGCCCTGCGCGAGTGTCATATCACCAGCCTGGTGGCCGGACGCAACAACCAGCTCGGCCGGGTGGCGCCCGCCAGCCAGCGCTGGCTCTATGAGCTGGAACTGTGGCGCCGCCTCGATGCCTGCTGGCGCAGCGAGGTGCCCGAGACCCTCGCCGAGAGCGACCGGGAGCGCCTGGCACGGCTCACCGAGGCCAAGACGGAGCAGTTGCCGCGGGTCAGCTGGAACGCCCTGTTCGACTCGAGCGAATGGGCCGGCAGCTTCTCCCGCGCCAGTTCGCCGCTCTCGCCGGCGGAGACCCGGCCCCATGACGACCAACTCGCCGCACTGGCCTACCTGCGCGACACCACCCTCCACCAGTTCGATCCCGGCTGGCAGCCCGACTCGGCGACCCTGGAAGGCCACCTCAAGACGCTGCGGACCCGGCCCTTCTCCGCCGAGCTGCTGCGCACCCTGCTGCTGGCCGAGCAGCGCCTGGAGGAGGCTTCCGAGTTGCTCGAGCATTCCCTGGAGCGTAGCTGTTCCCGCTTGTCGGGGTTCCCCGACGAACTTCACCAGTCGCCCGAACACGCACGACTGGAGGCCTGGCTCGCACGGCTCGAGAAGACCGCCAGGGGCTGGCTCGGTGCCATCGACGAACTGCTAGAGGCCCAGACCGAAGGGCCCGAGCCGGTCGCCGACTATCGCCGTCGCTGGCTCTCGCTGGAGGCCCCCGAGGCCCCCTTGCCGGCGTTCGACGCCGCCCGCGAGCGCCACGAGTCCCTGCGGGAGGAGCTCGCCCGTCGCTGCCGTTTGCCCCGAGGGGCTTAACCTGCGAGAGCGACTGTGCTATTGGTTGTGCAACGAGTGACGCAGTGCGCTACCGTCCGGCCCAAGGGCCTGCCGGGCTTGAGCGATCGTGGCGAGCATCCCTGGTTTCGCAACGGATCAGCGTCAGGCCCGACGGCCCCCAGAAGCCGATGCCGTGAACACGCAGCACGTGGAGGGAGATCATGGGTATCCCGCTGTCACCCCGCCCGGCCCAGGTCATCGACCTGGAGATCATGCGCCAGCGTCAGCGTGCCAGGCGCCGCCTGATCCGCCTGGCTCCCGAACTGGATAGCCTGGAGATGGTCTACCGGCTCGCCTCCAGCCCCGACACCCTCTATGGCATGCCACTGCTCGCCTGGGGCCTGCGCGAGGATGGCGAGGTGGTCGGACTGGTGCCCTGGATGGAGGCGCTGACTCCCTGTCACCGCCTGGATGACCCCGAACACGGCAGCTTCGTCGGGTATCGCGATCCGGAGACCGAAGAGCTCTTCGAATCGGCCCCCGAGCACAAGGTGCTGGAGCTCGAGCACGCCGCGGCCTACTTCGACTACGAAGACACCAGCGAGACCACCCTCATCCAGCAGCTCCCCGAGACCCAGGGCACCCACGCCCTGTGCATGGACGAGGGCGACGCCCCCTGGCAGCTCAAGCAGGTATTCGGCTGGCGACTCTACAACGATGGCTCGGTGGAGGCCTTGCTGGCCGACGAGCGACTGGTGGACTCGACGCCGATCCTCCCCGGTGATGCCTGCCTCTACCCCGGCCACAGCCGTCATCGGGTGGTCTACTTCTTCCAGCGCCGGATCGCCAACCGCATTCGCCGCGAGGATCCCGCCACCCTGGAGGCACTGGCGCTGATGGTGATGCCCGATGACGAGACCGGCCCGCCGTCGGGCTGAGCCGAGGGCCCTCGCTTACCCCAACCGGATGTCGCTTACCCCAACCGGATAAAGTAGAGATAACAGCCATCGAGCTCCTGCTGATGAACCAACTCGTGTCCGAGGAAGCTGCAGAACCTGGGTACGTCCCGGGTGGTCGCCGGATCGCTGGCGACCACCTTGAGCACCTCGCCGGCACGCATGTCGCGCACCTTGTTGTGCATCAGCATGATCGGCTCGGGGCAGTAGAGCCCGGTGGTGTCGAGTTCTGCTTGATAATCGGGCGGGGAATCAGTGGAATCAACCATCGATGACCTCGTCGTGGGAAGCAATCAGTAGGGAGCAACTAGATGATCAAGATCATTATCGAACGTCGCATCATGCCCGGACTCGAGGAGGAATACGAGGTAGCCGCTCGTGAAGCCATGCGCCACTCCCTGGGTGCACGCGGCTTCGTGGGCGGCGAGAGCCTCGTCGAGCTCGGGCACAGCGACCGACGCCTGATGATCACCAAGTGGCGCGACCTGCGCGCCTGGAAGGAATGGTACACCAGTGAGGAGCGCGCCCGGGTGATACAGCGTCTCCTGCCCCTGCTGACCGAGGACGAGCGCATCCGGATCTACGAACCCACGAGGTAGCCGGACGCCCGCCACTCGTCAACGGTGCGGATCAGTCCGTGATCCGCACGTGCACCGTCACCTCCTCACGATCGTGATAGAGGTGACGGCAGCCGATCTCTGCCGCTATCCCGGCCTCCGCCAGTGCCTGCGCGAGACGCTCGAGGCAGGAGGCAACCTCGGGCCAGCGCCGCCGCATCGGCAGCTTGAGATTGAACACCGCTTCGCGACACCAGCGCCGCACCAGCCAGCGCTCCATCATCGCTTCCACCCGGGCCGGCTTGTCGACGATGTCGCAGACCAGCCAGTCCAGACGATAGGGTGGTTCCCAGACGAAGCCATCCTCACGCAGGTGTTCCACCAGCCCCGTGGCCATCAAGGCCTTGTCCATGGGGCCGTTGTCGATGGCATAGACGTGCATTCCGCGCTTCGCCAGTTGCCAGGTCCAGCCGCCGGGAGCGGCGCCGAGATCCGCGGCCTGCATCCCTTCGGCCAGTCGCGTGTCCCACTGCTCCCGGGGCACGAACTCGTGCCAGGCCTCCTCGAGCTTCAGGGTCGAGCGACTCGGGGCACTGTGGGGGAAACGTAGCCGGCGAATGCCCCCCGGCATCTCGCTGCGGTTACCGGGGAAGCTCATGCCCAGCTGTACCCGGTCGCCGGCCCTCCAGAGCAGATGCAGGCGCCGCCCACCGGCCTTGCGCCGCAGCGCCTTGCGCTTCTTCAGCACCGACTCCAGCGGTCGGTTCAGTGCCTTGATCAGGCCAGCCAGCGCCTTGGCGTCATTGGTGTCGGGCGTCTCCTGCCAGAGCGACTCGAAGCTCCAGCCGCTGGCCACGACCTGTTCGACGATGGGGGTCAGGCGGTCCTCGCGCGCAAGTGACAGCGGCGGCAGTGCCACCAGGCTCTGGCGCGCGAATACCAGGGACATCAACGGCAGCTCGCGATGCAGGGCATTGACCGGCTCATCGCCCTCGACCCGGAAGCGCACGAAGCCGGCATTGGCATCGAAGAGCGCCTGCCCCGTCCACCCGATGGCCTCGGCCTTCTCGGTGATCTCGGCGGCAAGATCCGGTTCGAACCCCGGGCGGCAATAGCACAACAGTTCGACGGGAGACGTCATGCGTCTTCTCCCGACTTGCCAGGCGATTCAGCGGGCGAGCCCGACGCCAGCACGTCCTCGATATCCTGTAGCTGCACATTGAGGGCATTGGTCGAGATCTGGATCTCCCACAGGGAATAGACCAGCGAGACAGACAGGCTTAGCAGGCTGATGCCGAACAGCACCATACCGGTGAATTCCAGCGACAGGAACAGTGCAAACATCGAGAGGGTACACAGCAGAAAGCTCATCACTCCGGCCAGCTGCATGCGCTTGGTCAGCGAAATCCGCTGGCGTAGCAGCAGGATCTGCCTGGCATTGACGTCCTGGTGCTGGTTGCGTTCCTCATCGGCCAGCTTGCGGATCAGCTGGGCCAGCACCAGGAAACGGTTGGTATAGGCCAGCAACAGCAAGGAAATGGCGGGAAACAGCAGCGCCGGGGTCGTCAGGGTCAAGGCTCGGCTCCAGAAAGGCATGATCGGCAAAACTCGCTATCATATCAGCCACGTTTCCCACCGGCGACCCGACTCCATGGGGAGGCCCCTAAATGAAGAAACCCCAGCCTCGAAGGAGGCTGGGGTTTCGGGATAGGTGCCTGACGCCCCTTCTCCCACTGCGTGGGCTTGAGTCAGGGCTCTCGGGCCGCCGTTTCGCGGCAAGCATCAGATGTTGTCGCGCGGCACGGTTTCATTCCAGGTGGTGGAGAAGACGCGCTCATCGCCCTCGTAGGCATCGACGGTGGCATTCAAGTGGAAGTGTGTCGGCGTCGAGGTCAACTGCGTGCGAGTGGCCACGACGATGCGCCAGTCGCCTCGCTCGAAGCTGCGGCTATTGACCACCTCGCCTCTCAACGTGGCGTAATCGTCGTTGGCATAGCGATAGCGCTCGGTGACGTCGTAGCCAATGGTGAGGCCCAACTCGTCGAGGCGCCACTGGCCATCGTTATCGATGACCTGCAGGGTGGCCTCGTTGGTGGCCAGGTTGAACAGTACCGTCCATTCGCGATGCGCCGGCACCAGCAGCGTCGTCGTCGGCCCCGGCGCCGCTCTTGGCACGCCGAGATCGAGCAGGCCGGCATCCGCCTCCCGCATCGGACGCGAAGGGAGCAGGAGACGACCGCCGGGGTGGAGCGTCAGGGTCGCGGGAACCGGCGACGGCCAGGCCAGCGGCCAGTAGGACGACGAGATGGCCACCCGGATGCGGTTGCCCGCAGGAAACCGCTGGGCGACGTGATTCAGCCGCACCGAAACCCGATACCACTCACCGGGGCGAACCGGTTCGGGCCGGGCATGCCCGCCACGATGACTGAGGTTCAGAAGGCCGTAGGTGACCAGCGTCACCGTGCCTTCGGAGCCGATATCGGACAGCCGGACGGCGACCATCGCCTGCGGCTGGTCCGCCGACAGTTCGAGTTCGACCACAGGCTGCCCCAGGATCTCGATGTCTTCCTCGAGCGGCGCCGTGTCGAAACACAGCGAACCGCCATCCTCCAGGCGCTGGTCGGTGGGCAGATCGGTGCTTTCCGAGTAGCTGCACCACTTGCCGGCGAACATCCCCACGCTGAGCGGGCTGCGGACCTCGAGTGGAGGCGCATTAGTGACGGCGTTGTCACCACCCGGTTCGAGCCGCCCCGGGGTCAAGCCATAGACCCACGTCTGAAGGCGCCGGCTCGGCCATTCGTCCTCGGCCACCCAACGTCCGGGGCGTTCGTCACTGATGGGCGATATGCTGTCCTGCATCCAGGCCCTCAGCATCGGCTCGACGTCGACACCGTTATCGATGTCCTTCAACCAGCGGTCCCACCAGCGCACGCATTCGCCGAGGAAATCGATGGAGGGACCGGGACCGCCCATGTGCGGATACTTGTGGCCCCAAGGGCCCACCAGGCCCTTGCGCGGCACGTCGAGATGGCGGATCAGCCGGAATACGGTGTTGCAATAACCGTCGGCCCAGCCGCTGACCGCGAACACCGGGCAACGAATCGCCGCGAAGTCCTCGCAAACGGAAGCATGCTGCCAGAACGCATCGCGCCGCTGGTGCTCCAGCCAGGTCTTGAGCCACAGTCCGCTTTCCTCGAGGCGCTGGAACCACAAATCGCGCCAGTGTTCGCCGACGATGGCCGGGTCCGGCGGACAGGCATTATAGGACAACATCACCGACGCCCACGACAGGTTGTCCGTCAGCAGACAGCCGCCCATGTAATGCACATCGTCGGTATAGCGGTCGTCGGACGAGCAGACGGTGATCACGGCCTGCAACTCGGGCGGTTGCAAGGCGGCGATCTGCAGACCGTTGAAACCGCCCCAGGAGATACCGATCATCCCTACACGGCCGTTGCACCACGGCTGGGCGGCGATCCAGCGGATCACCTCGACGCCGTCGGCCAGTTCCTGGGGCAGGTACTCGTCGTGAAGCACGCCATCTGAGTCGCCGCTGCCGCGCAGGTCCACGCGCACGCCGGCATAGCCGTGACGAGCGAAGAAACCGTGGACTTCACTGTCGCGCACGGCCTTGAAATCGCGCTTGCGATAGGGAATGTATTCAAGGATCGCGGGAACCGGATGATCCGTGGCATCCGCGGGAAGCCATAACTTGGCGGCCAGGCGACAGCCGTCGGGCATGGGGATCCAGCTATTCTCGATGACCGTCACCGCGGCCGCTTGCCCATCGTTCATTTCGCGTCCCCCCGACTATTGGGCCGGCACCGATGCCGGGCCAGTGGAAGCCTTTTTATCGTATATCATTAGGACATGCATTGCCGTTGCGGCGCACTCTCCCCCACAGGCCCCACAGAGGGTGCCATGAAGATCGTCCATGACTTTCCGCGCGAAGTCCGGGTCATAGAAAACGTTTGGATTCCCATGTCCGATGGCATCCGGCTGGCGGCTCGCGTCTGGCTACCCACCGACGCGGAGCATAGCCCCGTGCCGGCCATCCTGGAGTACATGCCCTATCGCAAGCGCGATTTCACGCGCCTGCGCGACGAACCGCTGCATCGCTACTTCGCCGGGCATGGCTATGCCTGTATCCGGCTCGACCTGCGCGGCAGCGGCGATTCCGACGGGCTGCTGCTGGACGAATACCTGCAGCAGGAACTCGATGACGCCGTCGACGCCATCGACTGGCTGGTCGCCCAGCCGTGGTGCAACGGCGAGGTCGGCATGATGGGCATCTCCTGGGGCGGTTTCAACGCGCTCCAGGTCGCCGCCATGCGCCCCGCGCCGCTCAAGGCCATCATTACCATGTGCTCCACCGACGATCGCTACAGTGACGACGTGCACTACCAGGGCGGTTGCCTGCTCAACGAGAACCTCGGCTGGGGCTCGGTCCTGCTGTCCTGCGCCACCACGCCCCCCGACCCCGATATCGTGGGTGGCGACTGGCGTGCAAAGTGGCGCCACCGGATAGACAACGCGCCGTTCTACCCCTTGGTGTGGATGCGCCACCCGCAGCGTGACGAATATTGGAAGCATGGTTCGATCTGCGAGGACTTCGACGCGATCGCCTGTCCCGTCTACGCGGTGGGTGGCTGGGCCGACGGCTACGTGGATGCCATTCCGCGCCTTATGGCCGGCCTGAAGGTACCGCGCAAGGCATTGATCGGACCATGGTCGCACGCCTTTCCCCACGCCGCCCTGCCCGGCCCGGCCATCGGTTTCTTCCAGGAGGCGCTGCGCTGGTGGGATCACTGGCTGAAGGGAATCGACAGCGGGCTCATGGACGAACCCATGCTGCGGGTATGGATGGAGGAATACGTGCCGCCCGCCCCGATGCACGCGGAAAGGCCGGGCCGTTGGGTGGCGGAGGAAACCTGGCCATCGGGACGCCTGCAACCGCACACCTTCTACCTCAACGTGCTGTCGCTGGGCGAACGCCCCGACAGCGAAGACCGGATGCGGATCGCGTCCCCGCAGACCACCGGGCTGGCGGCGGGGGACTGGTACGGCTTCGGGGCGGAAGGCGAATCGCCCACGGACCAGCGTGAGGACGACGGCAAGTCGTTGGTCTTCGACTCCGATCCCCTGACGGAGCGCCTGGAAATTCTCGGCGCTCCCATCGCCTCACTGGAACTGGCAGCCGACCGCCCTGTCGCCTACGTTATCGTACGCCTCAATGATGTCGCCCCCGACGGCGCGTCCGCCCGGGTCAGCTACGGCATTCTCAACCTGACCCAGCGCGACAGTCGCGAATATCCCGAACCACTGGAGCCCGGGCGCCGCTATCGTGTGACGGTGAAGCTGAACGACATCGCCTATGCCTTCGCCCCCGGACACACCATCCGCCTGGCAATCTCGACCAGCTACTGGCCGGTGATCTGGCCGGCACCGGAGCCCGTCAACCTGACCCTCTACACCGGCACCAGCCGACTGCAGCTTCCGGCACGACCGCCGCGCTCGGAAGACGCCGAGCTGCGGGCCTTCGAACCGCCGGAGCGCGCTCCCATGCCCGAGATGACGACGCTCACCGTCGCGCCCCTCCGCCGTCAGGCCGAGCGGGACCTGACCACCGGCATGACGGTCTACCGCATCTCGACCACCGGCGGAGACTTCGGCGACGCTGCCCTCGCCCGGATCGAGGATATCGACCTGACCGTCGGCTACACCATCACCAAGACCTACCGCATTCACGACTACAACCCGGACCTGGCCGAATCGACGGTCGAACAAACCACCACGCATCGCCGTGGCGACTGGTCCACGCGACTGGAGTGCCGCACGCAGCTCACCGCAACACCGCAGAGCTTTCGCATCCGCGGCATACTGAAAGCCTACGAAGGCGGTACGCTGTTCGCCCGCCGCGACTGGGACGAGGAAGTCGCCCGCGAGCTGCTGTGAATGGCCCATAACGGCTCGGTGGTGTGCCGCCAGGTCAGGACGTCCCGCCGAGTTCGTAGCGCGCTGTCGCCGCCTCGAGGATCAAGCTCAGCAGCTCGTGATAAGGGTAGCCGGCCCACTCGGCCATCAGCGCCAGCTTGCCGTCCCAGTACCAGGTTGGATTGGTGTTGGCATCGAGCAGCCGGGGTTGCCCATCCTCGCCTTCGCGGAAGTCGAAGCGGGCGTAATCACGCAGCCCCAGCCGACGGAACAGCTTCACGGAATAATCGACCAGTTGGCTCCACTTGACGTCGTCGATCTCCGCGCGACGGAAACTCAGCTTCTTCCAGTACGGCGAGTCAGGGTCGGCTTTCGAGCCATAAGTGAGAATCGGCGGCAGAACGGGGTCGAGAGCGCTATAGTCGATCTCCAACGGCGGTAGCACCGTGAAGCCTGTCTGGGGATTGCCGACCAGCCCCACGGTATACTCCGGGCCGGTCAGGAAGTCCTGGATCAGCGCATCCGCGACCGCAAGCTCCTCAGCCAGCCAGCGCAGATAGGCCTCCGCCTCGCTGGCATCATGCACCACGCAGTCCCGCGTGATGCCGAAGCTTCCACCACTGCTGTTCGGCTTGATCAGGCAGGGATAGATGCTCGGCAGTACCAGAGGATCGGCGGACAGCTCCACGTAGGTCTCGTTGGGCACGGGAATCCCCTGCCCGGCCGCCAGCGCACGAACCAAGGCCTTGTCGGTGGTCAGGCTGATGCTCATCGGGTCGGCACCGGTATAGGGGATATCGAGGATTTCCAGCAATGCCGGCACATTGCGCTCCAACTCCCAATCGTTGCGGAACCCGGTATCGCAGAAGTTCAGCGCCAGATCGGGAGGATGAGTGCGCAGGTCGTCGATCAGCCTGGCATGGTCATCAAGGTAGCTGAAGCGATACCCCGCCAGGCGCTTCAAGACACTTCGCAGTTGCTCGACCGCCTTTAGCTCCTCGGCACCGAACATCCCATCGACGGCATAGGCATACGGTAGCCGGGGGTCGCCGAGCAGCACGGTCACGTTCAGGTGTTGCATCCGATAGTCCTCCCCCTTTCGCCAACTCACGCAAGGTAAGAAAAGTATACGCCAGGCTCTGGCACGACCGAGGTATCCGTCCGGGTGCCCGGCTTTGCCGCTTGGCCTTGCGGATCCGGGTCTGAACGAGGTTGGTATTCAGGCCGTGTGCAGGGCGACTTGGGCGATGGAGACGCCAGGCTGGAGGCAGGCAGCCACGATCTTGGCCCTGAACTCCGGGAAGAAATGAAAAAACCCCGAACACGGATGTGCTCGGGGTTTTCTCTGAAGAAGTGCCTGACGATGACCTACTCTCGCATGGGGAGACCCCACACTACCATCGGCGCTGAGCGGTTTCACTGCTGAGTTC
>NZ_JAKVPY010000026.1:0-63298 GCF_022487945.1 Halomonas flagellata
GCTGGTCACCGGGCGGGTCTGGAAGGGCTCGGCCTTCGGGGGCGTCAAGGGCCGCACCGAGCTGCCGGGCTATGTGAAGCGCTACATGGACGGCGAGATCAACATCGACGACTTCATTACCCATGACATGCCCTTCGAGCAGATCAACGAGGCCTTCGAGCTGCTGCACGCGGGCAAGAGCATCCGCAGCGTGCTCCACTACTGAGGGGGCGATCGCCATGACCATGATGGAAAACCTCGAGCTGGTGTCGGCCAACAAGAGTTTCGGTGGTTGGCACAAGCGCTACCGCCACCGTTCCCGGGCGCTGGATTGCGAGATGGTGTTCGCCATCTTCCTGCCGCCCCAGGCGGAGACCCAACGCGTACCTCTGCTGTGGTGGCTCTCCGGGCTGACCTGCACCGACGAGAACTTCATGCAGAAGGCCGGCGCCCACCGCCTTGCCGCGGAACTGGGCATCGCCATCGTCTGTCCGGACACCAGTCCCCGGGGGACCGACCTGCCCGGTGAGCACGACAGCTATGACTTCGGTTCGGGGGCCGGCTTCTACGTCAATGCCACCCGGGAGCCCTGGAAGCAGCACTACCGGATGTACGACTACGTGACCGAGGAGCTCCCCTCGGTGGTGCGGCAGCACTTCCCGGTCAATGGTCGTGAATCGATCAGCGGACATTCCATGGGCGGGCACGGGGCGCTGATCATGGCCTTGCGTCGGCCCGGTCACTACCGCTCGGTGTCGGCCTTCGCCCCCGTCGTCAATCCGACCCAGTGCCCCTGGGGCCAGAAGGCCTTCTCCGGCTACCTGGGTGACGATGTCGGCAGCTGGACCCAGTACGATGCCTGCGAGCTGGTCGCCCGGGGCGCCTCGAGCCAGCCGCTGTTCATCGACCAGGGTGAGGCGGACGACTTCCTCGAGGAGCAGCTCCGGCCCGAACGACTGGAGGCGGTCTGTACCGAGCACGAGCATCCCCTGACGCTGCGGCGACAGCCCGGCTATGACCACAGCTACTTCTTCATCGCCTCCTTCATCGAGGACCACCTGCGCTATCATGCCGAGCGCCTGAACAAGGGCTGAGCGGGTGGCGGGATCGGGCGGTTCCGGCCGGCATCGCGACGGTGCCGGCCGCCTTGCGATATTGCCCCGGTGACGGGGCAGCGAACGATTGTGTTTCCCCCCATCGGCGTGCAACTATCTGCGGCACTGCAGAGTGGCCAGTGTCGCCGGGTCCGCCGGTCTGGCCATGACCTTCTGCAGACAACGACAACTTTGGCTTCCGTGACACCGACCCTCAAGAGGCGTCGGGGTTTGGAGGGATGACGATGAAACATGCTCCTCGAGCCCCCGCTGACCATGACAGGACGCAGACCCTCGGTTTTCTCCTGCTGGACAACTTCACCCTCATTTCGCTCGCTTCCGCCATCGAGCCGCTGCGCATGGCCAACCAGCTGGCCGGCCGCGAGCTCTACCGCTGGTACACCCTGAGCGTCGACGGCGGGCCGGTCAGGGCCAGCGACGGCCTGCAGGTCACCCCGGACGTGGCGGTCACGATGCCGTTGACGCTGGACATGGTCGTCGTCTGCGGCGGTGTCGGGCCGAATCGCAGCGTACAGCGCGAGCACGTGGCCTGGCTGCAGTCCCAGGCGCGGCTCTCCCGGCGGCTCGGGGCCATCTGCACCGGCAGCTGGGCCCTGGCCAAGGCCGGGCTGCTGGACGGCTACGAGACCAGCATCCACTGGGAGTGTCTGGCCGCCATGCAGGAGGCCTTTCCGCGGGTGGTGCTGACCACCCGGCTGTTCTCCATCGACCGCGACCGGGCCTCGGCCTCGGGGGGCACCGCACCGCTCGACATGATGCTCACCCTGATCGGTCGCGACCACGGTCGGGAGCTCGCCGCCGGCATCTCGGAGATGTTCATCTGTGACCGGGTGCGCAACGAACACGACCACCAGCGGGTGCCGCTCAAGCACGTGCTCGGCACGACCCAGCCCAAGCTGCTGGAGATCGTGGCGCTCATGGAAGCCAACCTGGAAGAGCCCATCGCCCTCGACGAACTGGCCGAGTATGTGGACGTCTCCCGCCGCCAGCTGGAGCGGCTGTTCCAGAAGTACCTGCACTGCTCGCCATCGCGCTACTACCTCAAGCTGCGCCTGACCCGGGCCCGCCAGCTGCTCAAGCAGACCCCGATGTCGATCATCGAGGTGGCCTCGGCCTGCGGTTTCGTCTCGACGCCACACTTCTCCAAGTGCTACCGGGAGTTCTTCGGCATGCCGCCCCGCGACGAGCGCCTGGGCAGCGGCACGATCGATCTCTCGCCACTGGCCCTGAAGAAGGAGGCGGCCGCGCTGTTGCAGGGCGCGGCCTTCGAAGCCGTGCCGCTGGAGCCGGTCTCCAGTGCCGTGGTCGCCCTCGACCAGGCGCGGGGCGAGCCCACCTACGCCAGCGTGCGCTTGAAGCCATGAGGAGGGCTTGATGCGGTTTGCCGTCGTCCAGCGGCCATCCGGCATTTCCCATGTTGAGGCCCCGGCGTGATGCCCGTTCCGTGGCGGCGGCTGGGGCGCCTGCTGGCGCTGGTGCTGCTCGGCTTCGTCGGGCTCTCGCTGCTGCTGGTGTTGCTGTTCCGGGTGCTGCCGGTATTCGGCTCCATGGTGATGGTCGAGCGCAAGGTGCAGTCCTGGGTGGCCGGTGAGCCGATGCGTATCGAGCACCAGTGGCGTGCCCGGGAGGCGCTCTCCGACCATGCCAAGCTGGCGGTGATCGCCGCCGAGGATCAGCGCTTCCCGATGCATCGTGGTTTCGACGTCGACGAGATGCGCCGCGCCTGGGAAGCCAGCCGCAACGGTAGCCGTCTGCGTGGGGCCAGCACCATCAGCCAGCAGACCGCCAAGAACCTCTTCCTGTGGACCGGTCGCAGCTGGCTGCGCAAGGGCCTGGAGGCCTGGTTCACCCTGCTGATCGAGACGCTGTGGCCCAAGGAGCGCATCCTCGAGGTCTATCTCAATATCGTCGAGTGGGACCACGGCGTCTTCGGCCTGGAGGCCGCGGCCCAGCACTACTTCGGCGTCTCGGCGGCCCAGCTCAATGCCCACCAGGCCAGCCGCCTGGCCGCCATCCTGCCCAATCCGCGGGGCTGGGACGCCGCTCGCCCCACGCCTCATGTGGACCGGCGCAGCGCCTGGATTCGCCAGCAGATGAACAACCTGGGCGGTATCGCCTACCTGGAACAGCTCTAGCACTATTCGCACTCATGGCTGTCCGTCGCTCATGGCTGTCGTCGCGATCGCGACAGCCATGACGTTTTTGAGATTCTTCCCGTCGCTTCCAAGCGTCGGGCCGGGGTGGGCCGGGGCTATGCTGCCGGCAAGTCGAACACAACCCCGGAGCCCCCGACATGACCCCCAGTGAGCTGCACGACGACGCCATCGTCATCGATGGCCTGATCATCGCCAAGTGGAACCGCGAGCTGTTCGAGGACATGCGTCGCGGCGGCCTCACCGCCGCTAACTGCACCGTCTCGGTGTGGGAAGGGTTCCAGGCCACCGTCGACAACATCGTCAAGTCCAACGCCCTGATGGCCGAGTGCAGCGACTTGGTGCGTCCGGTGCGCACCACCGCCGACATCACCCGGGCCAAGGAGGAGGGCAAGACCGGCATCCTCTATGGCTTCCAGAACGCCCATGCCTTCGAGGACCAGATCGGCTACGTCGAGATCTTCAAGCAGCTGGGCGTGGGCGTGGTGCAGATGTGCTACAACACCCAGAACCTGGTGGGCACCGGCTGCTACGAGCGCGACGGCGGCCTCTCCGGCTTCGGCCGCGAGATCGTTGCCGAGATGAACCGTGTCGGCATCATGTGTGACCTCTCCCACGTGGGTGAGAAGACCTCCACCGAGGTGATCCTCGAGTCCAAGAAGCCGGTCTGCTACTCCCACTGCCTGCCCTCCGGGCTCAAGGAGCACCCGCGCAACAAGTCCGACGAGGAGCTGAAGTTCATCGCCGACCACGGCGGCTTCGTCGGCGTGACCATGTTCACCCCCTTCCTGCGCGCCGGCGTCGACGCCACCGTCGACGACTACGTCGAGGCCATCGAGTACGTGATGAATATCGTCGGCGAGGACGCCATCGGCATCGGCACCGACTTCACCCAGGGCCACGACAAGAACTTCTTCGAGTGGCTGACCCATGACAAGGGCTACGCCCGCCGCCTGACCAACTTCGGCAAGATCATCAATCCCGAGGGCATCCGCACCATCGGCGAGTTCCCCAACCTGACCGAGGCGCTGCTGCGCCGCGGCTTCAGCGAGCCCCAGGTGAGGAAGATCATGGGCGAGAACTGGGTGCGCGTGCTCAAAGACGTCTGGGGTGCCTGATTGAGAGAAGACTACATCGGCGTGGTCGGGGCGCCGGAGACAGGTCGTAGCGAAGGTCATTTGCCATGGATGACAAATGTAGCGCCCAGGGACGGGGTTGCAGTGCCTTCGCGAAGGCCAGTCGCCGGATCAGCCCCGACGACCGCCAAGCACGATGATTTCTGCCAAGAACAACGAGTTTAGAGGACTACCACCGTGACCAAGATCGCCCCCGAACTGCCCATCGACGTGGACGCCGAGACTGGCGTCTGGACCACCGACGCCCTGCCGATGCTCTATGTGCCGCGGCACTTCTTCATCAACAACCATGTGGCTGTCGAAGAGGCCCTGGGCGCAGAGAAATACGCCGAGATCCTCTACCACGCCGGCTACAAGAGCGCCTGGCACTGGTGCGAGAAGGAGGCCGAATGCCATGGCCTCGAGGGCGTGGACGTCTTCGAACACTACATGACGCGGCTTTCCCAGCGCGGCTGGGGGAAGTTCATCACCGAGGCCATCGACCTCGATGCCGGCACCGCCCGGGTGCGCCTGGAGCATAGCGCCTTCGTCTACCAGCTGGGCAAGGTCGGCCGCAAGGTGGAGTACATGTTCACCGGCTGGTTCGCCGGTGCCATGGACCAGATCCTCGCGGCGAGGGGCAGCGAGCTGCGCACCGTCGCCGAGCAGACCCAGAGCGCCGCCGAGGAAGGCTGCGAGGTGGGTATCTTCATCGTCAAGCCGCTGTCCGGCGCCCGGGTCTGAGGAGATTCTTTCATGGCATTCGACGCACTCTTCCAACCGATCGAGATCGGCAAGCTCACCATCCGCAACCGGGTGGTCAGCACCGCCCATGCCGAGGTCTACGCCACCGATGGCGGCATGACCACCGAGCGCTACGTCAAGTACTACGAGGAGAAGGCCAAGGGCGGCTGCGGCCTGTGCATCTGTGGCGGCTCCTCGGTGGTCTCCATCGACAGCCCCCAGGGCTGGTGGAGCTCGGTGAACCTCGCTACCGACCGCATCATCCCGCACTTCCAGAACCTCGCCGATGCCGTGCACAAGCACGGCGGCAAGATCATGATCCAGATCACCCATATGGGGCGCCGCTCGCGCTGGGACGGCCACGACTGGTCGACCCTGCTGTCGCCCTCCGGCATCCGCGAGCCGGTGCACCGCTCCACCTGCAAGACCATCGAGGAGGAGGAGATCTGGCGCATCATCGGCGACTTCGCCCAGGCCGCGCGCCGGGCCAAGGAAGGCGGCCTCGACGGCGTCGAGCTCTCCGCCGTGCACCAGCACCTGATCGACCAGTTCTGGAGCCCGCGGGTCAACAAGCGCGAGGACCAGTGGGGCGGCAGCTTCGAGAACCGCATGCGCTTCGGCATGGAGGTGCTCAAGGCGGTGCGCGCCGAGGTCGGCGACGACTTCGTGGTGGGCATGCGCATCTGCGGTGACGAGTTCCACCCGGACGGCCTGTCCCACGACGACATGAAGCAGATCGCCGCCTACTACGATGCCACCGGCCAGGTGGACTTCTTCGGCGTGGTCGGCTCCGGCTGCGACACCCATAACACCCTGGCCAACGTCATTCCCAACATGTCCTACCCGCCGGAGCCCTTCCTGCACCTGGCGGCGGGCATCAAGGAAGTGGTCAGCGTGCCGGTGATCCACGCCCAGAACATCAAGGACCCCAACCAGGCCCAGCGCATCCTGGAAGGCGGTTACGTGGACCTGGTGGGCATGACCCGGGCGCATATCGCCGACCCGCACCTGATCGCCAAGATCAAGATGGGCCAGGTGGACCAGATCAAGCAGTGCGTGGGCGCCAACTACTGCATCGACCGCCAGTACCAGGGCCTGGACGTGCTGTGCATCCAGAACGCCGCCACCTCCCGGGAGTACATGGGCCTGCCGCATATCATCGAGAAGAGCGAAGGGCCCAAGCGCAAGGTCGTGGTGGTGGGCGGTGGCCCCGGCGGCATGGAGGCGGCCCGCGTCGCCGCCGAGCGCGGCCATGAGGTGACCCTGTTCGAGGCCGCGGAGCAGTTGGGCGGGCAGATCACCATCGCCGCCCAGGCGCCGCAGCGCGACCAGATCGCCGGCATCACCCGCTGGTATCAGCTGGAGCTGGCGCGCTTGAACGTCGACCTGCGCCTGGGCACCCGCGCCGACGAGGCGACCTTGCTCGACCTGCGCCCGGATATCGTGGTGCTGGCCACCGGCGGTCATCCCTTCCTGGAGCAGGATCCGCAGTGGGGCTACTCCGAGAATCTCGAGGAGAGCCTGGTGGTCAGCACCTGGGACATCCTCTCCGGCAAGGTCGCCCCGGGCAAGAACGTGCTGATCTACGACACCATCTGCGAGTTCTCCGGGCTCTCGGCGGCGGACTACCTGGCCGACAAGGGCGCCAAGGTCGAGATCGTCACCGACGACATCAAGCCCGGCGCCGCGGTGGGCGGCACCACCTTCCCGACCTACTACCGCAGCCTCTACGAGAAGGAGGTGATCATGTCCTCCGACCTGCTGCTGCACAAGGTCTACCGGGAGGGCGACGGCCTGGTGGCGGTGCTCGAGAACGAGTACACCGGCGCCCTGGAGGAGCGCGTGGTCGACCAGGTGGTGGTGGAGAACGGCGTGCGTCCCGACGAGGGGCTCTACTACGCCCTCAAGGAGCAGTCCCGCAACAAGGGGCAGGTGGACCTGGAAGCGCTCTACGCCATCCAGCCCCAGCCCTGCCTGAGCGAGGCGGGGGACGGCTTCCTGCTGTTCCGCCTGGGCGACTGCACGGCGCCGCGTAACACCCACGCGGCCATCTACGACGCCCTGCGGATCTGCAAGGACTTCTGACGGCGCTTGTCGTCCGGTGGGCGGCTCCCGCGCCGCCCGGCCATGAAACCCCGAGGGTCTGGCTTGCGGGCCAGCGATCACGACGCGGAAGGGCCTTCCCTGGCCCCCGCGTCTCTGCCGAGTCCCTTCGGCAGGATTGCGCCGCATCGCCGGCCCCTCGGCACGGCCGCGAAGGCGCTGAGCCACCGCACCACCGGACGCCTGCCATGGCCGTACCACTATCGATGAGGTGAGTACCATGCTCGAGACGCTCTTGCCGATCCTGATCTTCGCCGCCCTGGGCCTGGCGGTGATCGGCGCCTGGCGGCGTGTTCGCCTGTGGCGCCAGGGGCGGCCCTCTGCCGTGCCGCTGCTCAAGGGCCTGGCGGCCATGCCGCGCCGCTACCTGGTGGATCTGCACCATGTGGTGGGGCGCGACAAGGTGATGTCCAATACCCACGTGGCCACCGCCGGTGGCTTCGTGGCCGCCGCCGTGCTGATGATCCTGGTGCATGGCCTGGGCCTGGCTCAGGGCGTGCTGGGCTGGCTGCTGCTGGCGGCCAGCGCCACCATGTTCGTGGGCAGCCTGTTCGTGGCCCGGCGCCGCCGTAACCCGCCCGCGCGGCTCTCCAAGGGCCCCTGGATGCGCCTGCCCAAGAGCCTGATGGCCTTCTCCCTGAGCGTCTTTGCCATCACCCTGCCGGCGGTGGGCCTGCTGCCCGCCGACTTCGGCCACTGGCTGCTGGCGCTGCTGCTGGCCGCCGTGGTGGTCTGGGGCCTGGGCGAGATGGTCTTCGGCATGACCTGGGGCGGGCCCATGAAGCACGCCTTCGCCGGCGCCCTGCACCTGGCCTTCCATCGCCGCCCGGAGCGCTTCTCCACCAAGGTGGGAGGGGAGGGGCGCTCCACCGGCCTCAAGGCGCTGGACCTGGACGATCCCGACGCCAAGCTGGGGGTCGAGACGCCCAGCGACTTCACCTGGAACCAACTGCTGGGCTTCGATGCCTGCGTGCAGTGCGGGCGCTGTGAGGCGGTCTGCCCGGCCTTCGCCGCAGGCCAGCCGCTCAATCCCAAGAAGCTGATCCAGGACATGGTGGTGGGCCTGGCCGGCGGCAGCGATGCGGCCTATGCCGGCAGTCCCTATCCCGGGAAACCCGTCGGCGAGCATCACGGGAGCCCCCATGGGCCCATCGTGGCCCGCGAGGGCAAGGCGCTGGTGGATGCCGAGACCCTGTGGTCCTGCACCACCTGCCGCGCCTGCGTGGAGGAGTGCCCGATGATGATCGAGCACGTCGATGCCATCGTCGATATGCGCCGCCACCTGACCCTGGAGCATGGCAATACGCCCAACAAGGGCGCCGAGGTGCTTGACAACCTGATCGCCACCGACAACCCCGGCGGCTTCGATCCCGGCTCACGGCTGCACTGGGCGGCGGACCTCAACCTGCCGCTGATGGCGGACGTCAAGCAGGCCGAGGTGCTGCTGTGGCTGGGCGACGGGGCCTTCGATATGCGCAACCAGCGCACCCTGCGGGCCCTGGTCAAGGTGCTGCGCGCCGCCGAGGTGGAGTTCGCGGTGCTGGGCAACGAGGAACGCGACAGCGGCGACGTGGCGCGGCGCCTGGGCGACGAGGCGACCTTCCAGTCCCTGGCCAAGCGCAATATCGCCACCCTGGCCCAGTACCGCTTCCAGCGCATCGTCACCTGCGACCCCCACAGCTTCCATGTGCTGGGCAACGAGTACGGCGAGCTGGGCGGCGTCTATGAAGTACGTCACCACAGCACCTTTATCGCCGAGCTGTATGACGCCGGCCGGCTGGCCTTCGCGCCCTGGAAGGGCGGCCGTGTCACCTATCATGACCCCTGCTATCTCGGCCGCTACAACGGCGAATACGAGGCGCCGCGCAACGTGCTCAAGGCGCTGGGCATCGAGGTCAAGGAGATGGAACGCTCCGGTTTCCGCTCGCGCTGCTGCGGCGGTGGCGGCGGGGCGCCGATCACCGATATTCCCGGCGAGCGGCGGATTCCCGATATGCGCATGAACGACGTCAGGGAGACCGGCGCCGAGCTGGTGGCGGTGGGCTGCCCCCAGTGCACCGCCATGCTCGAGGGCGTGGTGGATGCCACCGCCGAGGTGCGTGATATCGCCGAGCTGGTGGCCGATGCCCTGGTGGCGCGTCCCGCCGCCGGCGCGACCCACCGGCCCCAGGCCGAGGAGGTGATCTGATGAGCGAGATTCGTCGCCGCGATCCACGCCGCGAGTGGATCGCCCGTAACCGCCTGCATCCCGAGCATCTGGATGTCCTGGCCGAACTGGGGCAGGGGACTGCCGCGGTAGAGTGGATGGGGCCCAACGGGGTGATTCGCAAGAACCCCCATGCCATCGGCTTTATCGGCCCCAATGGCGTCAAACGCATCGACCGCAGCGGCGCCCAGCAGGGCGGCCAGGCCGCGGGTGGGGCTCGCCAGGCGGCCCAGGACAGCCGTCGCGACGTCACCATCGAGGCCCCGGCCTTCCTGGTGGCGGTGGTGCCGGAACTCTCCGGCGGTCGCCTCTCCGGCCATGACAAGGACCTGCTGGGCCTGGCCCGGCGCCTGGCCGATGCCGACCCCGAGCGCCCCGGCGCCGTGCTGGCCGTGGTGTTCGGCGAGCACAAGGAGGAGGGCTTCGGCGAGGCGGGCATCGATCGCCTGCTGCACCTCGACGACGACGCCTATGCCGGCTTCGCCCCCGAGGCGCGCCTGGCGGCGCTCTCCGCCGTGGAGCGGGAGCTGGCGCCGCGTCACTGGCTGCTGCCCGACTCGCCCCTGGGCGGGGCCGACCTGGGGCGGCGCCTGGCGCTGCGCCTGGGCGAACGCCCCGCCACCGGCGTCTGGCAGATCGAGGCCGATGGCGAGGCACCGCTGGGCTGGGGCTGCACCGCCCGCGGCGCGGCGGAGAGCCTGGATATCCAGCGGCCCCTGCCGCGGGTCGCCCTGGCCCTGGCCGAGTGCGCCGAGCCGGTGGACGAGACCCGTCACGCCGCCGAGCCGCTGAGCCTGGCGGAGGCGATTCCCAGCGCCCTGTCGCGGATCGAGGACCTGGGCCAGGTGGCGGTGGATCCCGCCGGGGTGGCGCTCGCCGAGGCGGAGTTCATCGTCTCCGGCGGCAACGGCGTCAAGGATTGGGACGGCTTCCACCACGCCGCCAGGGTACTGGGGGCCACCGAGGGCGCCTCCCGCGTGGCGGTGGACGACGGCTTTATGGAGCGCCATCGCCAGGTGGGAGCCACCGGTACCTGGGTCACCGCCCGGGTCTACCTGGCGGTGGGCATCAGTGGGGCCATCCAGCACCTGCAGGGTATCCAGAGCTGCGACAAGGTGGTGGCCATCAACCTCGACCCCGGATGCGACATGATCAAGCGCGCCGACCTGGCGGTGATCGGCGACAGCGGCGAGATCCTCGCCGCCCTGGTGGCCAAGGTGGAACAGCAGCGAGGAGGGCAGCGCGATGCGGCCTGAACAGCAGGGAGTCGAGGTGGCGGTACTGGTCTCGGTGGGTCGCCACCCCATCACCGGGCGCGCCCGCCGCGCCGATCAGGATGCCCGGGGCCTGGAGCTGGCCCTGGGACTGGAGCGCCAGCTGCCCGGCAGCCGGGTCAGCCTGTTGCATGCCGGCCCGCGCGGCGAGGAGAGCGAAGCGGCGCTGCGCGGCTACCTGGGTATGGGGCTGGAGAGCCTGACGCTGCTGGAGCAGGCCGAGGGCAGCGATGCCATCCCGGCCCTGGCCGAGCACCTGGCCGCGGCACCGCCGCAACTGGTGATCACCGGCGCCCGGGCGGAGCGCGGCGAGGGCTCGGGACTCTTGCCCTATGCCCTGGCCGAGCGCCTGGGCTGGCCGCTGGTCAATGGCCTGGCCGCGGTGGAAAAGGTCGAGAACGGCGTGGCGACCCTGTTGCAGGCCCTGCCCCGGGGCCAGCGGCGGCGCCTCAAGGTACGCCTGCCGGCCATCGTCAGCGTGGATGGGGCGGCCCCGGTGGCGCGCCAGAGCGCCTTCGGCCCGGCCCGCCGGGCCGAGCTCGAGGCGACCTCGGTCCCCGCCGAGCCCGATCGGGAGCTGGCCGAGTGGCGGCTGGCCCTGGCCCGCAAGCGCCCCAAGCGCCTGAAGATCGTCAAGGCCGCCTCGGCCCGGGATCGCTTCAAGGCCGCCGCCGCCAAGGCGGAGGGGGGCTCCGGCCAGGTGCTCGAGGACGTCACCCCGGAGCAGGGCGCCGAGGCGATCCTCAAGCTGCTCAAGGAAGAGGGCGTCCTACGCTAGGGCTCGTTTGCCATGCCCTGGCCGCCGACGAGAGGTGCGAGGCGAAGATGGGTCGCCTCGCACCGGGACCGAGTCAGTGGTGGCCTGCCTCGATCGGGACGCCGGGATCGAACAGGATCATGTGCGGGCCGGCCGGGCCGACGCCGTTCTCCTTCTGCACGCTCGAGAAGTCCGCCCAGGCACTGCCGTCCTCCGTCACGTGCGACAGCCCGCCCTGCTCGGCATCCACCTCGAGCAGATAGATGCCGTAAGCGTCGTTGCGGGGGCCGAACTCCGGGTCGTCATCCAACGTGCTCAACACCGAGTTGGTAACGTACAGCCGCTCCCCGTCGGGACTCAGGCGCATCATGCACGGGTGTGGCACGGACGCCTCACCCACCAGTTCCGGCTGGTAGGGATCGCTGATCTCGTACTGCTGTACCTGGTCACCGAACCAGTTCGCGATGTAGAGATAGCGGTCATCGGGCGAGAGGGTCATGTCACAAGGCAGGGCGAGGTCGCTCAGGACCCGGTGGAAATCCAGCAGACCGTTGCCGTCCTCGTCCTCCCACAGCCAGGCGTTCCCGGAGGTGCCTATCGTGTAGCCGTAGCGCGCGTCGGACGCGTGGAACCAGTCCGCCTCCGTGGCACCACTCTGCTCGCCGAGGTGCACGACCTGAATGACCTCCTCCTTCTCCAGGTCCCACACGGAGACGGTGTCGCCACTCGGTCCGTACGGATTCTCCAGCACGTCTCCCGGGAATCCCCAGGTGGTGGTGACCAGCCGGTTGAGGCCGGCGTTATAGGCGATGTCGTACATGAACTCGGGGCCGGTTTCATCCGCCGCCCGCTCGGGGCCTGGACCGAAGTGACGCACGAACGCGCCGGTCTCGCCGTCGATCAGCACCAGGCCGCCGGGGCCGGTGCTGGGGGTGTCGGCGCCGAGCATCGACACCAAGGCGACGCCGCCGGGCAGCGGGCTCACCGTATGCGGTGCGACGTAGCCGCTGTCCGGCCGCAGGCCTTCCTCCTCCCGGACGAGTTGCGGGGCCAGCGGGTCTTCGGAGATGTCGAACACGTAGATGCGATCGGAGAACAGTCCCGGGATGAGGAGCCGCTCCTGATCCAGCGAGTAGCCCCAATGGTGGACGTTGTCGCCCACGTGCGTGAGAGACTCCATCCTCACGATCTCGCCATATTCGTCCGCACGGTCCGGGTCGGCGCCGACGATGGCCAGCATGTCCGGGTTGTTCTCGTCGCCCGCGTCGATGGCGACCACATAGAGGAACGCCTCGCGCGGTGTGTCGCCATGCTCCTCGGTACCCTCCGAGGCCAGGGGGAAACCGCTCGCCAGGACCAGTGCCATGCCCACTGGAGCCGCCAGTGCCTTGGGTGAATGATTGCGATGTCTCATGGTCCGTCTCCTTGCGGAGACGGGGGCCCGCCTCCGCTTCGGGTCACGCCGCCATCTTCTCGGCCACATAGACCTTGTTGAAGGGGTTATCGAAGGGGACGACCTCGACCCGGGCGAAGCCGGCCTTGGCGGCCAGTTCGCGGACCCGCGATTCCGGCAGGCCACAAGTGCCGAAGCCGGCGCCCTGCATGCCCAGTGATGTGGTCATGCAATAGGTCACGCTCCAAGCGTAGAACATCGCGCCGATGGGGCCGAGATTGTCTTCCAACCGATCGGCCACGCGGAACTCGAGCAGCAGCCAGGCAACGTCATGCCGCGGACTGCGCCGCTCCAGTTGGACCACTTCACTCCTGATGACTTAGGCTTAGTCCGAAAATCGGCGAGCGATGGCCAGGGCTAGGCTCGTTCCCTACGAGCCCACGCATTTCCCGCATCCGTGTGGGTCACAAGGCAAAAATCAGCGTAAAAGCGGAGTTTACGTGGGTGTAAATGAGCATTTTAAGCTGATTTTTAACGCCGTATGGGCGAGCGCAGGCAGTTTTCGGACAAAGCTGGGTGGCCCGGCCAGCTTCAACAGGAACAAGGCATGGGCGGTGTTCTCAACGCCACCGTGAGCTCACATCGATACGTTGCTGCAACGAGATCGCCCCGCTGCTGCGGGGCGATCTCGCCGGTACGCCCTAAAGGCGTTTTGACGCGGCCTCAATGATGCCGGGGCTGGCGCTTGGTGGGGCCCGCCGTCAGGGGGCGATGCGGGCGTTGGCGTCGGTGAAGCCCATCAGGGAGATGTCGAGGTCCATGCGGTCGCCGCGGGGCCCGATCAGGCTCAGCGTGGCCGCGCTGCCGCCGCGCAATGCCTGCAGCAGGGCCGGCTCGACGGGAAGGTCGGCACGGCAGCCCTGCTGCAGGCAGGTCTGGTAGGGAAACTGGGCCGGCTCGACGCCGTCCACGCTCAGCTGCAGGCCCGAGGCGAGATGCACGCCCAGTGGCAGCAGGAAGGTCATCGCCGGGCCCTCGAGCTGCGGCGGGTAGGCCATGATCACCCGCATCAGGGGCTGGTCGCTGTCCGGGTTGTTGACCACCTGGCTCATCGTGCAGATGCCCGCGCTGGCCTCTCTCGGACAGATCACCTCCCAGTCACGAAATTGCTCGGTGGTGACGTCGGCGTTGGCGTCCCCCGGCGAGGCTTGCTGGGCGAAGGCCGGGGGCGCCAGGGCCAGCAGCGACAGCAGGCCGGCCAGGCACAGGAATCGGGTGGAACGGTTCGACATCGGTGGTACCTCCTCGGCCTCGATGGCCATCAACTCTCGATCGGGTCGTCTCTCCGTGGCGTGTTCGACAGGCGAATGGGTGTCCGACGAGCGGCCAGAAGGGAAAGCACTACCATGCCCGCTCGCCTCCTCGAGGTCGAGCCCCTCGGGCCTCGCGGTGAGAGAGCCCCGACGCAACGACCCCGGCAATGCCGGGGTCGTCTCGGTTTGCTTCAGGGTGCCTGCCCCGGAGGGGTCGCGGCGCAGGACGGCTCAGCCGGTTGTCCTGGCCAGCACCAGCCTGCTCTGCTCCTCCCGCAGTCCCTTGACCAGGCTGTAGGCCATCACCAGCAGGATCAGGGTGAAGGGCAGGCCGGTGGCCACGGCACCCGCCTGCAGGGCGCCCAGCGCGGTTTCACCGCCGCCGTAGAGCAGGATGCCGGCGATCACTCCCTCCAGGGTGGCCCAGAAGACACGCTGGCTGCGGGGCGCATCGGTCTTGCCGCCGGCGGTGATGTTGTCGATCACCAGCGAGCCGGAGTCCGAGGAGGTGATGAAGAAGATCAGCACCAGCAGGATCGCCAGGCTGGAGGTCAGGGTGGTCAGCGGCAGATGCTCGAGCATCTGGAACATCGCCAGGGAGACGTCGCTGATGCCGTGGGCCAGCTCACCGACGCCGGCGGCGGACTGAGCCAGGGCGGTACCGCCGAAGGCGCTCATCCAGACGATAGTGACCAGGGTCGGCACCACCAGCACGGCGGTAAGGAACTCGCGCACCGTGCGCCCCCGCGAGACCCGGGCGATGAACATGCCGACGAAGGGCGACCAGGAGATCCACCAGGCCCAGTAGAACACCGTCCAGCCGTGATACCAGGTGGTGTCGTCACGCCCGACCCAGTTGGAGAGCGGCACGATATGGCTGACATAGGCGAGGGTGGTATCCCACAGGTTGTTGAGGAACAGCAGGGTGGAGCCGGTGATGACCACGAAGACCAGCAGGGCGAGGGCGATCACCATGTTGATGTTGGAGAACAGCTTCACCCCGCCGTCGATGCCCCGCCACACCGAGAACAGCGCAACCACGGTGACGCCGACGATGATGGCGAGCTGGGTGCCGATGGTGTTGGGGATGTCGAACAGGTAGTTGAGCCCGCCCGCGGCCTGGGAGGCGCCGAAGCCCAGCGAGGTGGCCAGGCCGAAGATGGTCGCCAGCACCGCGACGATGTCGATGACATGGCCGAACCAGCCACGCACCCGGTCGCCGAGGATCGGGGTGAAGGCCGAGCGCAGGGTCAGGGGCAGGCCGCGGTTGTAGGCGAAGAAGGCCAGCGACAGGCCGACCACGCCATAGATCGCCCAGGGGTGCAGGCCCCAGTGGAACATGGTGGCGCCGATGGCGGCACTCGCCCCGGCCGGGGTGTGGGCGGCGGCGTTGAGCGGCGTGCCGTACCAGTCGGTGTAGTAGGCCACCGGCTCGGCCACGCTCCAGAACATCAGGCCGATGCCCATGCCCGCCGCGAACAGCATGGCGAACCAGGAGGTGGTCGAGTACTCCGGCCGGGCCCCGTCGCCGCCGAGGCGAATCCGGCCCACCGGCAGCACGATCAGCGCGATGCTCAGCAGCACGAAGAGGTTGCCGGCGATCATGAACAGCCAATCGAAGTGCTCGATGGACCAGCCCCGGGCCGTGGTCAGTTGGGAGTTGGCGGCATCGGGATAGACCAGGGCATAGAGAATGAAGGCCAGGATGGCCAGCGCCGAGAGGGGAAAGACGGGGTGGTGGAAATCCAGCCCCAGTATCTGAGTATTGTCCTGTCCGGGGGACAGGATGGGGTCGTCATCGCTCTTCATCGGGGTTCCTTGGGTGTTGTTGTTGGTCCCCGGGGATACCGGAGCATCCCCGGGCCTGCGCATTGTTGAGCCTGCCGGGGAAGGGGGGTGTCGTGAAAACGACCTCCGGATATCCACGCGCACATGCGATGAATCATGCCGAAGAGGATGTCGTGATTGAGCATAGAGATGACTCATTGGGAAACGAGTGCGGTGAGCAGTACCGCTAAGGTCTCTGAGTGGCGTTTGCGCCACCCCCTACAACAAGACACAGGAAGCCAGCCATGAGTGCAGCCAACCGCGGAGTCGTCTACAAGGGCCCGGGTAAAGTCGCCGTCGAATCCATCGCCTATCCGGAGCTTGCCCTCGGCAATCGCAAATGCGACCACGGCGTGATCCTGAAAGTCGTCACCACCAACATCTGTGGTAGCGATCAGCATATGGTGCGTGGCCGCACCACCGCGCCGTCCGGCCTGGTGCTGGGCCACGAGATCACCGGCCTGGTGGTCGAGTGCGGCCGCGATGTCGAATTCATCAAGCCGGGCGACCTGGTCTCGGTGCCGTTCAACATCGCCTGCGGCCGTTGCCGCAACTGCAAGGAGGGCCGCACCGGCATCTGCCTCAACGTCAATCCGGCGCGTCCCGGCGCGGCCTACGGCTATGTCGACATGGGCGGCTGGGTCGGCGGACAGACCGAGTACGTCATGGTGCCCTACGCCGACTTCAACCTGCTGAAGTTCCCGGACGCCGACCAGGCCATGGAGAAGATCCGTGACCTGACCCTGCTCTCGGACATCTTTCCCACCGGCTTCCACGGCTGCGTTACCGCCGGGGTGGGGCCGGGCAGTACCGTCTATATCGCCGGCGCCGGCCCCGTGGGCCTGGCGGCGGCGGTCTCCGCCCAGTTGCTCGGGGCCGCCTGCGTCATCGTCGGCGACATGATCGAAGAACGTCTGGCCCAGGCCCGCAGCTTCGGTTGCGAAACCCTCGACCTGACCCAGGACGGCGACATGGCCGACAAGCTGGAGGCGATCCTCGGCGAGCGTGAAGTCGACTGCTTTGTGGACTGCGTCGGCTTCGAAGCCCATGCCTGTGGCTGCAACCACGGCAAGGAAGCACCTGCCACCGTACTGAACTCGGCGATGCAGCTGACCCGTGCCGGCGGTCAGATCGGTATCCCGGGCCTGTACGTGACCGAAGACCCGGGCGCTGTCGACGAAGCCGCCAAGCATGGCGCGCTGAGCATGCAATTCGGCCTCGGCTGGGCCAAGTCTCACTCCTTCCATACCGGCCAGTGCCCGGTGATGCAGTACCATCGCCCGCTGATGCAAGCGATCCTGTTCGGCAAGGTCAATATTGCCGATGCGGTCAACGTCCAGATGATCACCCTGGACCAGGCGCCGCAGGGCTACGCCGACTTCGACGGCGGTGCGGCCAAGAAATTCGTCATCGACCCCCATGGCAGCGTCGCCGCCTGACCTGTCCGATCGCCGGTGAGCGGCCCCGGCAGGATGCCGGGGCCATCCCCGAAACGACCTCTGCATGTCCGGGGGCTGCCTTCCGGGTCTGCCGGGCATTGCCCCTGCCCGAAGCCGGTGCGAACATGCAAGACAGGTAAGCGCCAACCGAGAACAACGAGCCCCTCATGACCGTCGAGACCGTCACCCCCAAGCGCCGTTTCCGCGGCAGGCCCCGTGGCCGTGATCTGCCCCCCGTCGCCCTGGCGGCGCTGCGCCAGCTGCTCGGCGACGAACGCAAGGATGCCGGCCTGCGCCGCCGCGACCTGCTGATCGAACACCTGCACGCCATCCAGGATGCCCATGGTCACCTGTCGCTGGTGAACCTGCGGGCGCTGGCCGCCTACATGAACCTGCCGATGGCCGCGGTCTACGAGACCGCCACCTTCTATGCCCACTTCGACGTGGTCCACGACGACCAGGCGCCACCGCCGGAGACGACGATCCGGGTCTGCGACTCGCTCTCCTGCCAGCTGGCCGGTGCCGCCACCCTCGAGGCCGAGCTCAAGGCGGGCGTCGACCCGGCCAGGGTGAGGGTGGTGCGCGCCCCCTGCATGGGGCGCTGCGAGACGGCGCCGGTGGTCGAGGTGGGGCACCACCACGTGCTGTTCGCCACCCGCGAGGGCGTCGAGTCGGTGGTCGATACCGGCCACTTCCACCCCGAGGCGATCCTCTGGCAGCGCCTCGACGACTATCGCGAGACGGGTGGCTACCGGCTGCTCGCCGACTGCCGCGCCGGCCAGGTGACGGTGGAGGCGCTGATGCAGTCCCTCGAGACCGCCAACCTGCGCGGTCTGGGCGGCGCCGGCTTCCCCACCTTCAAGAAGTGGCATTTCGTGCGCCAGGAGCCGGGGCCGCGCTACTGCGCCATCAACGCCGACGAGGGCGAGCCCGGTACCTTCAAGGACCGCTACTACCTGGAGCGCTCGCCGCACCGCTTCCTCGAGGGGGCCCTGGTCAGCGCCTGGGCGGTGGAGGCCGAGGCGCTCTACATCTACCTGCGTGACGAGTACCCCGGCCTGCACCGGGTGCTGCACGTGGCGATCGGCGAACTCGAGTCCGCCGGCCTGGTGCCGCCGGGCTACATCGTGCTGCGCCGGGGGGCCGGTGCCTATATCTGCGGCGAGGAGTCGGCGATGATCGAGTCGCTGGAGGGCAAGCCCGGCAAGCCGCGCCACCGCCCGCCCTTCGTCGCCCAGAAGGGGCTCTTCGACCGCCCGACCCTGGTCAACAACGTCGAGACCGTCTACTGGATCCCGCTGATCTGGGAGAAGGGAGCCGACTGGTTCGCCGGCCACGGCCGCCATGGCCGCAAGGGCCTGCGGAGCTTCTCGGTCTCCGGCCGGGTCAGGCGTCCGGGCGTGCACCTGGCGCCCGCCGGCATCACCCTCAACGAGCTGATCGAGGAGTACTGCGGCGGCATGGCCGAGGGGCACCGGCTCGCCGGCTACCTGCCCGGCGGCGCCTCCGGGGGGATACTCCCGGCGAGCAAGGCCGATATCCCGCTGGACTTCGACACCCTGCAGGAGGCGGGCTGCTTCATCGGCTCGGCCGCCATCATCGTCTTGTCCGACCAGGACGACCTGAGAGCGGTGGCCACCAACCTGCTGGCCTTCTTCGCCGACGAATCCTGCGGCCAGTGCACGCCGTGCCGGGTCGGTACCGAGAAGATGCTCACCCTGCTCGAGCGCGACGAGTGGCGGGTCGAGGAGCTCGAACGGCTGTCGCAGGTAATGATGGACGCCTCCATCTGTGGCCTGGGCCAGGCGGCACCCAATCCTGTGCTGGGGCTGCTGCGGGACTTCCGCGGTGAACTCGCCAGCCAGAACGTGATCGTGAAAGGGTAGGGAGGTAGACCATGACACCAGAGACCTTCACCCTGACCCTGGATGGCGCCGAGGTGAGCGCTCACCCCGGCGAGACCCTGTGGCAGGTGGCCAAGCGCGCCGGCGAGACCATTCCCCACCTCTGCTTCAAGGATGCCCCCGGCTATCGCAGCGACGGCAACTGTCGCGCCTGCATGGTGGAGATCGAGGGCGAACGCGTGCTGGCGGCGAGCTGCCTGCGCGCGGCGACCCCCGGCATGGTGGTCAGGAGCGCCACCTCCGAGCGGGCCCGGGTGTCCCGCGAAGGGGTGATGGAGCTGCTGATTGCCGACCAGCCCGACCGCGACGACAGCCCCGACCGCTCGAGCCACTTCTGGGCCATGGCCGATCGACTGGCCATCGACGCCACCGCGGTGCGCGAGCGGCTCCCGGCGCGGGCCGAGCGAGAGGCGCCCACCGTCCACCATGTGGCCCCCCGTAAGGGCTCACTCACCCATGACACCAGCCATTCGGCGATGAACGTCAACCTCGATGCCTGCATCGAGTGCAACCTCTGCGTTCGCGCCTGCCGCGAGGTGCAGGGCAACGACGTCATCGGCCTGGCCCATCGCGGGTCGGCCTCGAAGATCGTCTTCGACTTCGACGATGCCATGGGCGAGAGCACTTGCGTGGCCTGCGGCGAGTGCGTCCAGGCCTGTCCCACCGGGGCGCTGATGCCGGCGACCCTGATCGACGCCGCGGGTCGCGGCGACTCCAAGGCGGCCGATCGCGCCGTCGACTCGGTCTGTCCCTACTGCGGGGTGGGCTGCCAGCTCACCTACCACATCAAGGACGACCGGATCCTGTTCGTCGAGGGGCGTGACGGGCCGTCGAACCAGAACCGGCTGTGCGTCAAGGGGCGCTTCGGCTACGACTACCCCAACCACCCCTCGCGGATCACCAGGCCGCTGATCCGCAGGCCGGGGGTGCCCAAGGGGCTCGACCCCGGCTTCGACCCGCTCGCGCCGCTGACCCATTTCCGCGAGGCGAGCTGGGAGGAGGCGCTGGATGTCGCCGCCCAGGGGCTCGTCGACCTCAAGGCGGCCCATGGGCCCGATGCCCTGGCCGGCTTCGGCAGCGCCAAGTGCTCCAACGAGGAGGCCTGGCTGTTCCAGAAGCTGGTGCGCACCGGCTTTGGCAGCAACCATGTCGACCACTGCACCCGGCTGTGTCACGCCAGCTCGGTGGCGGCGCTGATGGAGTGCATCGGCTCGGGGGCGGTGACAGCCTCCTTCATGCAGGCACTGCAGTCCGACGTGGTGATCCTCACCGGCTGCAACCCGGCGATCAACCACCCGGTGGCGGCCACCTACTTCAAGCAGGCGGCGCGCAATGGCACCAAGCTGATCATCCTCGATCCCCGTGGCCAGGCGTTGGACGCCTATGCCCACCGCAGCGTGCGCTTCACCCCTGGTGGCGACGTCTCGCTCTACAATGCCATGCTCAACGTGATCGTCAGCGAGGAGCTCTACGATCAGGACTACATCGACGCCCACACCGAGGGCTTCGAGGCGCTCAAGGCCCATGTGCGCGACCTGACCCCCGAGGCCATGTCGCCCGCTTGCGGCGTCGCGCCGGCGCTGATTCGCGAGATCGCCCGACTCTACGCCACCGCCGACAAGGCGATGATCTTCTGGGGCATGGGCATCTCCCAGCACGTCCACGGCACCGACAACGCGCGCTGCCTGATCTCGCTGGCGCTGGCCTGCGGCCAGATCGGCCGCCCCGGCACCGGCCTGCACCCGCTGCGCGGCCAGAACAACGTCCAGGGGGCCTCGGACGCCGGCCTGATCCCCATGGTGCTGCCCGACTACCAGCCGGTGACCGACGCCCAGGTGCGTGCCGCCTTCGAGGAGCTGTGGAACACGCCGCTCGACGAGACGCCGGGGCTCACCGTGGTGGAGATCATGGATGCCATCCATGCCGGCACCATCAAGGGGATGTACATCCAGGGCGAGAATCCGGCGATGTCCGACCCGGACCTCGAGCACGCCCGTCAGGCGCTCGGCGAGCTCGAGCACCTGGTGGTGCAGGACCTGTTCGTCACCGAGACCGCCCAGTTCGCCGACGTGATCCTGCCGGCCTCGGCCTGGGCGGAGAAGGATGGCAGCGTCACCAACACCAACCGCCAGGTGCAACTGGGCCGTGCCGCCGTGCCGTTGCCCGGTGAGGCGAAGCCCGACTGGTGGATCATCCAGGAGATCGCCAACCGCTTCGGCCTGGGCTGGCACTACGCCCACCCCCGCGAGGTGTTCGCCGAGATGAAGCAGGGCATGCCGTCGCTCGACCACATCACCTGGGAGCGCCTGGAGCGGGAGAGTTCGGTGATCTATCCCTGTCCGGCCGACGACGCGCCTGGCGCGGACGTGGTGTTCAGCGATGCCTTCCCCACCGGGAGCGGGCGGGCGAAGTTCGCCCCGACCCGGCCGCTGCCGCCGGACGAGCCCATCGACGGCGACTACCCCACGGTGCTCATCACCGGGCGCCAGCTTGAACACTGGCACACCGGCTCCATGACCCGCCGTTCCCTGGTACTCGACGACCTCGAGCCCGAGGCGGTGGCGAGCCTCGCCCCGGCGGAGCTGGTGCGCCTGCGCATGGCGCCGGGCGAGCCGATCACCATCACCACCCGGCGCGGGGCCATCACCCTGAAGACGCGGGTCGACCCGCTGATGTCGGAGGGGATGGTGTTCGTGCCCTTCTGCTATGTGGAGGCGGCGGCCAACATCTTGACCAACCCGGCGCTGGACCCCGATGGCAAGATCCCGGAGTTCAAGTATGCCGCCTGCCGCCTCGGCCGTGCGGAAGCGGCGCTGGCGGAGAGCGAATGAGCAATCGTGTCATGTCAAGGAAACGGCAAGCCAAGAGCAGCAGGAGGGCAGACCCATGATGATCGTCGACCTGATCGATGGTGATGATTTCCGCAACCGCCTGGTGGCGCTCGGCATCCGCATTCCCGAGGGGGCCTGCCCGGAGACCAGCGCCCGCATGGCACTGCTCAAGCATGCCGAGGTGGGAGTGCCCGGGTTGCAGGAGCTGGTGCAGGAGCTCCGCGAGCAGACCAATATCATGCTGCCCTCGGTGCGGGCGGCGCTGGAGCGGTTCCTCCTGCCGGCCTTGCGATAGCGGAACCGAGCCTGAAACAAGCGCCCCCGGATCGAGAGATCCGGGGGCAACCATGGGACGGTGAGAACCCGGCGGCTGGAGTTTCCTGCTGCCGGGTTCATGCGTTTGGGAGACTCTCCGGCTGCCCGATGGAGTGGCTTGTCTTAGCCCGCAAGCTGCTGGGGTAGCCACAGCACGATACTCGGCCACAGGCTGATCATCGCGGCGGCCAGGCACATCAACAGGAAGAAGGGAAAGGCGGCCCAGGCGATACGGCCGATGCTTTCGCCGGTCATGCCCTGCAGCACGAAGAGGTTGAAGCCCACCGGTGGGGTGATCTGCCCCAGTTCCACCATGATCACCAGAAAAACGCCGAACCAGAGCGGATCGAAGCCGGCCAGGACCACAATGGGTAGGGTGATGGGCAGGCTCATGACGGTGATCGAGATGCCGTCGAGGAACAGCCCCAGTACGATATAGAACACCGCCAATGCCATCAGCAGGACGAGGGGCGTGAACTGCTGGGCGGCGATCCAGGCGGCCAGCTCCTTTGGCAGATGCAGGTAGCCCATGGCCGTGGACAGCAGCATGGCGGTCACCAGCAGGCTGCAGACCATGGTGGCGCTGATCAGGGTGCCCTTGAGGGCGTCGATCAGTAGCGCGACGCTGAGCTGGCGCTCCAGGGCGAGCAGCCCCAGGGTGGCGGCGACACCTACGGCGGCGGCTTCGGAGGGGGTGGCGATCCCCGAATAGATCGACCCCATGACGATGGTGATGAGCACGGCCACCGGGGCCAGCAGCGGTAGCGCTTGCCAAAGGCCGATACCGCCTGTTGCCTGGCGAGGCGCGAGCCGCGGTTGCGTCATGCTGCGCAGGATGATGAAGCCGCTATACAGCGCGGCGATCAGCAGGCCCGGCAGCACGCCGGCCATGAACAGCTTGCTGATCGAGACCTCGGCCTGCACGCCGTAGACGATCATCACGATGGAAGGCGGAATCAACAACCCCAGGCTGCCCGCCCCGGCCAGCGAGCCGATCGACAGGTTGCGGTCGTAGCCACGGCCGGCCAGTTCCCGGGTGGTGATCTTGCCGATGGTGGCCGTGGTGGCGGCGCTGGAGCCACTGACCGCGGCGAATAGCGCGCAGCCGAAGACATTGGTGTGCAGCATGCCGCCGGGGAAGGGGCGCGTGAGAGGCGTTAGTCCCTTGAATAGCCGCTCGGAGACGTTGGAGCGGAAGATCAGCTCGCCCATCAGGATAAACAGCGGTATGGCAGACAGTTCCCAGCTGTTACCCGCACGGTACAGGATTCGCGAAAAGATCAGGCCGATTCGGTCGAGGTCGAAATCTCCCAGCCACCACAGCGAACTCATCGCCACGACCACCAAGGCGGCGAAGACCCAGGTGCCCATCGCCAGTACCGTCAATAGCAGTGCTGCGACCCCAGCGGCAATCCATACCATGTCCATTACGATTCCTCAGCAACTTGCATTGGGTGGGTCGAGTGTGAGCGCTGGGTCAGCAGTTTCAGGCTGCGGACCACCAGTGTCAGGCACAACAGCCACAGGCCAATCAGGACGGCGCCTTCGGGTAGCCATAGCGGGGTTTCAGCCAGGGTGTCGCTGGTAATGCCGCGCTGAAAGCTGCGCACCACGTTGAGACACCAGTAGTAAGACAACCAACCGAAGGCTGCCAGGGTGCTGGCGGCGATCACCAACTCCAGCGGCCAGTGCCACCGGGACGGCAGCCGGTCGAGGACCAGGGCGACCCGGATCAGCCCGCCCCTCTCCAGGACATAAGGCAGGCCGAGGAAGGTCATGGCGGCGACCGCATAGCCGATGTACTCATCGAGGATGAAGGTGGAGTATCCGAACAGACGCAAGGCGATTTCGAGGATGATATGCACGAACATGTACAGGATCAGTGCGATGGCGATGCCTGCCGCGAGGCGATTCAAGCCTCGCGACAGCGTGGTCAGCCAGCCGATCACGGTGTGTTGCCGTTATGGAAGGAATCGAAAATGGTCTTGCCGCGCTCGCCGATGGTTTCCTGCCAGCCGCTGATGACCGGCGCGGCGGCGTCGGCCAGCGCTTGCTGGAAGTCGGCGGGAACCGGATCGTGAATCGTAATGCCGTGCTCCTCGAGCGTGGCATAGTTGGTCTGGGTCCGCTCGCGAACGGCCTGCCAGTTGTGCTCATCGGTCCGCTGGGCAGCTTCGCGCAGGGCGCCTTGTTGCGCCGGCGACAGGGCGTCGAAGGCATCGCGGTTCATGTGCACCATGTTGAGGGGAATGGCGTACTGGATGCCGCTGAAGTGATCCTGGTGTTCCCAGAAGCTGCCGTTGGCACCGGCTTCGGCCGATGTCAACACCGCCTTGATGCCGCCGGTGGCCAATTGCGGCACTACATCGGCCCAGGACAGGCTCACCGGTGACGCCCCAGCATTGCGCAGGGTTTCGGTGCCGCTGCGGTCGAAGGTGCGGATTTTCAGCTGCTCGAGTGACTCGCTGGAGATCACGGCGTCTTGTGACCAGATGCCACTGGCCGGCCAGGGAGAGGCATAGAGCAGGATCTGGTCATTGTCTTCGAAGACTGCGTCGTAATGGGGACGTGCGATTTCGTACAGCTGGTGGGCCTGTTCGACGCTATCCACCAGGAACGGCAGCGAAGACAGCAGGAAAATGGGGTCAATGCCGCTCATGGTGCCGGAGAGGGTGTCGGCGATCTGTATGGCATTGTCGGCTACCGCATAGAAGTGGTCGCCCGACTTGAACCCCAGGGCACCACCAGTGTGCAGCGTGATATCGACTTCGCCGTTGGTGAGCTCCCTGACCTGTTCGATAAAGTAGGCATCGCCCTGGGCATGGATGGAGTTGGCATTGTATTCGTTGGAGAAATCCATACGCGTGGCCGCCTGGGTTGGGGCTGCGATGCCGATACATAGTGCAAGGCCTAGCCCTGGGCGGAAGAGTCTGTAACGCAGGTGATGAAACATGGAGGCGGGACGAAAAAAGGACATTGAGGGTACTCCAGTTATTGTTAGTCAATGTAAATATCGTCCATTCTCGCCATTGAAATGCGTGTATTTACGACAATTAGGGGTGCATTCGCGACCGGAGCTCCGGGCCGAATCGCTGCTTGAGGAGGAACGCAATACGCACGGATGAAGGCGCTTCACGGCATCTGTTGCAGAAACCCCTTGCGGAAGCGCCCGGGCGAGACGTCGAACAGCTGATGGAAACAGCGCCGGAAGTGGGAGATGCTGACGAAGCCGCTGGCCACGGCGACGTCGGCGATCGACTTGTTGGTTTGCTGTATCAACTGGCGAGCGTAGGTAAGGCGCAGCTCCAGATAGTAGCGTGATGGGCTGGCGTCGAGATGGTGGCAGAACAGCCGCTCGAGCTGGCGCCTGGAGATGCCAACGCAGTGGGCGACCTCGATGATCGACAGTGGCTCGTCGATGTTGTGATGCATCAGCTCCAGCGCCGTCTTCAGCGGCTGCGGCAGGGTCGGGTTGCGGTCGACGCTAACCACCGAGACATCGATGACATCGACCATCTTATCGCAGCTCAGCACCTCCTCGATGGCGTTGGCGAAGGGCTTGCCGCAGTCGGCCCTCACTATTGCCAGCATCATGTCCAGGGAGCTGCTGGCGCCGGCGCAACTGATGCGATCCCGATCCAGCACATGGCTGTGGTTGGAAATGCTGACCTTCGGAAAGTCCTCGCTCATCATCGCCCGGCCATCCGGATGATAGGCGCATTCGTAGCCATCCAGCAGGCCGGCCTGGGCAAGGAAATAAGCACCGTTCCATAGGCCGCCGAGCATCACCCCGGCACCGTCGGCGGCCTTGAGCTTGGCGCGCATGGCCGGGTTGGTGCGCGGTTGCACGCGGTAGCCACCGCACAGGATCAGGATATCCAATTGCTGCTCGTCGAGTTGCGACAGCTGGCAATCGACCGGGATCTCGATGCCCAGGTCGCTGAGCACGGTCTCGCCCTCGCTGCCCACCACCAGCACCTCGTAAAGCGTGGCGGGGCGCATCAGGTTGGCGGTGACCAAGGCATCGACCGCCCCGGTGAAGGCCATCATCGAGAAGTGTTCCACCAACACGAAGGCGACGCGCTTGACCTGGGCCGACGTCGAGTCACGCAGATCGGGTTCGATATACGCCATGTTCTTATTCTTCAACAAACTCTCGAAGTGTGATCCCATGATGGAAAGTCTTCCCGATAGAGTTTAATGGTGGAGCGCCGGGGCCTAGTAAGGGAAAATTGCTACGTTGAATGAAGATACGCTTGGTTTCTTATGATTTCAACGGTGTCGTTAATCAGCACGTAAATGTCGCAGGCGGCCCTCTGTAAGCGAAGGCTACCGGTCAAGATGGCCTCACCCATCCCTCGTGCGAGCCTAAATCGATGAGAAACAATAACTTCAACAAACTGGCAAGTGCCGTAACCCTGCTGGGTCTGACCACGACAATAGGAGCGGCACAAGCGGATACCGTCACCCTGAACTTCCACAGCGGACTCTCTCAGTCACGGCCGGAAGCCGAGCATATCGACGCCTTCGCCAGCCTGGTGGAGGAGAAGTCCGGTGGCGAGCTGAAGATCGAAGTCTACCATGCCGGCGCCCTCGGCCTGAAAGAGGCCGACATCCTGCGTACCCTGCAACGTGGCATGGTCGACATGGCGCTGCTGTATGGCGAGTACTACACCCGCGACGCACCGGCGCTGGCCTCGGTCTACGCTCAGGGCGCAATCACCGAAGCGGATCAGCACCTCGACATCCTGCCGGTTATCAAGGAGATGTACGACGACGGCTTCGCCAAATGGAACATCCATACGGTGGGTGGTGTGGTGGCACCGATCTTCGACGTCGGTCTGCACTGCAAGGAGCCTGTCGATTCCCTCGAGGACCTGCAGGGCAAGAAGGTGCGCGTGTGGTCCAGGCACTTGGTCGAAACCTTCGATGCGCTGGGGATTGTGGCGCAGGTGATTCCCCAGAATGACATGTACATGGCACTGCAGACGGGTGTCGTGGATTGTGCCTATTACCTCTCTACCGTGGCCAAGACCGTCTCCCTGCAGGAGGTCACGGAATATGAGTCGTATCTGCATCCCTGGGCCGCCGCGCCGTGGATATTCGGCATCAGCGAGCGGGCCCTGGGCCGACTCGACGACAATCAGCGCCAAGCCCTCGAGGAAGCGGGGCAGGAGATCTGGGCAACGACCCGAGATCTCGCCGTCGACCCTGAGCGCGAGGCCCAGGCGCGGGAAGAGCGCGAATCGTTGGGCATCACTGTCCTGCCGCCGTTCTCCGACGCCGACGTGGATACATTCGTCACGGCGGCATGGAGTACCTGGCAAACCATGGCTGAAAACGCCGGTGAAGATGGCATGCGTTACTACAACACCGTCACACAGGCGCTTTCCGAGTAACGCCAGACCGGGAGTCGGCAATCCTTGCCGGCTCCCTCCTCATTTCCTGGATGGGCGATATCGATGCTGCGAAAATTCAATCTGCTGATCGCGAGAACGGCATACGGTGCCTTTCTACTCGGCGTGTTCGGTGGCGTGGTCATGACGGGATTGATCTTCGTCAGCACGCTGATGCGTTACCTGGGCGGTAGCCCCCTGCGTTTCTCCGATGAGTTGGCTGGTTTACTCTTTCTATCGCTGACCTTTCTGTGCCTGCCATATGTGCTGGACAAGGGCAGACACATGCGTATCGAGATACTCCTGAACCTCGTGCCCGCACCCATGGCGCGGATCATGGATGTGATCGGCGCCATCACGCTCGTTACATTCTGTGTGGTCTTCGCCTATGAGGCCTGGGACTTCATGGACTTCTCGCTCTCCATCAGCTCACGGGCCGATATCAGCGGTATCCTGCTGTGGCCATGGATGGCGATCATGCCGTTCTCCATGCTGCTGTGCCTACTGGTGCAGTTCCGTCACGGCACACGCCAGCCCCTCGCTGACCGGGCCTTGGAAGAGGAGGTCTTGTCATGAGCTGGCTACTACTCAGTGGCAGCCTGATCGTGTTGCTCTCCAGTGGAGCGATTCTGGGTGCCGCCCTCGGTCTCACCGGGATGCTCCTGCTGCATTTCCAGGCGAACGGCGCCACGCCGCTGGCGATCAATGCCACCTGGAACATGCTCACCGACTTCACGCTCAGTGCGGTACCGCTGTTCATCTTCCTCGGCGAGATCCTGCTGGCCAGCGGGGTATCGAAGCGGGTCTATAACGGCCTGACGCCCCTTTTCGCGCGCGTTCCTGGGCAATTGCTACACACCAATATCGCCGTCTGTACCCTGTTCGGAGCCGTCAGCGGTTCCAGTACCTCCACCGCGGCGGCGATCGGCTCGGTTGGCTATCCTGAGCTGAAAAGCCGCGGTTATAACCCCAGCATGGTGGTGGGCACCCTGGCCGCGGGCGGTACACTCGGGTTGCTTATTCCGCCGAGTCTGGCGCTGATCATCTATGGCGCTACCCAGAACGTATCCATCGGCAAGTTGTTCATCGCCGGAATGCTGCCGGGCCTGATGATCGCCTGTGCGTTCTCGCTGTGGATCATGATCCGCTCCAACATCGGGGAGGCGGTGACGCCGTCGTCGAAAGGCAGGATGGACTGGGTTGCGGTACGCCGTGGGGTACTGGAAATCTGGCCGCTGCCCATTCTCATCTTCTTCGTGCTGGGCACCATCTACCTTGGCATCGCGACACCCACCGAGGCCGCGGCATTGGGCGTCGTCGCCAGCATCGTGCTGGGGATGACCTGGGGAGACCTGACCCTGCAGCGCCTGTGGGAAGCGTTCAAGCATGCCTCGCTGATGTTCGCCGCCATCGGCATGATCCTGATTGGCACGGTAATTCTCTCGCAGGCCGTCAGTCTGCTGGGCATTCCGCGCGCCGCCCTCGATGCGATCGGCGGCTTCGGCCTGGGGCCCTATGGCATCCTGCTGATGATCGTCATCGTCTATATCGTGCTCGGATGCTTCTTCGACGGTATCTCGCTATTGCTGATGACGTTGCCGATCACCTTCCCGATGGTCACCAGCCTGGGCTTCGACCCGATCTGGTTCGGCATCATTGTCACGCTGCTGATCGAGATCGGCATGATCACACCCCCCGTGGGACTCAACCTCTTCGTGCTGTCGTCGATCTCGAACAACGATGTCGACTTGCCCTCCGCAGCGAAGGCCTCCTTGCCTTACTGGCTGATTCTGCTCGGTGCAGTGGGACTGTTCACGGCCTTCCCGAGCATCATCCTGTGGATCACGGAGTGGTTGTGAGCGATTTCGTCCTACGAGACCACTACCTTCTAGAGCGCGACTCCGAAGAAGACGCGCTGCTCAAGCATGCCGAGGTGGGAGTGCCCGGGTTGCAGGAGCTGGTGCAGGAGCTCCGCGAGCAGACCAATATCATGCTGCCCTCGGTGCGGGCGGCGCTGGAGCGGTTCCTCCTGCCGGCCTTGCGATAGCGCAACCGAGCCTGAAGACCGAGACGCCCCCGGATCGAGAGATCCGGGGGCGTTTTTTCGTTTCCCCATGCCCATGTCACGCCGGCCTGGTCATCGGCCTGAGCGCGCCGGGCCTTGCCCTGGCGGACGCCGAAACGGCGGGGCCCGCGCGATGGCGGGCCCCGTCGGGTATGGCGAAAGGCTTAGGCTTAGCTGCGGACCACCTGCAGGCTCGGGACGCTATGCCCCAGGTTCTCCTGCATCCGCTCGCTGTACCAGTTGATGAAGTCGATCACCCCGAACTCGTAGGTCTCGGAGTAGGGGCCGGGCTCGTAGGCCTTGGAGTTGATGCCGCGCTGATTCTCCTCGGCCAGGCGACGGTCCTGGTCGTTGGTGGCATCCCACACCCGGCGCATGGTCTCGGGGTGGTAATCGACCCCCTCCACGGCGTCCTTGTGCACCAGCCACTTGGTGGTCACCAGGGTCTGCTGGGGACCCAGCGGCAGCACGCGGAAGACGATGGCGTGGTCGCCCATGAAGTGGTTCCAGGAGTTGGGCAGGTGCAGGATGCGCAACGAACCCATGTCGGGGCTTTCGAGCCGGCCCATCAGCTTGTTGCACGCCGGCTGGCCATCCATGGTCATGGAGACGATGCCGTTGAGCAGCGGCGTGCGGGTCAGGCGGTTGCGCTTGCCGAAGCGCTTGAGTTGCCAGGGCACCCGCTGGTCGTCCCACTCGCTCTGCTTCTTCGCCACCAGCGCCTTGTAGGCGGGCGTGGCCCGCGGGTCATCGGTATCATCGAACTCCTGCAGGGAGTTGAGCAGTTCCGGATGGGCGCCGTTGCAGTGGTAGCACTCGCGGTTGTTCTCGATGACCAGCTTCCAGTTGGCCTGCTCGACGATGTGTGACTCCACCGCCACCTTGACGTTGGCCATGTCGTAGGGCTCGAGGTAGTGCTCGAGGGTCTCCAGGAAGTCGTCGAGGGCCGGCGGCTGCTCGGCGAGGCTGACGAAGATGAAGCCGCCCGCCGTGCGCACGTGTACCGGCTTCAGTCCGTAGGCATTCAGATCGAAATTCTCGCCCATGTCGCTGCCGGCGAACAGCAGCCGGCCGTCGAGCTCGTAGGTCCACTGGTGGTAGGGGCAGACCAGCTTGGCGACCTTGCCCTTGTCGCTGACGCACAGCCGCGAGCCGCGGTGGCGGCAGACGTTGTGGAAACCGTGCACCGCCCCGTCGTTGCCGCGCACCAGGATCACCGGGTTGTCGCCGATCTCCAGGGTCATGTAGTTGCCCTTGGCGGGGATCTCGCAGGTCAAGCCGGCGAACAGCCACTCCTTGCCGAAGATCTCCTGCATGTCCAGGGCGAACAGCCGGGCGTCGTTGTAGAAGGGCTGGGGCAGCGAGAAGTTTCGCGCGCGACTGGCAAGCATGGCACTGGTGGCCTCGCGTGCCGGGGCCAGGTCGTCGTCCAGGTGGAGGTGGGAAATCGGATCCATGGAAACACTTCCTCGTGCAGGCCGCGCGTGCGGCATCGGGCGGATTATCGGTGTTGTGAGAGGGGTGGCGTCGTGTGACGGACCGCACACGCCAGTCGCGGTGTTGGCTGAAAACAGGGCGAGTGTGGATCAGCCGGCGAGGGCAGAGTTGTCTGCCGGCGACAGGCGTCGATGCAGGGGCGACGTCCGGATCATGAAAAAGGGCGACGAGTGGAAATCACGGGCATGCCCGTGTCGCTGACAGACAAGTGGGGGCGCCATCGACTGGCGCAGAATTCCGCCCAACGACAAGCGGTCGCACCGCGGTCGGACCCTCCCATGGTGCAGCCCAGGCGACACGAACATGACAATGAACTTCCTCAACCCCGTCACGACCCAGACCTGGACCAACGGCCGCCATGCGGTGCGCTGTGTCAAGGTGATCCAGGAGACCTGGGACGTGCGCACCTTCTGCTTCATGGCCGAGCAGCCGGTGCTGTTCTTCTTCAAGCCAGGCCAGTTCGTGACCCTGGAGCTGGAGATCGACGGCGAGCCGATCATGCGCTCCTACACCATCTCCAGCTCGCCCTCGGTGCCCTACAGCTTCTCGATTACCGTCAAGCGGGTGCCCGGCGGCAAGGTTTCCAACTGGCTCCACGACAATCTCAAGTTGGGTGACGAGCTGGCGGTGCACGGCCCGGTGGGCAACTTCAATGCCATCGACTACCCGGCGGAGAAGATCCTGATGCTCTCCGGCGGCGTGGGCATTACCCCCTTGATGTCCATGGCGCGCTGGTTCTTCGATACCAATTCTGCCGTGGATATCGAGTTCGTGCACAGTGCCCGCACGCCCCGGGACATCATCTTCCACCGCGAGCTGGAGCACATCTTCTCGCGGATCCCCGAATTCAAGCTGCATATCGTCTGCGAGCACAGCGACGAGCTGGGCGAGGCCTGGGCCGGCTTCCGTGGCTACCTCAGCCAGCAGATGCTGGAGCTGATGGCGCCGGATTTTCTGGAGCGTGAGATCTTCTGCTGTGGCCCCACGCCCTACATGAACGCCGTCAAGAACCTGCTCAAGAACAACGGCTTCGACATGAGTCACTACCACGAGGAGTCCTTCGGTGCCACCCCGGTCGATGTGCAGGAGGAGGCGCTCGAGCATGCCGAGCTGGCCGAGGCGCAGGCCGAGGAGCTCGACGCGGCCGACTTGATCAGCGTCGAGTTCAGCACCACCGGCAAGAGCGTGCGCATCCAGCCCGACGAGACGGTGCACTCGGCGGCGGCCAAGCTGGGACTGCATATCCCCAAGGCGTGCGGCATGGGCATCTGCGGCACCTGCCGGGTACCGCTTATCTCCGGCGAGGTCGACATGGAGCACAACGGCGGCATCACCGAGGAGGACGTCGCCGAGGGCTACATCCTCTCCTGCTGCAGCAAGCCACGGGGCGACGTGGTGGTGGCGTACTGAAGGACTCGCTGTGGCCCTCGCCTTTGCGTGCCCCTTTACGCCCAGAGGCGAGGGCATGCACGCCTGATGCCCGTGAGGAGAGGACGCTTCGGCAACCGGCGTGCCCCGGAGGGAGGAAGTCCGGGGCACGCCGGTTGCCTTTAGTTTGCGGCCTCGGGTTTCATCCGTCCGATGGGACGGGCACCCATCCGAACCGGATGTCGGAAAGACGACAGCGATGTCGCAAACGCATCGAGTCGTGACGCTTGCAAGCAGCATGGTATCTCGACCGCAGGGATACCATCGCGGCAGGTGAACGCACCCAATGATCTCGTCAACGACAACAAGCCGGAGCCCCGAGATGACCGACCGTGAAGGATACTGCCCCCAGGCCTCCCTGGCCGCCTATGACCCCGCCCTGGCCAGCGCCATTGCCGACGAGGCGGTGCGCCAGGAGGCCCATATCGAACTGATCGCCTCCGAGAACTATGCCAGCCGGCACGTGATGGCGGCCCAGGGCTCCCAGTTGACCAACAAGTATGCCGAGGGCTATCCCGGCAAGCGCTACTACGGCGGCTGCGAGCACGTCGACGTGGTCGAGCGTCTGGCCATCGAGCGCGCCTGCGACCTGTTCGGCGCCGACTACGCCAACGTCCAGCCCCACTCTGGCGCCCAGGCCAATGCCGCGGCCTTCATGGCCCTGGTCAGCCCGGGCGACACCGTGCTGGGCATGAGCCTGGCCCACGGCGGCCACCTGACCCACGGGGCGGCGCCGAATTTCTCCGGCAAGCACTATCACGCCGTGCAGTACGGCCTGAACCCGGAGACCGGCGAGATCGACTACGCCGAGGTCGAGCGTCTGGCGCGTGAGCATCGTCCCAAGATGATCATCGCCGGTTTCTCCGCCTATTCGCGGGTGGTCGACTGGCGGCGCTTCCGCACCATCGCCGACGAGGTCGGCGCCTGGCTGCTGGTCGATATGGCTCATGTGGCAGGGCTCGTGGCGGCCGGGTTGTATCCGAGCCCGCTGCCCCACGCCCATGTGGTCACCACCACCACTCACAAGACCCTGCGCGGCCCGCGCGGTGGCCTGATCCTCTCGGCCCACGGCGACGAGGGGCTGTACAAGAAGCTCAACGGGGCGGTCTTCCCGGGCCAGCAGGGCGGCCCGCTGATGCACGTGATCGCCGCCAAGGCGGTGGCCTTCAAGGAGGCCATGAGCCAGGACTTCGTGCGCTACCAGCAGCGGGTGATCGACAACGCCCGCGCCATGGCCAGGGTGTTCGTCGACCGGGGCTATGACGTGGTCTCCGGCGGTACCGACGACCATCTGTTCCTGGTCTCGCTGATTCGCCAGGGCGTGACCGGCAAGGACGCCGATGCGGCCCTGGGACGGGCGCACATCACCGTCAACAAGAACGCCGTGCCCAACGATCCCCAGAGCCCCTTCGTGACCTCGGGACTGCGCCTGGGTACCCCGGCGGTGACCACCCGCGGTTTCGGCGTCGAGGAGTGCTCCGAGTTGGCCGGCTGGATCTGCGACATCCTCGACGTGCTGGCCGAGCAGGGCAACTGCGAGGCCGTGGAAGCCGAGGTGCACGAGAAGGTCGAGGCGCTCTGCGCGCGCTATCCGGTATACGGTGACGCCGCCTCGCTGGCGCACGAGACATCCATCGCCTGAACCCGTTCGTCGGGGTGGTCCCCGACCAACCGGTCGGGGACCGATCGAGGAGAGACAGCATGCAACGTTATTCAGGCTTCGGGCTGGTCAAGCACGCACTGAGCCACCACGAGAACTGGCAGCGCCAGTGGCGCAACCCCACGCCGAAGAAGCAGTACGACGTGATCATCATCGGTGGCGGCGGCCACGGCCTGGCCACGGCCTACTACCTGGCCAAGGAGCACGGCGTGAAGAACGTCGCCGTGCTCGAGAAGGGCTGGCTGGGGGGCGGCAATACCGCGCGCAACACCACCATCGTGCGCTCCAACTACCTGTGGGACGAGGCGGCGGCGCTCTACGAGCATTCCATGAAGCTGTGGGAGGGACTGTCTCAGGACCTCAACTACAATGTCATGTTCTCCCAGCGTGGCGTGCTCAACCTGGGCCACACCCTGCAGGACATGCGTGACATCCAGCGCCGGGTCAACGCCAACCGTCTCAACGGCATCGACGGCGAGGTGCTCGACGCCAAGGGCGTCCAGGAACTGGTGCCGATCATGGACTGCTCCAAGAACGCCCGCTACCCGGTGCTCGGCGCCTCCTGGCAGCCGCGGGCCGGCGTGGCGCGCCACGACGCCGTGGCCTGGGGCTTCGCCCGTGCCGCCGACGCCCATGGCGTGGACATCCTCCAGCAGACCGAGGTCACCGGCTTCAAGATCCGCGATGGCCAGATCTATGGCGTGCACACCAACCGTGGCGACATCGAGGCCAAGACCGTCGGCTGCGTGGCCGCCGGCAACTCCGGGGTGCTGGCGAAGATGGCCGGGATCAAGCTGCCGCTGGAGTCCCATCCGCTGCAGGCGCTGGTCTCCGAGCCGCTCAAGCCGGTGCTCGACACCGTGGTGATGTCCAACCATGTCCACGGCTATATCAGCCAGTCGGACAAGGGCGACCTGGTCATCGGGGCCGGCATCGACGGCTACAACGGCTACGGGCAGCGCGGCAGCTACCCCACCGTGGAGCACACCCTGCAGGCCATCGTCGAGATGTTCCCGATCTTCTCCCGGGTGCGCATGAACCGCCAGTGGGGCGGCATCGTCGATACCTGCCCGGATGCCTGTCCGATCCTCTCCAAGACCCAGGTCAAGGGGCTCTACTTCAACTGCGGCTGGGGCACCGGTGGCTTCAAGGCCACTCCGGGTTCGGCCCATGTCTTCGCCGCCAGCCTCGCCAAGGGCGAGATGCACCCGATTGCCGCGCCCTTCTCCATTGACCGCTTCCATACCGGGGCGCTGGTCGACGAGCATGGTGCCGCCGGCGTGGCGCACTGACCAACCGCAGAGGAAAGCCGACATGTTCTATATTCATTGCCCCTACTGCGGCGAGTACCGCGAGGAAGAGGAATTCCACCCCAAGGGTCAGGCGCACATCGCCAGGCCCGAGGATCCGGATGCCTGCAGCGACGAGGCGTGGGGCGACTACCTGTTCTTCCGCGACAACCCGCGCGGCATCCACCACGAGCTGTGGGTGCACGCCGTGGGCTGCCGCAAGTTCTTCAACGTCACCCGTAACACCGTGACCTACGAGATCCTCGAGACCTACAAGATGGGCGAGCAGCCGACAGTCACTGCCGAGCACCCCGAAGGCCGGCCGTCCCGTGACGCCGCCGACCAGGGAACGCTTCATGAAGGAGTCCGCGCATGAGCCAGCCGAATCGCCTCACTCAGGGCGGGCGCATCGATCGCCGCCAGCCCCTGAGCTTTACCTTCAACGGCCAGGCCTACCAGGGCTATGCCGGTGATACCCTGGCCTCGGCACTGCTGGCCAACGGGGTGGACATTGTCAACCGCAGCTTCAAGTACTCGCGCCCCCGCGGCGTCGTCGCCGCCGGTGCCGAGGAACCCAATGCGATCGTCCAGCTGGGCAGCACCGAGGCCGCCCAGGTCCCCAACGTGCGCGCTACCCAGCAGGCGCTGTTCGACGGCCTCACCGCGCGCAGCACCAACGGCTGGCCCAGTGTGCAGCGCGACCTGATGGGCCTGGTCGGCAAGCTGGGCGGCCAGTTCATGCCCCCGGGCTTCTATTACAAGACCTTCATGGCCCCGGCCTCCCTGTGGATGACCTACGAGAAATACATCCGCAAGAGCGCGGGCCTGGGGCGTAGCCCGGCGGAAGCCGACCCGGACATCTACGACCACTTGCACCAGCACTGCGATGTCCTGGTGATCGGTGCCGGCCCGGCGGGCCTGGCGGCCGCGCTGGCCGCCGCCCGCAGCGGCGCCCGGGTGATCCTGGCCGACGAGCAGGAGGAGTTGGGTGGCTCGCTGCTCGACAGCCGTGAGTTGCTCGACGATGAGCCGGCGGGGGAGTGGGTAGCCGCGGCGGTGGCCGAACTCGCCGGTCGTGACAACGTCACCCTGCTGCCGCGCACCACCGCCAACGGCTACCACGACCACAATTTCGTGACCCTGCACGAGCGGTGCACCGAGCATCTCGGCGAGGTCGCGCCGCGCGTCACCGGGCGTCGCCAGGTGCGCTCGCGCATGCACCGGGTGCGCGCGGGCCGGGTGGTGCTGGCCACCGGCGCCCACGAGCGGCCGTTGGTCTATGCGGGCAACGACGTGCCGGGCAATCTGCTGGCCGGGGCCGTCTCCACCTATATTCGCCGTTACGGCGTGGTGCCGGGCCACAAGCTGGTGCTCTCCACCAGCAACGACCATGCCTATCGTGCCGCCCTGGACTGGCAAGAGGCCGGCCGCGAGGTGGTGGCCATCGTCGACGCCCGGTCATCGCCCGACGGCGAGTGGGTCGAGCAGGCCCGCGCCCGCGGTATCCGCATCATCGAAGGCGCGGCGGTGATCGAGGCCAAGGGCGAGTCCCGGGTTAACGCCGCCCGGGTGGCGAAGATCGACCTGGACGGCTTCCGCGTGGCCGGTGCCGCCGAGACCCTGACCTGCGATACCATCGCCAGCTCCGGTGGTTACAGCCCGGTGATCCACCTGGCCTCCCACACCGGCGCACGGCCGACCTGGAACGATGACATCCTCGGTTTCGTTCCCAGCCTGGTGGCGGGGGTGAGCGCCGTGGGCGGGGCCCAGGGCGTCTATGCGCTGCCCGAGGTGCTCGCCGATGGTGCCGCGGCGGGCCGAGAGGCCGCCACGGCCTGCGGCCATGCCGCCGCCGAGGTCGAGCTGCCGAATGTCGCGGCGATCCGCGAAGGGGCGGCCTGCGCGCTCTACCAGGTGCCCCACGAGAAGCCGACCCTGCGCGCGCCCAAGCAGTTCGTCGACCTGCAGAACGACGTCACCGCGGCGGGCATCGAGCTGGCCACCCGGGAGGGCTTCGAGTCGATCGAGCACGTCAAGCGCTACACCGCCATGGGCTTCGGCACCGACCAGGGCAAGCTCGGCAACATCAACGGCATGGCCATCGCCGCCCGCTGCCTGGGTCGGTCGATCCCCGAGGTGGGCACCACGGTGTTCCGTCCCAACTACACCCCGGTGACCTTCGGCGCCATCGTCGGTCGTCACTGCCGCGAGCTGTTCGATCCGGAGCGCTACACCGCCATGCACCAGTGGCATGTGGAACACGGCGCCGAGTTCGAGGAAGTGGGCCAGTGGAAGCGCCCCTGGTACTTCCCGAAGACCGTCAATGGCAAGATCGAGACGATGCACGAGGCGGTGGCCCGCGAGTGCCTGGCGGTGCGCGAGGCCGTGGGCATTCTGGATGCCTCGACGCTGGGCAAGATCGACATCCAGGGTCCGGATGCCCGGGAGTTCCTGGGCCGGGTCTACACCAACAAGTGGGCCAAGCTGGCCCCCGGCCGCGTCCGCTATGGCCTGATGTGCAAGGACGACGGCATGGTGTTCGACGACGGCACCACCAGCTGCCTGGGCGAGAACCACTTCCTGATGACCACCACCACCGGCGGCGCCGCCACGGTGCTGGAATGGCTGGAACTGTGGCACCAGACCGAGTGGCCGGAGCTCGAGGTCTACTTCAACTCGGTGACCGATCATTGGGCGACCATGACCATCACCGGGCCGGAGGCGCGCAAGCTGCTGGCGGAAGTGACTGACATGGACTTGGACAAGGAGAGCTTCAAGTTCATGGACTGGCGCGAGGGCGTCGTGGCCGGCGTACCGGCGCGGGTGTTCCGGATCTCCTTCACCGGCGAGCTGGCCTTCGAGATCAACGTCCAGGCCAACTATGCCCTGCACGTCTGGGAGACGCTGTTCGCCCATGGCGAGAAGTACGGCCTGACGCCCTACGGCACCGAGACGATGCACGTGTTGCGCGCCGAGAAGGGCTTCATCATCGCCGGCCAGGACACCGACGGCTCGGTGACGCCGGAGGACCTGGGCATGCACTGGGCGATCGGCTACGACAAGCCGTTCTCCTGGATCGGCCAGCGGGCCCTGTCGCGTCCGGATACCGCGCGTACCGACCGCAAGCAGCTGGTGGGCCTCAAGCCCAAGGACCCCAAGGTGGTGCTGGAAGAGGGCGCCCAGATCGTCTTCGATCCGAAGCACGCCATCCCCATGCCCATGGTGGGGCACGTGACCTCCAGCTACTACAGCCCGACCCTCGACTCGGGCTTCGCCCTGGCCGTGGTCAAGGGCGGTCAGCAGAAGATGGGCGAGACCGTCTATCTGCCCATGGCCGACGGCCAGGTCCATGAGGCCGAAATCGTCAGCCCCATCTTCCTCGATCCCAAGGGAGAGCGTCAGAATGTCTAACGTCGCAACCTTCGATACCCGCACCGAGGCCAAGATCCCGGTGGAATCGCCGCTGGCCTACTCCTACCGCCGCTCGGGGGCTCCGGTCCCCGACCGCAAGAGCCGGGTGGTGCTGCGCGAGCACCCCTTCCTGGGCCACTTGGTGCTGCGCGGCGGGGCCATCGTCCTCGACGAGGCGGTGCGCGAGGTGCTCGGCGTCTCGCTGCCCGGCGAGCCTCAGGGGCTGGTGCACGACGCCGAAGGCGTGCGTTCGGTCCAGTGGATCTCCCCGGACGAGTGGCTGGTCATCGTCCCCGGCGGCGAGGAATTCGAGCTGGAGAACCGGCTGCGCGAGGCCCTGGGCGGCGCCCATATCGCCATCAGCAACGTCAGCGGCGGCCAGACCCTGGTCGAACTCGAGGGTGAGGCCGCTCGGGAGCTGTTGATGAAGTCGGTGGTCTACGACGTCCATCCAAGCCACTTCCCGGTGGGCAAGGGCGTCACCACCGTCTTTGCCAAGACCACGGTGATCCTGCGCCGTCCCGGCGAGGAGCGCTGGGAGCTGGTGGTACGCCGCAGCTTCGCCGACTACACCTATCGCTGGCTGCTGGATGCCGGAGAGGAGTACGGCATCGGCGTCGAACGCTGATCCCGGCCTTCATCCAAGGAGCTTTACAAGGCCGGGGTTCTCCCCGGCCTTCTTTCGACAGGAGTTCTGCCATGAGCCGTACTGCCGATACCTGGATCCTGGCCGCCCAATGCCCCAGTCGCCTGGGTACCGTGGACGTGGTCACCCGCTTCCTCAAGGAGCAGCGCTGCTACATCACCGAGCAGCACTCCTTCGACGACCGGCTGAGCGGTGGCTTCTTCATCCGTACCGAGTTCCGCCCGCCAGCGGCCGACTTCGAGGGCGAGGCCTTCCGCGCCGCCTTCGTCGACCGGGCCGCCGAGTTCGACATGACCTTCGAGCTGACCGCTCCCGGGACGCGCATGCCGGTGGTGATCATGGTCTCGAAGGCCGATCACTGCCTCAACGACCTGCTCTATCGCTATCGCACCGGTCAACTGCCGATCGAGATCCGGGCGGTGGTCTCCAACCACCCTGACCTGGAGCCGCTGGCGGTCTGGCATGGCCTGCCCTATCACCACTTGCCGATTACCCCGGAGACCAAGGCCGAGCAGGAGGCCAGGGTCTGGCAGGTGATCGAGGAGACCGGCGCCGAGCTGGTGATCCTGGCGCGCTATATGCAAGTGCTGTCCAGTGACCTGTGCGAGAAGCTCAGTGGACGGGCGATCAATATCCATCACTCGCTGCTGCCCGGCTTCAAGGGCGCCAGGCCCTACCACCAGGCCTACGACAAGGGCGTCAAGCTGGTCGGCGCCACCGCTCATTACATCAACGACGACCTGGACGAGGGCCCGATCATCACCCAGGGGGTGGAGCCGGTCAGTCACGCCGACTACCCCGAGGACCTGGTGGCCAAGGGGCGCGACATCGAGTGTCTGACCCTATCCCGGGCGGTGGCCCTGCACGTGGAGCGGCGAGTCTTCCTGCACGCCAGCCGCACCGTGGTCTTCGATCGTTAGGTACCCGAGGGGCGCGACATCGAGTGCCGCTTTCCGCTTTCAGCCGGGCGGTCGGCCCTTGACCACCAGCACCACCCCGGCGATGGCGATGGCCATGCCCGCCAGCGCCGGGAGCGGCAGTCGCTCGTCGAAGAGAATCCAGGCCTCCAGCGCCGTCACCGGCGGCACCAGGTAGAAGAGGCTGGCCACCCGCGAGGCCTCGCCGCGCTTGATCAGCGCCATCAGCAGCAGGATGGCGGCGATCGACAGCACCAGCACCAGCCAGCCCAGGGTCAGGGCGAAGGTCGGGGTCCAGGCGATGCTGCGCTCCTCGAACAGCAGCGCCCCCAGCCCCAGCACCGCCCCGGCGACCAGGTATTGCACCACGGTGCCCGAGAGCAGCGGCATCCCGACGCAATGACGTTTCTGGTAGAGGGTGCCGAGCGAGATACCCACCAGCGCCACCAGCACGCTGACCAGGGCCCCGATGCCGAAGCCCTGGAAGAGGCCGTCCCCCGGATCCAGCTTGCCACCGAGCACCAGGGTAATGCCCACCAGCCCCAGCGCCAGGCCGAGCCACTGTCGCGGTGCCAGCCGCTCGTTCAGTAGCGGCCCGGCGAGTGCCGCGGTCAGCAGCGGCTGGAGTCCCACCAGCAGCGAGGCCAGCCCCGCCGGCATGCCCTGGTAGATGCCGTAGAAGACCCCGCCCAGATAGGCGCCGTGGACCAGCAGTCCCGAGACGGCGATGTGCCCCCACAGCCTCGCACCCCGCGGCCAGCCGCCTCCCAGCAGCTGCACCAGGGGCACCAGCAGCGCCAGGGTCAGCACGAAACGGATGAACAGGAAGGTGAAGGGTTCGGCATAGGGCAGGCCGAACTTGGCACCGATGAAGCCGGTGCTCCAGAGCGCCACGAACAGGATGGGCATGGCGGCCAGCCAGGCCGAGGCGAGGGGAGAGGAGGGTGTCGGGTTCATCGGTCGGGCGGTATCCGGATCGAGGGAGCATGAGAACGAACGGCTTTCGACCATACTGTGCCACCACGATTTAGCAAAGTGCGATGTCCCGGCGCGGCGAATTCCTTTCGATAAGGCATCCCATTATCGTTCTCACCATGGGGCGCCAGAGGCGATCATGGCGCCGTTCCTGGCGAAGCACCGGCTCACCCCGTCTCTTTATAGAGACGATTGTTTAAGTTGTGCGTACCTTTTGTTTCATTTAATTACATCAAAATTCTGAACGGGACCCGCTCGCCGTCGTCACAAGGAGGCCATTCATACCGCAACACCCTGGAGGTATTCATGAAAAGGATGACTGCACTGTTCTCGGCTGCCCTGCTTTCCGCGGGCATGATGACCGCCACGGCTCACGCCCAGCAGGACCCGGCCCAGGCGCCCGAACAGCCGCAGGCGGCAGCACCGGCCCAGGACTTCACCGACGAGCAGCTGCAGCAGTTCGCCGATGCCTCCCAGGAGATCGCCGTGATTTCCCAGGAGTATACCGAGCGTCTGCAGGCTGCCGAGGATGAGGCCACCCAGCAGGAAGTGCGCATGGAAGCCAACGACAGGATGGTCGAGGTGGTCGAGGGCAGCGGTCTCGACGTGGATACCTTCAACGCCATCGGTCAGGCCATCCAGCAGGACCCCGAGCTGATGCAACGGGTTCAGGAGATGGCGAATCCCTCCTGAGGGAATCCTGCGCTCACCGCGGCCACGAGGGCCGGCGGCTCCGAGGGCCACCCCGTCACGGGGTGGCCCTCGTCGTGTGAGGCCGGCTTTACAGCCGGGAGCCGAGATTCCAGACTAGCGGGACCGACACCGCTGCCGGAGCCTGGTGCATGGACGTTGAACTGCTGGAGGTTCGTCAGCACATGGGGCGCTTCCCGCCCTTCGATACCATCAGCGACGATCTGCTCGACGAGTTGGCCGGGCGCGTGGAGGTGGCCTACTTCAAGGCCGGCAGCGAGATCCTGGCCCTCGACCAGGAGCTCCACGAGCTCTGCTACATCCGCAGCGGGGCGGTGGAGGTCTACCGCCGCAACGGCGAGCTCTACAACCGCCTGGGCGAGGGCGATATCTTCGGCCACTTCAGCCTGCTGCGAAACCATCGGGTACGCTTCCCCGCCAGGGCCATGGAAGACACCCTGATCTATTTCATCCCCGAGGCCGTCTTCCATCACCTCTGCGAGGCCGACGAGCACTTCGCCGACTTCGTCGAGCTCGAGCGTCCGCGGATGGAGACGGCGGTCGAGCAGCAGAAGAAGAACAACGACATGATGATCACCCGGGTACGCAAGCTGCTGACCCGCTACCCGGTGATGGTGGAGGCCTCCACCACGGTGCAGCAGGCGGCCCAGCAGCTCAGCGACTTCCAGGCCTCCGCCGTGCTGGTGCTGGGCGAGCCGGGTGACAAGCCGCGCTACACCTTCCGCGACAGCGAGGAGCGTGCCTGGCAGGTGCGCGGCATTCTCACCGACAGCGATTTCCGCAAGCGGGTGGTGGCCGAGGGTCTCCCGCCGGACACGCCGGTGGGCGAGGTGGTCAGTGACCGGCTGATCGCGATCCAGTCCGACGAATCGGTGCACGAGGCGATGCTGTGCATGCTGCGTAACAACATCCACCACCTGCCGGTGATGCATCGCCGCCGCCCGGTGGGCATCGTCCACCTCTCCGATATCATCCGCTACGAGACCCACAGCAGCCTCTATCTGGTCAGCAATATCTTCAACCAGTCCAGTGCCGAGGGGCTGGCGAAGTTGGCGCCCGACGTCAAGGCGGCCTTCGTGCGCATGGTGCACGACGGTGCCGACTCGAACATGGTGGGCAGCGCGCTTTCCACTATCGGTCGCAGCTTCACCCGGCGGTTGCTGGAGCTGGCGGAGGAGGAGCTGGGGCCGCCGCCGGTGCCCTACTGCTTCATGGCCCTGGGCTCCATGGCGCGTAACGAGCAGGCCATCGTCACCGACCAGGACAACGCCCTGGTGCTCGACGACGAGTTCGATCCCGAGCGGCACGACGCCTACTTCCTGGCGCTGGCGAAGCGGGTCAGCGACGGTCTGGACGCCTGCGGTTACCCCTACTGCAGCGGCGACATCATGGCCACCAACCCGCGCTGGCGGCAGCCGCTTGCGGTATGGAAGGACTACTTCCGCGACTGGATCAATGACCCCACCCCGGAGCGGTTGCTGCACAGCTCGATCTTCTTCGACCTGGACAGCGTCTACGGCGAGAACGCCCTCGTCGAACAGCTCCAGGACCTGATAGCCGAGCAGGCGCCGAAGAGCCCGCTGTTCCTTGCGGCGATGGCGCGCAACGCCCTGAACCGCACACCGCCGCTGGGCTTCTTCCGCACCTTCGTGATGGAGAAGGACGGCAAGCACAACAACTCGATCAACCTCAAGCGACGCGGCACGGCACCGATGGTCGACCTGATCCGGGTGCACGCCCTGGCCTGCGGTTCCCGGGCCCAGAACAGCTTCTCCCGGCTCGACGACATCGACCGCACCCAGCTGCTGGCCCCCGGGGTGGGCGAGAAGCTGCGCTATGCCCTCGAACTGCTCTCCATGGCGCGCATTCGCCACCAGGTGATCGACCTCGAGCACGAGCGCGCCCCCGACAACAACATCGAGCCGGAGAACGTCGCCGACGACGAGCGGCACAACCTGAAGGATGCCTTCCAGGTGCTGAGCAATGCCCAGAAGTTCCTCAAGTTCCGCTACCCCATCCCCTCCACCGCCGACCGCCGGAGGCACTAGGGCGATGGCCATCCTGCGCCCGGCTCTCCGCCGCGCGTCGCCCGACTGGCCGGCCTACCTGGCCGACCGAGCGGCACGGAGGCGCCATCCGCTGCTCGTCGACTATTTCACCGCCGGTTGCCCGGCCGCCGAGACGCCCATCGCCGAGGTCCCCATGGTCGCCATGGACATGGAGACCACCGGGCTCGATGCCCGGCGGCACGCCATCGTCAGCATCGGCCTGGTGCCCTTCAGCCTGTCGCGTATCCGCCTCGCCGAGCGGCGCTACTGGGTGGTGCGGCCGTCCCGCCCGCTGAGCCGCGAGTCGGTGACCTATCACCATATCACCCATTCCGAGGTGGCCGCCGCCCCGGACCTGGAGGCGGTGCTTCCCGACCTGCTCGAGGCCCTGGCCGGACGCCTGGCGGTGGTCCACTACCGTCATATCGAGCGGCCCTTCCTCAACGAGGCCGTGCGGGCGCGGCTCGGCGAGGGCATCCGTTTCCCGATGATCGACACCATGTCGCTGGAGGCGCGGATCCATCGCCAGTCGCTGTGGGCCCGGTTTCGTCGCTGGCTGGGCCGCCCGCCGGTCTCGATCCGGCTGCAGAACAGCCGGGCCCGCTACGGCCTGCCCGCCTACCAGGGGCACCATGCCCTGACCGATGCCCTGGCCACCGCCGAACTGCTGCAGGCGCAGATCGCCGCGCACTACACGCCCGAGACGCCGGTGGGCCAGTTATGGAGCTGATGGCACGGCGATAGCTGAGCAGACGATGTCGAGAACGACGCAAGCATCGAAACGAAGGAGGGCGGCCCGCAGGCCGCCCTCGTCGTCGTTGGCTTGAGCCGGGTCAGGCCCTGGGCTCGCTCATCAGGCCCTTGACGATGGCGTAGCAGGCCGCCAGCAGCACCAGGGTGAAGGGCAGGCCGGTGGTGATCACCGCGGTCTGCAGGGCCGTGAGGCCGCCGCCCAGCAGCAGGGCGATGGCGATGGCGCCCTCGATGACGGCCCAGAACACGCGCTGGGGCTTGGGGGCATCCACCTTGCCACCGGCGGTGATGGAGTCGATCACCAGCGACCCGGAGTCGGAGGAGGTGATGAAGAACACCATCACCAGCACGATGGCCACGAAGGAGGTGATGGCCGTCAGCGGCAGCTGGCCGAGCATCTGGAAGAGCTGCAGCTCGAGGGCTGCCTCCCGGACGCCTTCGAAGCCCTGGTTGACGGCCTGGTCGATGGCGGTGCCGCCGAAGGAGGTCATCCACAGCACCGAGACGATGGACGGCACCAGCAGCACCGCGATGAGGAACTCGCGTACCGTGCGCCCACGGCTCACCCGGGCGATGAACATGCCGACGAAGGGCGACCAGGCGATCCACCAGGCCCAGTAGAAGGCCGTCCAGCCCTGGCTGAAGTTGGCGTCCTCACGCCCGAAGGGGTTGGACAGCGCCGGCAGGTTCACGGCATAGGAGAGCAGGTTCTCGAAGAAGCCGGTGATGATCATCAGGGTCGGGCCCACCAGGATCACGAACAGCAGCAGCAGGCCGGCGAGCACCATGTTGAGCTGCGACAGCCGCTTCACGCCCTTATCGACGCCGAGCACCACCGAGACCAGCGCTACGGCGGTAATGCCCATGATCAACAGCACCATGGTGGTGTTGGTGGCGGGCACGCCGAACAGGTAGCCGAGCCCCGCCGTGGCCTGGGTGGCGCCCAGCCCCAGCGAGGTGGCCAGCCCGAACAGGGTGGCGAACACCGCCAGGATGTCGATCACATGCCCCGGCCAGCCCCAGATACGCTCGCCCAGGATCGGGTAGAAGATCGAGCGCATGGTCAGCGGCAGCCCCTTGTTGTAGGAGAACAGCGCCAGGGCCAGGGCCACCACGGCATAGATCCCCCAGGGGTGCAGCCCCCAGTGGAAGATGGTGGCGGCCATGCCCAGCGAAATGGCGCCTTCCTCGTCGCCCAGGGCGGCACCCAACGGCGCCCAGTCGGTGCGTGCACCATTCTCCGCGGCCACGCCGCCGAGGGCGGTGTCGAAGTGCGTGATCGGCTCGGAGACCCCGTAGAACATGAGCCCGATGCCCATGCCGGCGGCGAAGAGCATGGAGAACCAGCCCAGGTAGCTGAAATCCGGCTTGGCATGCATGCCGCCGATCCGAACCTTGGCCAGGGGGGTGAAGATCAGCACGATGGAGAGGACCACGAAGATATTGGCGGCCAGCAGGAAGAACCACGACAGGTTCCCGGTCAGAAAACTGAACATGGCATTGAAGATGGGCTCGACCTGGTCCTGCAGGGCCAGCGTGATGATCACGAAGAACAGGATCACCAGGGAGGAGAAGGTGAAGACCTTGCCGTGCAGGTCGAGGTTGATCCCCAGGGGGCTGGCGGTGATGTTGTCCTGGCCGATCACGTAGTCGGTATCGATCAGGTTGGCGGGCCCTTCCGGGGCCGGGATGCCTTCCGAAGGCTGGCTCGCTGCCGCGGCGCCTTCGTCACGAGAATGCTTTTCCATGGAGCCTTCTCCCTTCAGTTCGTCAGGTTCTTGTTGTCGGGCGGTTTCGGGGACAGGCGCTCACTGCTTGGCCGGCCTGACCAGGAACACCGACACGTCGGTATGGGTGGCGACCTTGCCGCCGTGGGATGGCATCAGCACGTCCAGGTGCTGCGGCGGGTGGGTCGGCATGACCACCAGGTCCGCGCCCACCGCATCGATGGCCTCGATCAAGAGATTGTCGAGATCGGCGATCGGATCGGGGTCGGTGATGAGGTGCGTGCTGACGGGCTGGCCGTGCACCTGGGAGCGCTGCTGGGCGAAGGTCTCGAGTTTCTGCTGGTACTCCTCGGGGGTTCTGGCCACGCTGCCCGGCGTCGTGGCCGTGACCCCGACATAACAGACCTCGGCGTCATAGTGACGCGCCAGATCGGCCACCGTCTTCAAGGTGGGCTCGATCACGTCGATGTGTGCCAGGTCTACCGGCACCATGATCTTGCGGTACATGTTCAGTCTCCTTGCTCCCTCGGGGGCTCTCGTGTTGGGTGGTTGTCGATGCGGTCTCCATGCTCTCCAGTTTGGTGTGCCCTGAGGGTAACGCCATTCTTTTCGTCAAACGATCGTGGCCCACCGTCCTGCATGCCCTGGCGATGGTACGCCATGAAAATGGCTGTGCCGGATTTCAAAGCGTCTCGGCGCCCGGGTTCTGCTCCGCCTCCGCGTCTCCAGGTGCTACGCGGGCATAGCCGACTTTACAGGTGGCGGGTACCCAGGTGTTCAACGCTGTTTGTCCACCGCGGGGATTGCGGCACTCCCTCGCTGCCCTTATTGTCGGCGTCACACATTAGGTTACAAGAATAAATCATGCCTGTCCGGTTATGCGAGCGCTTGCCTGGCCGAATCGCTCGCCTTGCCGTAACGGATCTCTACCAGGGAGTTTTCATGAACGAGACCCTCGAAGCAGATGAGGAAAGGGTAGCAACGATAGAAGCGTCGTCGTGTTTTGCCCGTTTCGTCAATGTCCAGAAGAGTTATGACGGTGTCGAGCTGGTCGTCAAGGGGTTCAACCTGGACATTCGGCAGGGTGAATTCGTCACCCTGCTGGGTCCCTCAGGCTCGGGAAAGACCACTTGCCTGATGATGATGGCGGGTTTCGAGACCCCGACCCACGGCGAGATCCTGCTCAAGAACGAACCGATCAGCGGCCAGCCGCCCCACAAGCGGGGCATCGGCATGGTCTTCCAGAACTACGCCCTCTTTCCCCATATGACGGTGGCCGAGAACCTCGCCTTTCCACTGGAAGTGCGCCACCTCTCGAAGGAGGAGATCAAGCGCAAGGTGGCACGTGCCCTGGCGATGGTGCGCCTCGAGGAGTTCGGTGACCGCCGCCCGGCCCAGCTCTCGGGCGGCCAGCAGCAGCGGGTCGCCCTGGCCCGGGCCCTGGTCTTCGAGCCCGAGCTGGTGCTGATGGACGAGCCCCTGGGGGCGTTGGACAAGAACCTGCGCGAGGAGATGCAGTACGAGATCAAGCGGATTCATGCCAGCCTCGGCGTGACCATGATCTACGTCACCCACGACCAGACCGAGGCGCTGACCATGTCGGACCGCATCGCGGTGTTCAACGACGGCGTCGTGCAGCAACTGGCTTCCCCCGAGACCCTCTACGAGGAGCCGGAGAATGCCTTCGTTGCCTACTTCATCGGTGAGAACAATCGCCTGCGCGGCGAGGTGGTGGAGAACAGCGGCGAGTGCTGCCGGGTGCGCCTCGACAGCGGCGAGACGGTGCTGGCGAGGGCCGTGGCCTCGGGAGAGGCGGGAACGCCCACCACGCTCTCGCTGCGCCCGGAGCGGGTCGATATCCTCGTCGGTGGCGAGGACACGGACCATGACAATCGCTTCCATGGCGAGGTGATGGAGGTGATCTATCTCGGCGATCACCTGCGCACACGGCTGCGTGTCTGTGGCAACGACGAGTTCATCATCAAGACGCCCAACGCCAAGGGACACCCGGCGCTGACGCCGGGGCAGACCATCGAGGTCGGCTGGTCCTGGGGCGACTGTCGCGCCCTGGATGCCTGACGGGCGTCTCGACGAGATGTCGTAGCGAGACCGAGCAGGGAAGAAGGACAGGGTTACGGCCCGAGGCCGGCGGGAGTGCCGGTGGATCGATGTCACACGAACGAACAACGATGTCACACAAACGAACAACAAGGCGTGGAGAAGCAGCATGACACAGCAAGACATCAACAGTCGCAAGGGACGCCTCGGTATCGCCATCGCGATGGCGGGCATGACCGGCCTCGGCCTGGCGGCCACGGCCCAGGCCCAGGAGACGCTCAATATCGTCTCCTGGGGCGGGGCCTACAGCATGAGCCAGCAGAAGGCCTATCACGAGCCCTGGATGGAGATGAACGGCGGCGAGATCGTCAACATCGACCGCAGCGGCAACGCCCTGGCCGGGCTGCGTGCCCAGTTCCAGGCGGGCAACGTCACCTGGGACCTGGTCGACATGCTGCCGGCGGATGCCATGATCGCCTGCGCCGAAGGCCTGCTCGAACCCCTGGATCATGACACGCTGCTGGCCGACGCCCCCGACGGCACGCCTCCCAGCGAGGATTTCGTCGACGGTGCCCTGGGCGAGTGCTTCGTCGCCTCGATCGTCTACTCCAACGTCGTCGCCTTCAACACCGAGATGTTCCCCGAGGACAACCAGCCCAGCACCATCGCCGATGTCTTCGACCTGGAGAACTTCCCGGGCAAGCGGACCCTGATGCGCAAGCCGATCAACAACCTCGAGTGGGCGCTGGTGGCCGATGGCGTGGCACCGGAAGACGTCTACGAGGTGCTCGAGTCCGAGGAGGGCATCCAGCGTGCCTTCGCCAAGCTCGACACCATCAAGGACGAGGTGATCTGGTGGGAGGAGGGCGCCCAGCCGCCGCAGCTGCTCGCCGACCAGGAGGTGGCCTTCGCTTCGGCCTACAACGGTCGCATCTTCAACGCCATGGTCACCGAGGACCAGCCCTTCGAGATCATCTGGGACGCCCAGGTGTTCGAGCTCGACGGCTGGGTGGTGCCCACCGGCAAGCTCGACAAGGTCAAGGACTACCTCTACTTCGCCACCGACACCCAGCGCCTCGCCGACCAGGCGAAGTACATCTCCTACGGCCCGGCGCGCAGGTCCTCCTCGGAGCTCGTCTCGACCCATGCCGAGACCGGCATCGAGATGAAGCCTCACATGCCCACCTACGGCCCCAACTTCGCCACCGCCATCCAGAAGGATGACGAGTTCTGGGCCGACTACAACGACGAACTGACCCAGCGCTTCGACGCCTGGCTGGCCCAGTGAGGCCACGCCGCCACCCGCCTCGCGGGTGGCGGCCCCGCCGATGCATCCCGATCGCTTTCTACGCTCGATGGAGAGGCCTGCGTGTCCGAATCACCCTCTGCTTTACTGACCACCGCCGATGGCGTGCCGCTCAAGGTCAGCCTGCGCCGCGCCGTGCGCCGCTCGAAGGTCAAGGCCTTCCTGCTGGTGTCGCCGTTGCTGCTGTTCCTGGTGGTCGCCTTCGTCATGCCGATCTTCGACATGCTGTGGCGCAGCGTCGACAACCCCGAGGTGTCCACCCACCTGCCGCGTACCGTCGCGGCCCTGGAGAGGTGGGACGGCGAGTCGCTGCCCGATGAGCCGGTCTTCGCCGCCCTGGTGGAGGACTTGCGCGAAGGCCAGGCGGCGCGCAACCTCGGGCTGCTGTCGAGCCGCTTGAACTACGAGAAGTCCGGCATGCGCTCGACGATCAGCCGCACGGCCCGCCGCATGGGCAGCGTCGAGCCGCCCTATCGCGAGTCGCTGATCGCGATCAATGACACCTGGGGGGAGCTCGACACCTGGAAGCTGATCCGGCGCGAAGCCTCGCCCTATACGCCCTCCTACTACCTGGCGGCGGTGGACCGTCAGCTGACGCCGGACGGCGAGATCGCCAAGGTGCCGGACCACCTCGAGATCCATGTGTCCCTGTTCTGGCGCACTTTCTGGATGAGTGCCGTGATCACCGGCCTGACCCTGCTGCTCGGCTACCCGGTGGCCTTCCTGCTCGCCACCCTGCCGCTGCGCCACTCCAACCTGCTGATGATCCTGGTGCTGCTGCCGTTCTGGACCTCGCTGCTGGTGCGCACCACCACCTGGATCGCCATCCTGCAGTCCCAGGGGGTGCTCAACGACATGATGGTGGCCATCGGGGTGATCGCCGACGAGGCGCGCTGGCAGATGATCCACAACAAGACCGGCACCATCATCGCCATGACGCATATCCTGCTGCCGTTCATGATCCTGCCGCTCTACTCGGTGATGAAGACCATCCCGCCGAGCTATATGCGCGCGGCCCGCTCGCTGGGTGGCAAGCCCTTCCTCAGCTTTCGTCGGGTCTACTTTCCGCTGACCATCCCGGGCATCGCCGCCGGCGGCATCCTGGTATTCATCCTATCGATCGGCTACTACATCACCCCGGCGCTGGTGGGCGGTCAGTCAGGACGCTTCATCACCAACTACATCGCCTACCACATGCAGACCTCGCTGAACTGGGGGCTTGCCGCAGCGATCGCCTCGATCCTGCTGTTCGTGGTGGTTGTCTTCTATCTGGTCTTCAATCGCCTGATCGGCGTCGACAAGGTCAAGCTGGGGTAATCCGATGGCCATTCCTTCCTATGCCACCCGTGGCGAACGCCTCTGGCACTACGCCTTCCTGGGCCTCTGCGCACTGATCTTCCTGTTCCTGATCGGTCCGCTGCTGGTGATCATTCCGCTGTCGTTCAACGCCGAGCCCTACTTCACCTTCTCGGAGGCGATGCTGCGGTTCGATCCAGCCGGCTACTCGCTGCGCTGGTACCAGGACTTCTTCACCTCCAGCGCCTGGCTCGGTGCCATCAAGAACAGCTTCATCATCGGCATCGCCTCGACGATACTGGCGACGGTGCTCGGGACCATTGCGGCGCTGGGGCTCTCCAGCCGGCACATGCCGGCCCGGGGGGCCATCATGGCGCTGCTGATCTCGCCGATGATCGTGCCACTGATCATCTCCGCCGCGGCGATGTTCTTCTTCTTCTCCAAGATCAACCTGGCCCAGACCTACCCGGGGGTGATACTGGCCCATACCGCCCTGGGCATTCCCTTCGTGGTGATCACGGTCACGGCGACCCTGTCGAGCTTCGATACCACCCTGATCCGCGCCGCCCACAGCCTGGGCGCCAACCCCACGCGGACCTTCTTCAAGGTGGTACTGCCGTTGGTGACGCCGGGGGTGGTGTCGGGGGCGCTGTTCGCCTTCATCACGTCCTTCGACGAGGTGGTGGTGGTGCTGTTCATCGCCGGTCCCGAGCAGCGCACCATGCCGATCCAGATGTGGTCGGGCATCCGCGAGCAGATCAGCCCCACCATCCTGGCCGTGGCCACCCTGCTGGTGGTGCTCTCCATGCTGCTGCTCACCACCCTCGAGTTGCTGCGCCGCCGCGGCGAGCGGCTGCGGGGACTCTCGCCCGGCTGATCTCGGGGCCAGCACTCGATGACGACGGGGAGGCATCCATTGGATGCCTCCCCGTCGCTTTTTGACGTTTGCTCCGGTGCCGCGAGCCGGTCGCGATGAGGCAGTCCTGACCCATGTGTCAGTTTGCACCAGCGTGACGGCCCCCTCGCAGCCACCGGGCGGATTGCTGTGTCGCTTTCAAGCAATTGATAATTGGCAATTTTCGTTGGATTCGGTGTGGCTGGCATGCCCTGTGCTCTCTTCAGGGTGAACATGGAACGACAAAGGGGGGACCTTCCACATGACGCACGACAAGCAGACTCGCATCCCCGGCACCGGACGCCGCCTGGCAGCGGCCGCCGCCATCGTGGCGCTGTCGCTGGGCACCCTGGCCCTGGCGGGTTGTGACAACGGCGACGAGATGCCGCCGATGGAGCAGGACGCCCCCATGGAGGAGCCGGCTCAGGATCCCGGCATGCAGGAGGGTTCCGGAGCGAATGAGGAGCCCATGGGTAGCAACGACGATGCCATGAGCGGCAATGAGGATGTCATGGGGAGCCAGGACCAGGAGCCAGTTCAGGAACCGGTCGAGGAGGACCCCATGAGTAGCGAGGAAGAAACCGGTAGTGAGGAAACGATGGCGGGTGATGACCAGGAGGAGGAGGAAGAAGACTCCTGATGGTGCTCGCCCCACCAGGCACACGCCGGCCGTCGAGGCGGCCGGCGACGCAAGCCCTTAACTCCAGCGAATGGAAGTGAATGGAGGTGCAGTATGATGTCTAAGGACTTTCTCAAGAAGCTCGGTATTCTCGGCGTATCGTTCGGCCTGATGGCCAGCCCGCTGGCCTTCGCCGATTTTCACGATGAGCCCCCGGCGGATCCGGCAGCGCCGGCCGATCCGGCCACCCCGGCGGATCCGGCAGCACCGGCAGCACCGGCCGATCCGACCACGGATCCGACCACCCCGGCCGATCCGGCCACCCCGGCGGATCCGGCCGCGCCGGCCGATCCTGGTGCACCGGCAGACGACCCCGGCTTCGGCGATGGTGGTGAGCCCATGCCAAGTCCCAGTGGCGGCGAGCAGGGCGATCCGGCCAACGATCCCATAATCGAGGAAGAAAGCGGGGAAGAAGAGGAGTGGGATAATCCCGCGGATGACGACGGGGGCAGCGGCTGGTAACGGCCCCGCGTCGAGCAGCGAACGATGACCGCGGAGGCTACCAGGAACAGGAGGCGTCATCGTCTCCTCCCCGGTGCCTGGCACCGGGGCACTCCAGGGATGGAGTCTTCAGGAACCAGAGTCTTTCTTGACGAACTTCTTGGCGTCGCATGGGGCGGTCGGCGGTCCCGCCGCACTCCCCCTCAGCCAGCCGCTGACCGCAATGACGCCCTTGTCGGCCCTTGCTCCCCGCAAGGGCCTTTTTTCGAGCCGGGACCCGCTTTCGCGGCCTCGCTCTGCTACTCCTCCTCTTCCAGGCGGCGATAGAGGGTGCGCCTGGCGATGCCGAGGATATCGGCGGTGCGGCGCTTGTTGCCGCCGGTGGCCTCGAGCACCTTGCGGATATAGCGCTTCTCGACGTCCTCCAGACTCGGCCAGCCCTGCTGCGGGGTGGTCGGTTCCAGGGCGCGGCCGGCCTGGGCCTCGCTGGTGTTGCGGCGTTGCTCCTCGCCATGGTCGCGGATGCGTTCGGGCAGGTCGGCGTGGCTGAGCTGGCCACCCTCGGCCAGGGTCACGGCGCGCATGATGGCATTCTCCAGCTCGCGTACATTGCCCGGGTAGGGGTAGCAGAGCAGCGCCTGCAGGGCGGCGGGTTCGACCTTGTCGATGGCCTTGCCCTGGGCTTCGGCATGCTTGTCGATCAGTGACGCGACCAGTCGCTCGATATCGCCATTCCGCTCGCGCAGCGGGGGGATACGCAACGAGAAGGTCTCCAGGCGGTAGAAGAGGTCGCTACGGAAGTTGCCGTCGGTGATCTCCTGCTCGAGGTCGCGGTGGGTGGCGGCAATGATGCGCACGTCCACCGGCTCCTCTCGCTCGGCGCCCACCGGGCGCACCGTCTTTTCCTGCAGGGCGCGCAGCAGCTTGGCCTGCAGGCCGGGCGACATCTCGCCGATCTCGTCGAGGAACAGGCTGCCGCCATGGGCGGCCTGGAACAGCCCCTGACGGGAATCGCCTGCGCCGGTGAAGGCGCCCTTCACATGGCCGAAGAACTCGCTCTCCATCAGTTCCGAGGGGATGCTGGCACAGTTCACCCCGATGAAGGGACCCTCGGCGCGGGGGCTCTCGGCATGGATGGCCCGGGCCAGCAGCTCCTTGCCGGTGCCGCTCTCGCCCAGCACCAGGATGGGGGCATCGCTTCTGGCCAGGCGAGCGGCGTCGTGGAACAGCGTCTGCATCGCCTCGCTCTCGCCGACGATGCCGTGGAAGTGGCCGGGCGGGGCGTCCCGGCGGAAGCGAGCGGCCAGCCGACGATGCTCGAGTACCCGGTAGACCGCCTCGCGGACCCCCTCCAGGTCGAGCGGCTTGGTCAGGAAATCGTCGGCGCCGATCTTCAGTGCCTCCACCGCCTGGTCGATGGTGCCGAAGGCGGTGATCACGATGAAGCCCAGGGAGTTGCCCTCGCCGCGCAACTGCTCCAGCAACTGCATGCCGCTCATGCCGGGCAGGCGCACGTCGCTGATCACCAGCGCCACCTCGCTGTGGCTGAGGGTGGCGATGGCCTCTTCGGCGCTGCCCGCGCCGAGGGTCGGGTAGCCGGCATCCTGCAGCTCCTCCTCGAGCAGCTCGAGGATTGCCGGGTCGTCTTCGACGATCAGGATGGGAGCCGGGGTGGGGGAAGAATCCTTCCGCGTCACGTCGCGTTTCCTCGTTGGCAGGTGTCGCCAGGCATGGTGTCGTCCAGCGGCAGGCCGATCTCGAAACCGGCGCCGCCCAGTTCGCTGTCGAAGACGCCGATGGTACCGCCATGATCGTTGATGATGCGATGGACCATGGAGAGGCCGAGTCCGCTGCCCTGGCCTACCGGCTTGGTGGTGAAGAAGGGATCGAACACCTTCGGCTTGTCGGCATCGACGATGCCGAGGCCGTCATCCTCCAGCCACAGGCGCAGCTCGTCGCCCTCCACCCGGGCGCGCAGCCGCACCCGATGGACCTCGCCGGCCTGGGCGGCGTTGCGCAGCAGGTTGGTCAGCACCTGGATCAACTGCTGACCGTTGGCCGGCAATTGCGGCGGCGGCTCGGGCAGGTCCAGCTCCAGGCGGATGGCCCGCCGTTCCAGCTCCTCCTCGACCAGTTCCCGAGCCGACCCGACGAGGGCATCCAGCGGCAGGCTCTCCTTCTCGACGTTGTGGCGACGCCCGAGTTCCATCAGCTGACGCACGATCTCGACGATGCGGTCCACTTCGCCGCGGATGCGTGAGAGGCGCGCCCGCTCGTCGCCGCCGATTGCCTCGTGCCGGGCCAGGCGCTGGGCCTGGCCTTTGATCACGGTGAGCGGGGCGCCGATCTCGTGGGCCACGCCGGCGGCCAACACCCCCAGCTCGGCGAGCTTGCGGGACTTGCGCAGCCGCTTCTCCAGCTCGATCTCCTTGAGTCGACGGGCCTCGATGTCGGCGTCCTTCTCGGCCATGGCATCGAGCATGCCGTTGAGGGCGCCGGCCAGGCGGCGGTACTCCTGGGGGCCGCCGATCACCGCGCGCTGGCGACGGTCGCCTTCCTCGACCCGGGCCATCACCGCCAGCAGGCGGTTGAGCGGCTGTTCGATATGGCGACGGAAGCCCCACCAGATGCTGAACACGATGCCGGCGGCGCCGATGACGAAGACCAGCACCGCCAGCAGGCTGATGAAGCCGGTGTAGTTCTCGATGCCGGTATTGAGGCGGTTGACCTGCAGCACGCCGCGGGTCTCGCCGTCGGGCGTGGTCAACGGCAGCAGGGCCGAGTAGTAGGTCCAGCCATCGTGCTGGCGATAATGGCCGGAGAGCTCGCCGGAGTCGACCACGGCACGGATGTCCTCGGCGTCGAACAGGGCCCTGCCGAGGCCCAGGCCGTAGATCTCCTCGCCATCGGTGTCGAAGACGTAGGCGCCGTAGATGCGGTGGAAGGAGAAGGCGGAGTGCAGCGACTCCTGTAGCGACTCCGGGGTGTCGCGTTCCAGGGCATAGCCCAGCGAGGTGCCGATGGCATGGGTGATGATCTGGACCTCGGTCTGCAGCTTGGAGCGCACGTTGTCTTCCAGCGACTTGATCGCGACCAGGCTGAAGACCACCAGGATGAAGAACATCGGCACGATGACCGTGAGAATGATGATGTTGCGCAGGCGCATGGCGTATCCGGTCGGATGGGCGGTGGATCAGTCGGCCGGCACCAGCCGGTAGAGACCGCCGCGCGCATCGTCCTCGAGCAGGTAGAGGTAGCCGTCATGCCCCTGGCGCACGTCGCGGATGCGGCCGATATGGCCGTCGAGGATCACCTCGCTGCTGACCGAGCCGTCTTCCGCCAGGCGCAGGCGCTCGAGCCGTTCGCTGAGCAGGCCACCGGCCAGCAGGTCGCCCTGCCACGCGGGAAAGGCATCGCTGGTCACCTCGGCCAGCCCGGAAGGGGCGAAACGCCCGTCGAAGACGTGCACCGGGTCGCGCATCCCGGGGGCGCTGTCACGGCCGATGCGCTTGTCGCTCGTGTAGGCGAAGCCCAGGGAGACCTCGGGCCAGCCGTAGTTCTCGCCGGGTTCGAGGCGGTTGAGCTCGTCGCCGGTGCGTGGCCCGTGCTCCGTCGACCAGATGGTGCCGTCCGTGGCGACCGTCAGCCCCTGGGGGTTGCGGTTGCCGAGGGTGTAGAGCGCGTCGAGGGTCGCCTCATCGTCGACGAAGGGGTTGTCCTCGGGCACGCCACCGGTCTCGGTCAGGCGCAGGATGCTGCCGGCATGGTCGCCACCGTCCTGGGCCCGTTCGGGACTGCCGCGCTCGCCGATGCTCATCAGCAGGCTGCCGTCGGGTAGCCAGGCGAGTCGCGAGCCGTAGTGCCGGCCGGGGTCGGAATAGCGGTCCTGGACGAACACTGCCTCGACCTCGACCAGCGCCTCGCCGTCGAGCCTGGCGCGGCTCAGGGTGGTGGCGGTGCCGCCGCGGCCGGCCTGGCTCCAGGTGAAGTAGACCCAGTCGTGGTCGCCATCCCCGTATTGCGGGTGCAGCACCACGTCGAGCAGGCCGCCCTGACCCCGGGCATTGACCTCGGGCACGCCGTCGAGGCGGGTGATCTCGCCGGTCTCGTCGACCAGTGCCAGCCCGCCGGGGCGCTCGCTGACCAGGTAGCGGCCATCGGGCAGCAGGGCCAGGGCCCAGGGGTGCTCGAGGCCGGAAGCGATGCGCTCCAGACGCAGCTCATGGTGTTCGGTGGCGATGCGTTCCTCGATCACCTCGACCGCCTGAACCTGGGTGGCAGTCACGGCACCGACCAGCAGCAGGGTGGTGGGCAACAGCTTGAATGACGGGTGCATTCCGTTCTCCCCTCGGTGGTTGTCCATTACGGCTCGGCTTCCCTGTACCAGCATAGCGACTCTGATACGGACTCTCGGGTGAGCGTGGTGTTCCCCCGGTGGGCAGAATGGCGGCGGTTACATCAGGATCGCCAGCAGGACCGGCAGGTAGAACAGCGACAGCAGGGTCGAGCAGAACACCAGGCTGGCCACGTATTCCGGTTCGCGGCGGGCCTTCTGGGCGAAGAGGTAGTTGAACACCGCCACCGGCATGCTCATCTGCAGCACCAGGATGCCGTGGCCCAGTGGCGGCAACCCCAGCAGGTAGCCGATGCCCCAGGCCACGCCGGCGGCCACCGGGATGCGCAGCAGGCTGAAACCGATGCCCGAGCGCAGGTTCTTGACCTTGATGCTGGCCAGCGAGACCCCCAGGGTGATCAGCATCAGCGGCACCGTGAAGCCGGAGATCAGGTCGACGCTGTTGGCCAGCCACAGCGGCAGCTCGGTGTCGGTGAGCAGCAGGCCCAGGGCGATCAGGATGGCGTAGACGGTGGGCGTGCGCAGCAGGGTGCGCAGCGGGCGGCCGCTGCGGCTGGCCATCACCGAGCCCACCGTGAACTGGAACAGCGACACGGTCACCATCACCGTGATGCCGTAGACGAAGCCGGCGTTGCCGAAGGCGTAGAGCACCACCGGCAGGCCCATGTTGCCGGTGTTGGGGTACATGGTGGGGGCCAGCAGCACCCGCCAGTCGCGTTTCAGCAGCCAGGCGAGCAAGAAGGCCAGGCCCGCCATGGCGATGATGACCAGAGCGGTGGCCAGCATGGTGCGGCCGAAGCTGCCGGCGTCGATCTCGGCGCCGGAGAGCGAGGCGATCACCAGGGCCGGCGTGCCGATGTTGAAGACCAGGCGGGTGACGAACTCCACTGGATACGGCTGGCCGAGGCGTATCCAGGTGAAGCCCAGGCCGGCGCCGGCCAGCACCGGGGCCATGACGGCAAAGAGTTCGGCGAACATCGAGTGTCCTTGCGAGAGGGGAAGCCCACCATTGTCGTGAATCGGCGAGTGGCGATGCAAGCGCCGGGCCGCGCCCGGAAGCCGAAGAGGGGCGCGACATTGGTGGAGGCGGACGGCTCTCCGGTAAGCTGGTCTCCTTGTCGACAAGGAAACACCCATGTCCTCCACCGCTTCCGCCAACAGCTTCCAGGCGCTGGTGCGCCTGCTGCGCTATGCCCGGGGGTACCGCCGCCGCATCGTCGCGGCGACGACCTGCTCGATCATCAACAAGCTCTTCGACATCGCCCCGGAGATCCTCATCGGGGTGGCCATCGACGTGGTGGTCAACCAGGAAGAGAGCTTCGTCGCCCGGCTCGGCTTCGAGTCTGCGCAAGAGCAGATCCTCATTCTGGCGGTATTGACCTTCTTTATCTGGGCCGGCGAGTCGATCTTCGAGTACCTCTACAAGATCCTGTGGCGCAACCTGGCCCAGCGGCTGCAGGCCGACATGCGCCTGGACACCTACGAGCACGCCCAGCGCCTCGACATGGCCTTCTTCGAGTCGAAGAGCTCCGGCCAGCTCGTCGCCACCATGAACGACGACGTCAACCAGCTCGAGCGCTTCCTCGACGGCGGGGCCAACTCGCTGATCCAGGTGGGCGTCACCGTGGTGGCGGTGGGGGCGGTGTTCTTCGTCATCTCGCCGCTGATCGCGCTGCTCGCCTTCACGCCGATCCCGCTGATCATCTGGGGCGCCTTCTTCTTCCAGCGCAAGGCGGGGCCGCTCTACGCCGACGTGCGCGAGAAGGTCGGCGATCTCGCCAGCCGACTCTCCAACAACCTCGCCGGCATCGCCACCATCAAGAGCTTCACCAGCGAAGCCCGCGAGGCCGAGCGGCTGCGCGCCACCAGCGAGGCCTACGTGGAGGCCAACCGCCGGGCGATCCGCGTCAGCTCGGCCTTTATCCCGGTGATCCGCATGGCGATCCTGGCCGGCTTCCTCGCCACCTTCACCGTGGGCGGCATGCTGGCGCTGCGCGGCGACCTGAACGTGGGTGCCTACGGGGTGCTGGTATTCCTCACCCAGCGGCTGCTCTGGCCGCTGACCGGACTCGCCGAGGTGATCGACCTCTTCGAGCGCGCCATGGCCAGTACCCGGCGCATCCTCGACCTGCTGGCGGTGCCGATCACCGTGCGTGACAACCACGGTCGGCCGCTGGCCGGACCGGTGCGCGGCGAGGTGAGCTTCGAGGGGGTGCGCTTCCACTACGCCGCCAGCGGGGTGGGGGTCGAGGACGTCAGCCTGCGGGTGCCCGCGGGCCATACCCTGGCGCTGGTGGGCGCCACCGGCTCCGGCAAGTCGACACTGATCAAGCTGCTGCTGCGCTTCTACGACCCGAGCGCGGGGCAGATCTGCATCGACGGCCAGCCGATCGACGGGGTGAGCCTGGTCTCGCTGCGCCAGGCGATCGGCCTGGTCAGCCAGGACGTCTACCTGTTCGAGGGCTCGATCCGCGACAATATCGCCTATGGCAAGCCGGATGCATCGGAGGCGGAAGTGATCGAGGCGGCCAGGACCGCCGAGGCGTGGGAGTTTATCGTGGCGTTGCCCCAGGGGCTCGACACCCCGGTGGGCGAGCGTGGCGTGCGCCTCTCCGGCGGCCAGCGCCAGCGGCTGTCGCTGGCCCGGGCGCTGCTCAAGGACCCGCCGATCCTGGTGCTGGACGAGGCCACCAGCGCCGTGGACAACGAGACCGGGGCGGCGATCCAACGCTCGCTGCGCAAGATCGGCCACGGCCGCACGGTGATCATGATCGCCCACCGGCTCTCGACCATCGTCCACGCCGACGAGATCGTGGTGATCGACGCCGGCCGGGTGGTGGAGCAGGGCGCCCACGCCGAACTGCTCGCCCGGGATGGTCGCTACGCCGCCCAGTGGCGGGTGCAGACCGGCGCGCTGGAGGTGGGGGAGGCGGCCCTTTGAGCGATACCCAAAATGATTGGTGTAAAATCAGCTGTTTGAGAACGCTCTGGTGGTGAACTGCCAGCGCTGAGAGGCCCTATGGGGTCAGACCCCGGCGGTGTCGAATCCGCTCGCCCCGTGCCTATGACAGGCCCGACAACTCGGCCGGGGTCTGACCCCATAGGGCCGGGCCTCGGCGTCATTTTCTGCGAAGGTGCCGCCATCATCGAGATATTCGTGGGAGACCGCAGGCTCCGGGAGGCTACTGCCGAACCAGTATGGCATCGAGACTGACCGGCACCTCATCGCCGATCCGCTCGTACCCGAGCAGCAGCAGGATCGAGCGCAGGGTGGGGTCGGCCATCAGCTCCTGGCCGTCCAGCGCCACCCGCTCGGCGTTGGTCACCCGGATCCGGTCGGCGGATTCCCGGGTGAAGCGCACCGCCAGTGGCTCCGTGCGCGTGGCATTGCCCGACTGCACCGAGAGCTCGAGCACCTCCACCAGCGAGTCGCCGACGGCCAGTTGCTCGAGCTGCTCAGGCGGGAAGCGGGTAGTCAGGGTGGCCAGGGGGCGTTCGGTGAGGCCCGAGAGCCAGGGCGGTAGCGGCCCCAGCTTCTCGATCACGTCACTCTGGTTCAGCCGCAGCGGCAGCTCCAGGGCGCCGCTGGCATCGGCGCTGCCGGCCAGCCGGCGCACCTCGTGATGGCGGGGGACCGGCCCGTCGGGGCCGATCTGCACCACCGTCGCCGCCACCCGCGACTGCGCCGGGTCCAGCTCCCACGCCGCCACGGCCGGCAGCGCCAGCAGCAATACCGCACCAAGCCCCATGCCGAGGCCAAGAAGTCGTTTCGTCACCAGGAAATCTCCAGAGGGGCCATGTCTGGCATGAAGACACGCGAACGGGCAGGAAGTGCCCAACGGGGTGGAAGACGAGCGCCACGCGCCGTGGGTCTGGCCTCGCTCCGTGGCATTCGCTATCATACGGCAGCGCTGTTCAGCGCTTTCCGGAAAGGGCCTATAGCTCAGTTGGTTAGAGCAGAGGACTCATAATCCTTTGGTCGCTGGTTCGAGTCCAGCTGGGCCCACCATCTCGCGGTATCGTTTCCCGCTTGTTGCCATAGCGACTCACTCGCCTCGAAGCGTCCGTGGGCTGCGGTAGGGCGGCCATGGCGTGTATGATTCCCTCGACTACTCATAATTAGCGTTCGATACGTGGGGGAAGCATCGTGGACACTGGACGTCGTGCGCAGCGGGCGGCCGTAGTGGGCTTTCAAGCTGTCAGTGAGAGCAAGTGATGATGGACGAAAGCGCTCTGCAAGCCGTTCTGGAGCGTGGTGAGGACAGTCGCCATCAGTTCAAGGCAGATTTTACCAACGTCAACGCTCTGGCGTCGGAGCTGGCTTCGCTGGCCAATGGCGCCGGTGGCCGGCTCTTTATCGGCGTCACCGATGATGGCCACATTGCCGGCTTGAGCCGGCAAGATGTCGGCCGACTCAATCAGCTGATCTCCAACGCGGCCAGCCAGCATGTGCGTCCGCCGCTCAACCCCACCAGCCACAACGTCCAGACCGAGGCCGGGTTGGTCATCGTGGTGGAGGTGCCCGAGGGCATCAACAAGCCCTACGTGGACTTGCAGGGCCGAATCTGGGTCAAGAACGGCGCCGACAAGCGCCATGTGACCGCACGCGAGGAAATGCAGCGCCTGTTTCAGCAATCCGGACTGCTCCAGGCCGATCAGGTGCCGGTGCGTGACGCCAGTACCGACGACATCGACGAGCGTGCCTTTGCCCGTTATTTCGAGCGTCGCTACGGCCAGAGCATCGAGCAGGCGGGCCTGCCGCCCATGCAACTGCTGGAAAACATCGACCTGGCCCGCGACGGCGTCCCCAACCTGGCCGGCATGTTGCTGTTCGGCAAGCAGCCACAGCGCCGCCTGCAGGTGTGCGAAATCACCGCCGTGGCCTTCCCAGGCACCGTGTTGTACGACAAGCAGTACCTGGATAGCGAGAACATCGATGGCCCGCTGGAGGAGCAGTACCGGCGTGCCATGGCGTTCATCAAGCGCAACCTGCACCACGTGCAGGGCGACCGGGGGTTCAACACCCTGGGACAACTGGAGATCCCCGAAGACGCCTTCGAAGAGCTGCTGGTCAATGCCCTGATACACCGCGACTTCCTGGTCAGTGCCACCATTCGCCTGTTCGTCTTCGCCGACCGGGTGGAAATCATCAGCCCGCCTCTTTCATCAGGCCCTTTGCTGAGCGGCACTTCCGGCATCTCAGCAACGCTCAGCCAGTTCCTCCACCATCTCGCTACCGAGCAGCGAGATTCTGATAGTGCGAGGCTTTTGAATCCCT
>NZ_JAKVPY010000027.1:0-59780 GCF_022487945.1 Halomonas flagellata
AGGTCGTTAGGGTTTCACCCATGGCGGTTGGTCCTCCTGAATCAGGTTCTGCCAGGAACTCTCTGATTTATCAGTAGGATACCAACCGCCATCTTCATTTCCAGGGCTGCCCGGTGAATATCAGGGGATCGATAAGGGTAAGCACCGCCGCGTTCATCGTTCACCCTCAAAAATCTACTATATTTCAATGAGTTGGTTGTCATCATTGTTCTTAATTAAGTATTGTTCACAAGAGGGTGATCATTTTTTATCTTAGTTTAGGTTAGAACTATCCATCTGGATAGGGGTGGTTTATTTTCGGTTATCTATGGTTTACATATCCGTGGAGACTGGATGGATTGTCGAGCGATCCATTACCAGTCTCGTGGAGATATGGCTCTCCCGAAGGTGACGGTTGGTGATGTGGTCTCTTAACTTTATTTACTGAGATGGCATCAGTCTTAAGGCCAGGAGAGTATGCCACTTTTTCATCACGCTGGCATTGTTGGGAGGTCATCATGGCAAAGAAAAATGGCAATAACGGCAATGGCGGTCAGGGGGGAGGGAACTCCACTATCAATCAATCGCTCACTGTGGATGACGAGTACGCCGTCTCGGAGGATGCCTTGTTCGGCGGCCTCATCAGTGGTGTGACCTTCTTCGATGTCATGGGTAACGACCTGGATGACGGGGCCGGCGTTCTGTACTCCCTGGATACCGGGGAAGAAGGGGAAGATAGCGTCGTCGATCTCGAGGACGCCGACGTCAAGTACACCCTGGAGCAGATCGAGAGTCCCGAAGGGTACGATCCCGATCGCAGTGAACAAGGGGCACGGATCTGGATCACCGAGGATGCGACAGGCAACGAGGTGGTGGCCTATGACATCCGGCCGATCGCGGATGAGTTGCATGCCCTGGCCGAGGGCGAGACATGGACGGATTCCTTCATCTACGCCATTCAGGACGGGAACCGTCCGCTGAGCTGGGCCAGGGTCACTGTCACCGTCACCGGCAGCAATGATGCGCCGATGCTGGCCGCCGGGGTAGGCGCTGCCGGTGAGGACGGCGCGGCCATCACGATCAACCTGGCCGCCTTGGCCGTTGACGTCGATAGCGACGACGACGGCACCAGCCTCGGCTATGCCATCAGCACGGCCCCCGGCGAGGGCAGCGCCTCGATCAGCGGCACCACCCTGACCTTCGATCCGGGCGCGGACTTCCAGAACCTGGCCGAGGGCGAGACCCGCGAGGTGGTGATCGGCGTTACCGCCAGCGATAGCCACGGTGCCACTGCCAGCAACGACGTGATGATCACCGTCACCGGCACCAACGACGCCCCGAGCCTCGCCGCCGGTAGCGGCGGGGCCGGCGAGGATAGCGCGGCCATCGACGTCGACTTGGCCGCCTTGGGCGATGACGTCGACAGCGACGATGACGGCACCAGCCTGAGCTACGCCATCAGCGGCTTACCCAGTGAGGGAGCAGCCTCGATCAGCGGCACCACCCTGACCTTCGATCCGGGCAGCAACTTCCAGGACCTGGCCGAGGGCGAGACCCGCGAGGTGGTGATCGGTGTCACCGCCACCGATAGCCACGGCGCCACCGCGACAAACGACGTGACGATCACCGTCACCGGCCGCAACGACGGCCTGGTCGCCATCGCAAGCCTGGTAGCCACCAACCAAGACCAGGCGGCGTCAGGGGTGCTCACGACCCTCTCACCGGATAGCAGCGATCAACTCAATTTTGCGCTGGCATCGGGGCCGGATAAGGGGACTGTTTCAATCGAAGCGGATGGGAGCTTCACATATACCCCGGATGCCGGTGAGTCCGGTGCCGATGCATTCCAATTCTCGGTTATCGATGAAGCGGGATTGAGCTCCACCGCAACGGTAGCGGTTGAAATCGCTGACAGATCCTTCGAGATTCCAGATGGCTATGATCAACTTTTCAGTGAACTCAGTCATGTGGCGAATGTTTCTACCCATGAACCAGATATGTATCGCAGGAAACATGATATTTCGGCATTGCTTGATGGAGGCTATGTTCAGGTATGGAGTTCCAGGGATGGAATGTACTGGGGAGTATTCGGCCAACGTTACGATGCCAGTGGTGGAGCTGTTGGTCCGGAATTCAAAGTCAATACCGATACCTGGACCATTGATTATTTTCCGTCAGTCACGTCGCTGGAAGATGGCGGTTTTGTGGTGACATGGACGACGTATGGGGAATTCGGTAATAGCATCGGTCTCTACGGCCAGCGCTATGCAGAAGATGGAACCGCTTTAGGTGGGGAGTTCCAGATCAACACTACCGCAGGTAGCCCAATAGACCAAGCCGTTGCTTCATTGGATAATGGTGGGTTTGTAGTGACTTGGTCATACCGTGATGGATTAAGTTCGGAGTCTGACATTTATGGACAGCGGTTTTCTGTAGATGGAACATTGTCAGGCTCCGAATTTTTGGTCAATTCAAACACTGATGCGCCGCAGTCTAGTTCTTCCATTGGTGGGCTGAACGATGGTGGTTTCGTAGTCATATGGGCATCATCTGTTCAGGATGGTTCTGGCTGGGGAACCTATGGGCAACGTTATGGCGAAGACGGGGAGACTAATGGCGTCGAGTTCAAAATCAACACCTACGTTACGAACAACCAGCGTGAACCCTCCGTCGTCTCGCTAAGCGACGGAGGGTTCGTGGTAGTCTGGGAATCCCATGGCCAAGACGGTTCCGCTGACGGAATCTTTGGGCAGCGCTACAACGCCGATGGAACCCCCGATGAGCGGGGTGAGTTCCGAGTCAACTCCTACACCACTGATTACCAGTCGTCTCCCGACGTGACTGCCTTGGCTGATGGTGGTTTTATGGTCACCTGGATGTCCTATGAGCAGGATGGATCGAGCTATGGCATCTATGGTAAGCGGTACGACGCCGAAGGAAATGGAGGGCCTGAAGAATATTTGCATGCCTCTACGCTTGCAAGCCAGCAATACCCGCGGATCGCAGAGTTATCCGATGGCACTATCGCCGTGGCATTTCAGGATAATGAAGTGGGCTTGGTCGTGTCACTCGATGGCGAGGCACCCACCATTGGTGACGAGCCAGCTTCGTACGTGGCCTCCCCCGAAGTTACTACCTCCAGCGGCTATTTCAAGATACTGGGACAAGGCGCAGCAGGAGGTGGCCAATCGATTGCACCGCTAGATGATGGCGGCTTCGTGATTGTCTGGCGAGGACAGGATATCTACGGCCAGCGGTACTCGGCCGACGGAGCACGGATGGGGCCGGAGTTTGTGGTCAATTCGTCTACTGATGGATCTCAACTTAATGCCTCCGTTGCCTCGTTTTCTGGAGGCGGCTTTATGGTGACTTGGACATCTAGCGACGAAGATGGCGATGGTGTTTATGGGCGGCGCTATGGGGCTGACGGTGAGGCTGTAGACGAAGAGTTCCGCGTTAATAGCACCGTTGCAAACTCTCAAACGGATGCCTCCACAGCTACATTCGATGATGGCAGTTTTTTGGTGACCTGGGTTTCCGGTGGCCTTGATGTCGCGGATGGCGTCTATGGTCAATGGTTTGATGCCGATGGTACAACGATAGGCGAGGAGTTTATGGTTAGTACCGATACTTCTATTCGTTACAATGCAGCAGTCTCATCTGTGCTTGGTGATGGGAGTTTAGTAGTGATATGGGTGACTCAGTATGGAACTGTTCTGGGTCAGCGGTTTGATGCCGACAGAAATAAGATTGATGACGAATTCAGGATCAGCGCTCATACCAGTAGCGAATATGGCTTGCCGACTATCACCTCAATGTCTGATGGCGGCTTCGTGGTTGCTTGGTCTGGTGACGATCTCAACAGATCTTACAGTGATATCTTTGCTCAACGCTATGATGCCGAGGGATTGCGCATAGGAGAAGAATTCAAAGTCAACAATTTCATTGTTGGAGGACAGCATAGTCCTTCTGTGACCGCGTTGTCCGATGGCGGCTTCCTGATCACCTGGGTGTCGGCTGATCAGGATGGGTCCGGGAGTCGCATCTACGGGCAGCGTTTTGATGCAGAAGGCAAAGAGGAAGGTCCGGAGTTCCGGTTGACAGAGGAAGTGAGTGATTCGATTTATGTCTCTTCGTCTATCGTGGAACTCACCGATGGAAGTCTGGCGCTGGCCTACAAGGATGGTCTGGAAATCTCCACCCGAGTGTTGGTGGAGGTCACAGAAGGCAGTACCACAGCGAAGGAGATCTCCGGCACCGAGGGCAACGACGTGCTGATCGGCTCGAATGTCGGCGATACGCTAGACGGCGCGAGCGGGGACGATAGCCTGATAGGCGGCGGGGGTGACGACACCCTGACCGGCGGCAGTGGCCATGACCGCTTCATCCTCGAGCCGACCGACGATCTGGGCGTCGATACCCTTCTCGACTTCACCACAGGCAGCGGCGAGGACGCCGATGTGCTGGTGGTCGCCCCCCTGTTGGAAGGCTACGACCCGCAGACGTCCTCGCTGGCGGACTTCGTCCAGGTCCGGGAGGAGAATGGCGATAGCGTGGTCAGCGTGGATCGCGACGGTGCCGGTGAGGCGTATGCGGCCGAGGATGTGGCCGTTCTGGTGGGCGTGAGCGGCATCGATGCGGACTCGCTACTGGCGAACCAGAACCTGGAGGTCTGATCGCCCGCCGGTATCGGCGACAAGCGTCAAGGCGCCGCCTGGCGCATTATGCCAGGCGGCATGTTGTTACTGCCATGACGCATCGGTGAACGGGGAGCCATGCCAAGTGTTGTTCGTACCTTAACATGGCCCATGTCTGCATGATGTGTGTTCGATGATCATGATATCAAGACGTTACTAAGTTGTTATCGGGTGGCTATTAAACTCTCGACTACTTCATTGAAGGGGCTTTTGTAACAGTGGAGCTTATGTGCCTTACCCGATGATGCTGCTTGGACAAGGCCATGTCCGGAGCGCTGGTGATAGGGCGGAAGGCAGTTAGTCACTCATTGATGTGGTAGGGAGGATGGCATGGCTGACCCCCATTCAAACGATGAGCTTTGGAAAGTCCTGGGAACCTGCCGCAAATCCTTCCTGATGGTTGGCTTCTTCAGCATGTTCATTAATCTGCTGATGTTGGTTCCAGCCATCTACATGCTCCAGGTCTATGATCGCGTCATCACCACCTACAGCAAGGAGACATTGCTACTGCTGACGCTGATTGCGGTCTTTCTCTTCCTCGTCATGGGGGGGCTGGAACTGGTTCGTTCCCGGATCCTGGTCAGGGTCGGTAACCGGCTGGAGACGCTACTCGGCGAACGGCTCTATGCTGCCATGATCAAGAAGTCCCTGACGGTTCCCGGCCTGCCGTCGGTGCAGCCCCTCAACGACCTGACCAGCATCCGCCAGTTTCTTACGGGTAACGGGCTCTTCGCCTTCTTCGACGCGCCCTGGATTCCGCTCTACTTGGGCGTCCTGTTCTTGTTCCACATGTGGCTTGGGGTTTTTGCCACCGTGGCGGGCCTCCTGCTGCTGGCATTGGCGATCGCCAATGAGATATCGACCCGGCGACTGCTGTCGGCCGCTACCAGCGAGAACATCCAGTCCCGGGATTTGACCAGCAGCAATCTGCGCAACGCCGAGGTGCTGCAGGCCATGGGAATGGTGCCACAGGTCATGCAGCGGTGGGCGTCGAGGCATCACGATGCCCTGTGTTATCAGTCAGCAGCCAGCGATCGGGCGGGCATCCTGATCAACCTTTCCAAGATGCTGCGCATCATGTTCCAGTCCCTGATCCTAGGGGTAGGGGCCTACCTGGTACTCCAGAGGGAGGTCTCGCCGGGCATGATGATCGCGGGCTCCATCATCATGGGACGCGCGTTGGCTCCCATCGACCAGATGATCGGTGGCTGGAAGGGCGTGGTCGGGGCCCGTGGCGCCTATCGGCGTATTGCCGACTTGCTCGCCAAGATCCCGCCCGATGTTGACAGCATGGCGCTGCCGCCCCCGAAGGGCCATGTCAGCGTGGAAGCCGTCGCGGCGGCGGCCCCGGGGGAGCGACAACCGGCCATTGCCGGCATCCACTTCACGGTACAGCCAGGAGAACAGGTCGGAATCGTCGGGCCCAGTGCCGCGGGCAAGTCGACCCTGGCGAGGGCCTTGCTGGGCATCTGGCCTGCATTGGCGGGCACGGTGCGCCTCGATGGTGTCGATATCACGCAATGGAATCGACAGGAGGTGGGCGCCTACCTCGGCTACCTGCCCCAGGACATCGAGCTCTTCCATGGCTCTATCAGCGAGAATATTGCCCGCTTCGGTGAAATCGACGCCGCTCAGGTCGTAGAGGCGGCCAGAAAGGCGGGGGTGCATGAGATGATCCTTCGCCTGCCCCAAGGATACGATACCCAGATCGACGGCAACGGCACCCTCTCCGGCGGTCAACGCCAGCGCATCGGGCTGGCCCGGGCCCTCTATGGTCGCCCGGTATTGGTCATGCTCGATGAGCCCAACGCCTATCTCGATGCTGAGGGGGACAAAGCACTCACCGCATGCCTCCAGCAGCTGAAGCGAGAGGGCACCACCCTTTTCGTGATCAGCCATCGCTCGGCGATCCTCCAGGGAGTGGACAAACTGTTGGTGCTGAAGGAGGGGCGCATGGATCAATGGGGGACTGCCTGCGAGGTCCTTGGTCAGATAACCCGGCCTGCGACAGGCGTCAAGCTGAATGGCAAGGGGGTGGGGGTGAACGGGCGCTTGTCTCCCTTGAGCCCGTCCGTTAACGAGGCCGCCACCCAACGGGGTGGCGGCGAGGAGCCGTCCTGATGAACCACCCAACGCCGGCGTCGAGTGTGAAGGCTCGCCCCACAACGCTTCCCCTTGCCGACCAGGCCTGTTGTCGCTGGGGCATGGCGCTGCTCCTGGTGGCCTTCGGGGGATTCGGGGGCTGGGCGCTCTCCGCCGATCTCGCCGTCGTGGTGGTGGCGCCCGGTTCCCTCTCGGTGGAATCCTTCAAGAAGACCATCCAGCACCTCGAAGGGGGCATCGTCGAGCGGATTCTCGTCGAGGACGGCCATGGCGTTGACGCCGGTGAGCCCCTGTTGGTCATCGACGATACCCAGGTGCGTGCCGCATTGCAGATCGCCCAGTCCCAGTACGCCATCGCCCGGGCGCGCGAAGTTCGCCTGCTGGCCGAACAGGCCGGGGAGGCCACCTTGGCGTTTCCGCAGGACTTGATCGATGTCGGCTCGTCGCGAGTGGCGGAGGTGATCCGTGTCCAGGGGCGGCTCTTCCATGCCAGGCGTGAATCCTTGCGGGGCGCCCTGTTGTCCCTCGATGCACAGGTCGTGCAGATGCAGGAACAAATCGCCGGGTTGGAGACCAAGGACCGGATCATGCTCCAACGCATTGATTCGCTGAGCCGCGAGGCGGCGGATCATCGTGCCTTGCTCCGGCAGAGACTGGGCAACAACGTCCGATTGCGCGAGGTGGAGCGGCAGATGCTCGAGTTCGAGAGCGAGATGGCAGAGGATCGTGCCCGCGTCGCCAGCCTGAAGGCGCAGATCGGCGAGACCCTGCAGAACAAGGAGGTCCGCCTCCAGGAGTACCAGCAGGAGGTTGGCGAGAGGTTGTGGGACGTCCAGACCCTGGTCATGGACGCCGAGGAGCGTATCGCGGCCCTTCAGGACGAGGCACGCCGTACCCTGGTGACGGCCCCGGTGGCAGGCATCGTGGTGGATCTGAAGGTGCACACCCTGGGTGCCGTGGTGGGGCCAGGAGACCCCCTGCTGGATATCGTGCCCAGCGGCGATGGCCTCGTGGTCGAGGCCCGGGTCGTGGATCGGGACGTCGACAACGTCTATGTCGGCCAGTCGGCCGAGATCCGTTTCAGCGCCTTCAACCAGAGGCTGTCCAACGTCATCGAGGGAAGGGTCGTGCATGTCTCGGCGGACAGCTTCCTGGATGAGGCAACAAGCACCCGGTACTACAGGGTACGAGTCCAGGTGACCGAACGGGGCCGCGATGACATGACCGATAACATGCAGTTGTTGTCCGGTATGCCCGCCGAGGTGATGCTACGCACTGGGGAACGGACACTCGCCAGTTATATCGCCAAGCCCATCAACGACATGCTGGCGCGAGCCATGCGCGAAGACTAATCTTGTCGGTGGCGTATGGCGTATGGCGTATGGCGTATGGCGTATGGCGTATGGCGTATGGAATGGTGAGGGCTTCGACTTCTCCCTCAATTACACTGCCACCCAGCACCAAGCTACCTCCCGAATATTGACAGCAGCGCGCTCAATGATCCCTGTCGCCGTTCGGCAGGGAATTGCTTTGACGGAGAACGTTGCAGCATTCACACAGCTGGCGGAAAGCGTGAGCCACCAAGTTCTGATCTGCTCTGGCTCTATGGCCGCCTCGAAGGCAGGCAACTTTTCGTTGCGTTGAGCTCTGAGTGAATGAGGTGCCTATGCCACATCGATCCCGACGGAGGGTACTTGGTCGGCCCAGGACACCGCCCGCACCAAGCGACTTTCTTGATCAGTGGGCCGCGGCGTGCTCGTCGTGCCGGCGTCTGGAGGGCGAGCCACTGTCGGTGGCATCGCGGCGGCGCAACACCCACTTCTCCAACTCGACGATCAGCAGGATCGCCACGCTGCCGGCGAGGATCACAAGCCAGTGGACGAGACCCAGGGCGGCGCTGCCGAAGATCAGCTGCATGAAGGGCAGGTAGGTCCAGGCCAGCTGCAGCGCGAACACCAGGGCGATGGCGATCCACACCGGCCGGCTGCCGAAGATTCCCGTCATCGACAGCGAGCTGTGGATCAGGAAGCGGCTGTTGATCAGGTAGGCGGCGCTGCCCATCACCAGCATGTTCACCGCCCCGGCCCGGGCCAGTGCCTCGCTGCCCTGCTGGTGGAGCAGGATCCAGGCGAACACCCCGAACACGCCGACCAGCAGCAGCACCGAGACGAACACCACGCGCCACAGCAGGAAGAGATCGAGCAGCGCGGCCGTCGGGTCGCGGGGGCGTCGCTGCATGATGTCGGGCTCGGCCTTCTCGAAGGCGAGCGCCAGGCCCAGGGTCACCGCCACCACCATGTTGACCCATAGCGCCTGCAGCGGCGTCACCGGCAGCAGGGTGCCGCCCAGCACCGCCAGCATGATCGCCAGGCCCTGGCCGCCGTTGGTGGGCAGCAGGAAGGTGATGGTCTTGCGGATGTTGTCGTAGACCTTGCGGCCCTCCTCGATGGCGGCGGCGATGGTGGCGAAGTTGTCGTCGGCGAGCACCATCTCGGCGGCTTCCTTGGCCGCCTCGGTGCCCTGGATGCCCATGGCCACGCCGACGTCGGCACGCTTGAGCGCCGGGCCGTCGTTGACGCCGTCGCCGGTCATGGCGCAGATCCCGCCCCTGGCCTGCATCGCGGTGACCAGCCGCAGCTTGTGTTCCGGGGCGACGCGGGCGAAGACGTCCACCTCGAGAATGCAGGCCTCCAGTTCCCGGTCGGACATGGCCTCGACCTCGCGACCGGTGAGGGCCCGGTCGGTGTGCGCGAAGCCGAGCTGTTCGGCGATGGCGCGGGCCGTTACGGCATGGTCGCCGGTGACCATTACCGGGCGGATGCCGGCGCCCAGGCACCGTTTCACGGCGGTGATGGCCTCGTCGCGGGGCGGGTCGAGCAGGCCCACCAGTCCCAGCAGTACCAGGCCCTCCTCGGCGTGCTCGTCGACCAGGTCGTCGATGCCCTCCAGGCGCTTCTCGGCCAGGGCCAGCACCCTCAGGCCGCGGGAGGAGAGGGCATGGATGTGCGCCTCCCACGTCGCGCGATCGAGCTCGGCCTCGCCGCCGTCGGTACGCACCTTGTGGCACATCTCCAGCAGCCGGTCCGGCGCCCCCTTGACCAGCAGGTACGGCTCGCTGTCGACCTCGTGGAGGGTGGCCATGTACCGGCGTTCGGACTCGAAGGGAATGGCGTCCTGGCGGGCGTGGTCGCCGCGCAGCTCGCGCGCCGAGAGGCCGGCCTTGGCCGCGGCCACGACCAGGGCGCCCTCGGTGGGGTCGCCGTGGATCCGCCAGAGGCCCTGTTCCTCGGCCAGCTCGGCGTCGTTGCACAGCACGCCGACCTTGAGGAAGTGTCGCAGGGCGTGATGATCATCGAGGTCGAGCGTCGCCGCCTCGGGCTTGCCGTCGTCGCCGGCCCGGTGGAAGTCGCCTTCGGGAGAGAAGCCGGTGCCGTCGATGCGAATCTCCCCCTCGGGCAGCCGGATCGCCCGAGCGGTCATCTCGTTGCGGGTCAGGGTGCCGGTCTTGTCGGAGAAGATGGTGGAGATCGAGCCCAGGGTCTCCACCGCCGGCAGCCGGCGGATGATGGCGTTGCGCCGGGCCATGGCCTGGACACCGAGCGCCAGGCCGATGGTGACGATGGCCGGCAGGCCCTCGGGGATGGCGGCCACCGCCAGGCCGACGGCGGCCATGAACATCTCGCCCACGGGCTGGCCATGGACCAGCACCCCGAACAGCCCGGTGAGCAGGGCGGCGCCGAGGATGAACACGGCCAGCACCCGCCCGGCGCGGTCGAGCTGTTGCAGCAGCGGGGTCTTGAGCTTCTCCACCCCGCGCAGCATTTCCGAGATGCGGCCGATCTCGCTGTGGCTGCCGGTCTCCACCACCAGCCCCAGGGCATTGCCCTGGACCACGATGGTGCCGGCATAGGCCATACTGCTGCGGTCGCCGAGGTCGGCGTCCTGGTGCACGGCGTGCGTGGCCTTGTCCACCGGCGTCGACTCGCCGGTCAGCGCGGCCTCTTCGGCGCGCAACCGCCGGGCCTCGAGCAGGCGCAGGTCGGCCGGTACGCGGTCGCCGCTCTCCACCAGCACGATGTCGCCGGGCACCAGCTCCTCCGCGGGGATCACGTCGCGCCGGCCGTCGCGCAGCACCTGGGCCCGGGGCGAGAGCATGTTGCGGATGCTCTCGAGCGCTTGCTCCGCCTTGCCCTCCTGGAAAAAGCCGATCAGCGCGATGATCAGCACCACGCCGAGGATGGCCGTGGCGTCGAGGTGATGGCCGAGCCCCAGGCTGGCCACGGCTGCGGCGAGCAGGATCAGCATCAGGATGTTGTTGAACTGCGCGAGCAGGCGCTTCCACCAGGGGTGGCCCCGTGCCTGGCGTAACCGGTTCGGGCCGTGGCTGGCCAGGCGTGCACGGGCCTCCTGGCCGCTCAATCCCCGCGGCGTGGCGTCGAGTCGCGTCAGTGACTCCTCGGCCGGCAGGGCATGCCAGCTGGGGCGTTCGTGGGGCTTGTGCTCGGGCATCCTGTTACCTCCTGCACGGGGTGTCACTGTAACCGCTGCCAAGGCGACAGATGTAGCACACCCCGAGTTGCACCGTAGTGATCCAGGACAAGGCACCGCGCCCAAGCGGGTGATAACCCCCGGCAGTGTCGGCTCCTAGAGCAGCATGGCGGCGAGCCAGCCGAAGGCGATCAGTGGGATGTTGTAGTGCAGGAAGGTGGGGACGACCGAGTCCCAGATATGGTCGTGCTGGCCGTCGGCGTTGAGGCCGGCGGTGGGGCCCAGCGTCGAGTCCGAGGCCGGCGAGCCGGCATCGCCCAGGGCGGCGGCGGTGCCCACCAGGGCCACGGTGGCCATGGGGGAGAAGCCGAAGCCCAGCGCCAGGGGCACGTAGAGCGAGGCGATGATCGGGATCGTCGAGAACGACGAGCCGATGCCCATGGTGATGAAGAGGCCGACCAGCAACATGATCAAGGCGGCGAGCCCCTTGTTGTCGCCGATCAGCTCGGCGGAGCCGGCCACCAGCCCTTCCACCTCGCCGCTGGCCTGCATCACGCTGGCGAACCCCGCCGCCGAGATCATGATGAACCCCACCAGGGCCATCATGCGCATGCCCTCGGTGAAGATGCCGTCCTGCTCGTGCCAGCGGAACACCCCGCTCATCGAGAGCAGGGCGAAGCCGAAGAGACCGCCGAGCACCATGGAACCGGACAGCAGCTGGATGGCCACGGTGCCGCCCAGGGCCACGGCCAGCACGCCGAGCTGCCAGGGTGCCAGGTGACGGGCCGCCTCGGCTGGCGTCTCGTCGCCGTGGGCCAGGTCGTGATCCTCGTAGTGGCGCGGCTTGCGGTAGCTCCACAGCACCGCCACGGCCAGGCCCAGCGCCATGCCGCCGATGGGAATCACCATGGCCAGGGGCACCATCTGGCGGGTCACCTCCAGCCCCAGTGCCGCGCCGCTCTCGTTGAGATTGGCCAGCAGGATGTCGTTGAGGAAGATCGAGCCGAAGCCTACCGGCAGCAGCATGTAGGGCGCGGTGATGCCGAAGGTGATCACGCAGGCGGCCACCCGTCGGTCGAGCCGCAGGTGGTTCATCAACTTGAGCAGCGGCGGCACCAGCACCGGAATGAAGGCGATATGCACCGGGATCAGGTTCTGGGAACTGACCGCCGCGGCCAGCAGGGCGCCCAGGAGGGTGTAGCCGACCAGGCGGCGATTGCCGCTGTCGTCATCCAGGTCGAGGCCGCGAATCGCCCGGTTGGCGAGCAACTCGGTGATCCCGGAACGTGACAGGGCGACGGCGAAGGCGCCGAGCACGGCATAGGAGAGGGCGATGGTGGCGCCGTTGCCGAGGCCGTCGTTGAAGGCGTCGAGGATATCGGCGAGCGGCATGCCGGCATGGAGACCGCCGACCAGGCTGGCGGCGATCAGCGCGAAGACCACGGAAACGCGGGCGAGACTCAGGGTGACCATCACCAGGATGGCCAGAACGATGGCATTCATGCTTGGCTCTTGTCGTTGAGTAAGGGCGGCGACATCCCGGGGCCGAAGCCCCGGGGCGGAGGATAGTACGTCAAGGGAGGCCGACCGTCAGTGACTGGGTAGCAGTGACTGCGGCACCAGGGCGTTCAGGACGCGGGATTCGAGCAGCTCGGTCGCGGCCTCGATGTCGCGGGCGAAGAAGCGATCCTTGTCGTAATGGGCCACGCGTTCGCGCAGGGCGTGGCGTGCCCGTTCCAGCGGCACGGTGGTGGTGAGGCGATGGCCATTCCCATCCATTCGGAAGTCCAGCCCCTGGCAGGCGGCCAGCCACTCGATGGCGAGGATGCCGCGCACGTTCGCGGCCATCTCCCACAGCCGCTTGCCGGCGGCCGGGGCCATGGAGACGTGGTCCTCCTGGTTGGCCGAGGTCGGCAGGCTGTCGACGCTGTGGGGATGGGCCAGGGCCTTGTTTTCACTGGCCAGGGCGGCGGCCGTCACCTGGGCGATCATGAAGCCGGAGTTGACCCCGCCGTGCTCGACCAGGAAGGGCGGCAGCCGGGACATGTGCTGGTCCATCATCAGCGAGACGCGCCGCTCGGTGAGCGAGCCGATCTCGGCGATGGCCAGGGCCAGGTTGTCGGCGGCCATGGCCACCGGCTCGGCGTGGAAGTTGCCGCCGGAGATGATGTCCCCCTCGTCGGCGAACACCAGCGGGTTGTCCGACACCGCATTGACCTCGATGGCCAGCACCTCGGCGGCCTGGCGGATCTGGGTCAGGACGGCCCCCATGACCTGGGGCTGGCAGCGCAGCGAGTAGGGGTCCTGTACCTTGCCGCAGTGGACGTGGGAGTCGCTGATCTCGCTGCGGCGGCCGAGCAGGTGACGATAGCCCGCGGCGGCATCGACCTGCCCCGGCTGACCACGCACCTCGTGGATGCGCGCATCGAAGGGCGCCCGCGAGCTGAGCGTCGCCTCCACGGTCAGCGAGCCGCACACCGTGGCGGCGGCGTAGAGGTCTTCGGCCTCGAACAGCCCCTTGAGGGCATAGGCCGCGGAGACCTGGGTGCCGTTGAGCAGCGCCAGGCCCTCCTTGGGGGCCAGGGAGAGCGGCTGGAGGCCGGCCACTTCCAGGGCCTGGCGGGCGGGGAGCCATTCGCCCCGGTGGCGGGCCTTGCCTTCGCCGAGCAGCACCACGCTCATATGCGCCAGCGGCGCCAGGTCGCCCGAGGCGCCCACCGAGCCCTTGAGCGGAATATGCGGGTAGACCTCGGCATTGATCAGCGCCACCAGGGCGTCGAGCACCTCGCGGCGAATGCCGGAGAAGCCGCGCGCCAGGCTATTGACCTTGAGCACCATGATCAGGCGCACCAGGGCGTCCTCCATGGGCTCGCCGACGCCGGTGGCATGCGACAGCACCAGGGAGCGCTGCAGGTCTTCCAGGTGCTCCTTCTCGATGCGGGTCTGGGCCAGCAGGCCGAAGCCGGTGTTGATGCCGTAGACGGTGCGGTCCTCGGCCACGACGCGGTTGACGCAGTCGACGCTGCGCTGGATCGCCGCATCGGCGCTCGCCGGCAGGCTGACCGGAACATGGGCCTCATGGACCCGGCGCGCCTTGGCCAGGGTCATCTTGCCGGGTTGGATCTCTAGATGGGGCATGAAGTGGCTCTCCTGAGAAAGGTGTGTGCGGCGTAGAGCGATGAGCTATTCCGGCGACAAGCCTGCGCGAGGGCGCTGTGAACCCGTCCCTGGGCGCTACATTCGCCATCCCTGGCGAATGACCCTCGCTACGCCTTGTCCCCGGCGCTCATCGCGCCGGACGTTTGTGGCCGTGCTCTTACTTATCGAGCATCGGCAGGTCGAGTCCGTTCTCGCGGGCGCAGGTCTTGGCGATCTCGTAACCGGCGTCGGCGTGGCGCATCACCCCGGTGCCCGGGTCGTTGCGCAGCACCCGCCCGAGGCGGGCGTGGGCGTCGTCCGTGCCGTCGGCGACGATCACCACCCCGGCATGCTGGGAGTAGCCCATGCCCACGCCGCCGCCGTGGTGCAGCGAGACCCAGGTCGCGCCACCGGCGGTGTTGAGCAGGGCGTTGAGCAGGGGCCAGTCGGAGACGGCGTCACTGCCGTCCCGCATGGCTTCGGTCTCGCGGTTGGGGCTCGCCACCGAGCCGGAGTCGAGGTGGTCGCGGCCGATGACGATGGGCGCCTTGAGCTCGCCACTGGCGACCATCTCGTTGAAGGCCTGGCCGAGGCGGGCGCGATCCTTGAGGCCCACCCAGCAGATGCGTGCCGGCAGCCCCTGGAACGCAATCCGCTTCCGGGCCATGTCGAGCCAGTTGTGCAGGTGCGGGTCGTCGGGGATCAGCTCCTTGACCTTGGCGTCGGTCTTGTAGATGTCCTCCGGGTCGCCGGACAGCGCCGCCCAGCGGAAGGGGCCGATGCCCTGGCAGAACAGCGGACGGATGTAGGCCGGCACGAAGCCGGGGAAATCGAAGGCATTCTCGACCCCTTCCTCCTGGGCCATCTGGCGGATGTTGTTGCCGTAGTCGAAGGTCGGCACGCCCATCGTCTGGAAGTCGAGCATCGCCTGGACATGCACGGCCATGGAGCGCTTGGCGGCCTTGACGGTGACCTCGGGCTCGGAGATGCCCCGTGCCACGTAGTCGTCCCAGCTCCAGCCGGCGGGCAGGTAGCCGTGCAGCGGGTCGTGGGCGCTGGTCTGGTCGGTGACCATGTCCGGCTTGACGCCGCGCCTGACCAGCTCGGGGAGGATATCGGCGGCGTTGGCGCACAGTCCGATGGAGACGGCCTTGCCCTCGCTGGTGTAACGCTCGATACGCGCCAGGGCGTCGTCGAGATCGGTGGCCTGTTCGTCCAGGTAGCGGGTGCGCAGGCGGAAGTCGAGGCGCGACTGCCGGCATTCGATGTTCAGCGAGCAGGCGCCGGCCAGGCTTGCCGCCAGCGGCTGGGCGCCACCCATGCCGCCGAGACCGGCGGTGAGGATCCAGCGGCCGGTGAGCTTGCCGTCGTAGTGCTGGCGGCCGGCCTCGACGAAGGTCTCGTAGGTGCCCTGGACGATGCCCTGGGAGCCGATGTAGATCCACGAGCCGGCGGTCATCTGGCCGTACATCATCAGGCCCCGGCGATCGAGCTCGTTGAAGTGCTCCCAGTCGGCCCAGGCCGGTACCAGGTTGGAGTTGGCGATCAGCACGCGCGGCGCGTCCCTGTGGGTCTCGAACACCCCCACCGGCTTGCCCGACTGGATCAGCAGCGACTGGTTGTCCTCCAAACGACGGAGGGTCTCGACGATCTTGTCGTAGCACGGCCAGTCGCGGGCGGCGCGACCGATGCCGCCATACACCACCAGGTCCTCGGGGCGCTCGGCCACGTCGGGGTGGAGGTTGTTCATCAGCATGCGCAGCGGCGCCTCGGTGAGCCAGCTCTTGCAGCTGAGTTCGGTGCCCGTGGGGGCGGCGACCCGGCGGCTGGGGTCGTGACGGGAATCGGTGCTGATGGGCTGGTGCTGGGTCATGGTCATGGGTTCTCGTGTCGTGGTGGTAAGGCTTCGTCGGTGGCTGACGGCGCCGGGAGTGCGTGATGCGCCGTGTCAGGTCAGCGTCAGGTGATGGATGAGTCGCGCCGCCGCCCGGGCGGTGCGGCCATCGATCTCGAAGCTCGGGTTGAGCTCGGCGATGTCGGCCAGGCGCAGCTTGCCGCTGTCGCGCGCCCGTTCGAGCAGCCGCTCGAGCAGGGCGAGCGGCACGCCGTGGGCGGCCGGGGCACTGACGCCGGGGGCCTCGCTGGCGGGCAGCACGTCCAGGTCGATGGTCAGGTAGAGGTGGTCGCACCCGGCGATAAAGGCGTCCAACTCGGCGACGATCGCTTCGAGGCTCGTCGCGGTGATCTCGCGATCCTCGCGTACCAGCACCTCGAGGTCGGCGGCGCGGGCGAACAGCGCCCGGGTATTGGCGGCGCGGCTCACGCCCAGGCAGGCGTAGCGGAACGGCCAGCCACGGGTCTGGCACTCGGCGGCGATCTGGGCGAAGGGGGTGCCGGAGGAGGACAGGTGACTCGGGTCGCGCAGATCGAAGTGGGCGTCGAGGTTGACGATGCCGACGCTCGGGGCCTCGTCGCCCTCTGCCTCGAGATGGCGTGCCAGCCCCGACCAGCTGCCGAAGGCCACCTCATGGCCGCCGCCCAGCACGATGGGTCGATGGCCGGCCGCCAGCAGGGCGGCCAGGCACTCGGCGAGGCGCTTCTGGGCGGTCTCCATGCCGTCGTCGCCGCCGTGACCGTGGCCGACCACGTCGCCGGCGTCATGGACCGGCGCCTGGCGGTGCCAGGCCAGGGGGGCCAGCGCCTTGCGGATGGCCCGCGGTCCGGCGGCGGCGCCGATGCGGCCCTGGTTGCGCGCCACGCCGGCGTCGCAGGCGAAACCGAGCAGCGCCACGCCGGCGGGGCTGTCCACCGTCAGGGGCTCGACGACCTGGTGCCAGCGCAGGCTGTTGGGCTCCGGATCCTCTCGGCCGGCCCAGGGGGACATGTCGATGGGGTCAAGCATGTGCAGTGTCATGGGTCACCTCCCCATTGAAGATGCGTTGACGCAGGCGGCCGGGCTGCACCGCATAGGCCAGGGCGGCGGGGGACTCGGCGTCCCACCAGCAGAGATCCGCCGGGGCACCTGCCGTGACGCGGCCGTGCCCACCGCCACCCCGTTCATGCAGCCCCAGGGCGCGGGCACCCTGTGCGGTCATGCCGGCCAGGGCCTCCCGCGGGGTGAGCCGGAACAGGGTGCAGGCGAAGTTGAGCATCAGCGTCGGGTTGAAGATCGGCGAGCTGCCGGGATTGGCGTCGGTGGCGATGGCCATGGGCACGGCGGCGGCGCGCAGCGCCTCGATGGGCGGCAGCCGGGTCTCGCGCAGGGTATGGAAGGCGCCGGGCAGCAGTACCGCGACGCTGCCCGCCTCGCGCAGGGCGGCCACGCCGGCCTCGTCCAGGTATTCGATGTGGTCCGCCGAGAGCGCCCCGTGACGTGCCGCCATGGCGCTGCCGCCGAGGTTGGAGAGCTGCTCGGCGTGGGCCTTGACGGGCAGGCCATGGGCCTCGGCCGCCTCGAAGACCCGCTCGCACTGGGCCACCGAGAAGGCGATCTTCTCGCAGAAGACGTCCACGGCATCGGCCAGGCCCTGCTCGGCCGCCGCCGGGATCATCTCCCGGCAGACCAGCTCGATATAGCCGTCGCTGTCGCCCGCGAACTCGGGGGGCAGGGCGTGGGCGCCGAGCAGGGTGGTGATCACCCGCACCGGCAGGGCCGCGCCCAGGCGGCGGGCCACCCGCAGCATCTTCAGCTCGTCGGCGACGGTGAGCCCATAGCCGGACTTGATCTCCACGCTGGTGACGCCCTCGGCCATCAGCGCCTGCAGGCGGGGCCTGGCCTGGGCGAACAGCTCGTCCTCGCTGGCTGCGCGAGTGGCGCGAACCGTGCTGAGGATGCCGCCGCCGCGACGGGCGATCTCCTCGTAGCTGACGCCCTCCAGCCGCTGCTCGAACTCGTCGGCCCGGGAGCCGCCGAACACCAGGTGGGTATGGCAGTCCACCAGCCCGGGAGTCATCACCCCGCCGCGCCCCATCTCCCGGCAGCCGGCGGCGACGTCGCGGTCGAGCTCGGTCATCGGCATCACGCGGGAGATGTGGCCAGCCTCGACGACGACGGCCATGGGCTCGGCCCGGGTGTCGTGCCCGTCGAAGAGGACGACGTCGCGCCAGAGTCTGGGGGGCTTCGGGTTGCCTGCCATCGGGGCCTCCTGCGGTAGCGTTGTATTTGTATATACATTTAGTGGATGAGCGGGGCGGCGTCAACCCCGCGACGGGTGTGCACGGACATGGCCCGTGGCACCCGGCTCGCGGGCATCTCGCTATCACTACCCAACCAACTGAAAAATATCGTCTAAATATGGTGTCTTCGGCGAGCGGCCAGGAGGGGGAGGCGACGGGTTGCGACTAAAGTATAGGATAGATGGAGGCGTCGGGATTGGCATCGTTCGACGGGCTATTGTATATACATAGCGAGGCAGTCAGGCGAAGCACCACTCCACATCACAACGAGAGGGAGGAACTCCCCCCATGGCAAGCCAGGAGCAGGCGACGGACATCACCCGCCGCCCATCACTCACCACGGTTCTCAAGCTGTTCGTCCCCAGTGCGCTGGGCATCCTGATCTTCTTCGTGCCGGTGACCCTGGCCGGGCGTACCACCATTCCGCTGGACCACATGGTCACCGGGGCGCGCGGCCTGCTCGGCGATGCCAGCGGCTTCTATGCCCTGGCGCTGATCGTGGCGGGCGCGGCCTATCCACTGCTCGGGGGCCGCTGGCGGCGCAACCTCACCGAGCGCATCTTCACGGTGCTCAAGATCGCCGGGGTGGCCGCGGCCCTGATGGCGCTGACGGGCTGGGGCCCGGCCTTCCTCCATGAGCCGGACATGCTGCCCTTCCTGTTCGACAAGCTGGTGATCCCGGTGGGGCTGATCGTGCCGATCGGTGCGGTCTTCCTGGCGCTGCTGATCAGCTATGGCCTGCTGGAACTGGTCGGCGTGCTGGTGCAACCGGTGATGCGGCCGATCTGGCGTACCCCGGGGCGCAGCGCCATCGATGCCGTGGCGTCGTTCGTCGGCAGCTACTCCATCGGCCTGCTGATCACCAACCGGGTCTACCAGGCGGGGCAGTACTCGGCGCGGGAGGCGGCGATCATCGCCACCGGCTTCTCCACGGTCTCGGCCACCTTCATGATCATCGTGGCGCGTACCCTGGAGTTGATGAGCGTGTGGAACCTCTACTTCTGGCTGACCCTGGTGATCACCTTCACGGTCACGGCAATCACCGTGCGGCTGCCGCCGCTGTCGCGCATGGACGACGGCAAGACCGACGGTGAACCCGTCTCAGTGCCGGGCAAGCGGCTCTCCACCGCCTGGCACACCGGCCTCGGCGTCGCCGAGCAGGCGCCCAGCCTGCCCAGGAGCGTGGCCCTCAACGTGCGCGAAGGACTGGTGATGGCGATCAGCATCCTGCCGTCGATCATGTCGGTGGGCCTCGCGGGATTGGTGATCGCAAAGTACACGCCGCTGTTCGAGTGGCTGGGCTGGCTCTTCTACCCCTTCGTGGCGATCTGGGGGCTGGATGATGCGGCGGCACTGGCCCAGGCATCCGCCTCGGGGCTTGCCGAGATGTTCCTGCCGGCGCTGTTGATGGCGGGAGCGGACTTCGTGGCACGCTTCGCCGCCGGGGTGGTGTCGGTCTCCGCGGTGCTGTTCTTCTCGGCGTCGATCCCCTGCATCCTCTCCACCAGCATTCCGCTCTCGGTGGGGCGCATCGTGGTGGTGTGGTTCATCCGCGTGGCGCTGAGCCTGCTGCTGGCGGTGCCGGCGGGCTATCTGGCGCTGGCGGCTGCCGGTGGCTGACGCCAACCGGAAGCGGGAGCTGGCAAGTGGCAGCGAGGCCGGGGGATTCCCGGCCTCGCTGTCGCATGGGGAGCGATCAGGATGACTGGCGATGCACCGACGAGCGCAGCTTGTAGCGCTCGCCGGGGTGGATCAGCCGCGCATAGCTGATCAGGTTCTCGCCGGACCAGGTGCGGCGGATCATGCTCAGGCAGGGGCGGGTGACCTCGGTGTCCAGGTGGCGGGCGGTGGCGGCATCGACCAGCACGGCCTCGACCACGTGCTCGATATCGGTGATCGGGCAGGCCGCCACCAGCACCTCGTTGGGGGTGTGGCGGGAGAAGTCGGTGTCGAGATACGCCGGTACCCAGCGCGGGTTGACGTAGCGATCCTCGAGCTGGATCGGCACGCCGTTCTCGCGGTGCACGATCAGCGTATGGAAGACCTGGGTGCCCAGGCGCACCCCGAGGCGCAGCGCCACCTCGTCGTCGGCCGCGATGGCTTCACGGCGCAGCACGTCGTTGCCGTAGTCGTGCCCGCGGCTGCGCACCTCCTCGGCGATGTTGTGGACCTCCACCAGCGACGACTCGGCCTTGCGGTCGGTGACGAAGGTGCCGAGCCCCGGCTGACGGGTCAGGTAGCCCTGCTGCACCAGATCGCGGATCGCCTTGTTGGCGGTCATGCGGCTGACGCCGAAGTCCCGCGCCAGCTGCTCCTCCGGCGGAATCTGGTGATGGGCCGGCCAGTCACCATTCTGGATCTTCTCCAGCAGGTGCTGCTGAATCTGCAGGTAGAGCGGGGGAGAGCTGCCCATGGTCTGCGCTGAGTCCTTTCGCCGGGAGTGGGGTGGGGGTCGACGCGTCCAGTTTACCCGCAGCGGGACGCCCCGGCATCCTGTGGTCGTAACGCCAGGTGCGCACTCGCCAGGGTGCCCGCGATGTCTGGAACTCCACCACGCTTTGGCATGCCGGGCCTCGGCCCGCGTTCGACAAGGCAACCCCGGCATCTCTCGTGATGCAGTGATTTACGGTGAATCAGGGCGTGAAGCGAGCCCAGCGGGGCCGTGGCCGAATACCCTTGATGAGCCGGCGACCTCGGTGATGCGCTAGGAGCCCATCGCACCGATCGGGTACCCTCTGAATAGGGAGGATGACCGGATGCGATCGATCGATTGGCGAGCCGCGATAGGGGCGGGCATTGCCGCCGGGATCGTGGCAACTGCGATACAGGTCGTCCTGTGGGCGGCATTCGGCCATCCGCTGCCCGAGACACTCTATCGCGATGCGCGGTTCGCGGCCGCGATCGTGCTCGGGCGGGAGGTGCTGCCACCGCCGGCGTCGTTCGCGGCAGTGGTGTTCGCGGTGGCGACCCTGGTGCACTTCGCGCTCTCCATCGCGTATGGGGTCGCCATCGCGATGCTGGTCGTGCGGCGACGGCTGCTGCCGGGGCTGATCGTCGGCATGCTGTTCGGCGCCGCGCTGTTCGCCGTCAACCTGTATGGGTTTACCGTTGCGTTCCCATGGTTTGCGGCGGTGCGTGATCCGATCACGTTCGCCGCACATCTGGCGTTCGGTGCCACCGCGGCACTCACCTACCGGCTGTGCCGTTCGCCATGACGGCGGCCCCGGTGCTCTGTGGAAATCACCCGCCTGGTCTCCTCGACGTGACGTGCCAGGGTGGCCCGCGGTCGGCGTTCGACACCCATGCAGGGCTTTGCTAACGTCAAGGCAGGTTTCCAGGCCCGTTTTCCTTATCGGAGTCGCTGTAGATGGCGACCACACCCTCGGAAGCACTCGACACCGCCGATGCCGCGAGGCCACTGCTGGAGGTCAGCAACCTCGTCATGGATTTCGGCGGGCTGCGCGCCCTGGATGCGGCGACGCTGAAGGTGGGGCAGGGGACCATCACCGGCCTGATCGGACCGAACGGGGCGGGCAAGACGACGCTGTTCAATGTGGTGGCCGGCTACTACGAACCCCGGGCCGGCCGCGTGTACCTGGATGGCGAGGACATCACCGGCCTGCCACCGCACCGGATCTTCGCGCGCGGGCTGTGCCGTACCTTCCAGATCCCGCGGGAACACGCCAGCATGTCGGTGCTCGAGAACCTGATGCTGGTGCCCCGGGGCCAGGCAGGCGAGCGCTTCTTCGCCAACCTGCTGCGGCCCGGCCTGGTGCGTGAACAGGAGCGGGCGCACCGGCAACACGCCGAGGAGGTCCTGGCGTTCCTCGATCTCTCGCACCTGGCCCATGAATATGCCCGCAACCTCTCCGGCGGCCAGAAGAAGCTGCTCGAACTGGCGCGCACCCTCATGGCGGATCCCAAGCTGGTCCTGCTCGACGAACCCGGCGCGGGGGTCAACCCGACCCTCATGGGGCGCCTCAAGGAGAACATCGAGCGGCTCAACCGCGAGCGTGGCCTCACCTTCCTGATCATCGAGCATGACATGGACCTGGTGATGAGCCTGTGCGATCCGGTGATCGTGATGAGCGAGGGCCGCTACCTGATGGAAGGCCCGCCCGAGGCGGTGCGCCGCGATGCCCGGGTCCTGGAAGCCTATCTCGGAGGCCAGTATGCCGCTGCTGAAGGCTGAAGGGGTCACCGCCGGCTACGGCGACATGGAGATCCTCCACGAGGTCGACCTGGAGGTGGAGGCCGGCGAGATCGTCTCGCTGATCGGGCCGAACGGGGCGGGCAAGTCGACCCTGATGAAGACCATCTTCGGGCTGCTGCACCCGAAGTCGGGCACCATCACCTACCGGGACAAGCCGATCCATGGCCGCAAGCCCCATGAGATCGTCACCCTCGGCCTGTGCTATGTGCCGCAGGTCGCCAATGTCTTCGTCACCCTGACGGTGGAGGAGAACCTCGACATGGGCGCCTATCTGCTAGACGAACGCGAGATCCCGTCACGCCGGGAGCGGGTCTACGAGCTCTTCCCCAGGCTGCGCGAGCGTCGGCGCCAGCGCGCGGGCAAGATGTCGGGCGGTGAACGCCAGATGGTGGCCATGGGCAGCGCGCTCATGCTGGAGCCGGACCTGCTGCTGCTGGACGAGCCGTCGGCGGGCCTCTCGCCCAAACTGGTGGACGAGATCTTCGACAACATTCGCCGTATCAATGCCGCCGGCCTGGCCGTGCTGATGGTCGAGCAGAATGCCAGGAAATCGCTCCAGATGGCGAACCGGGGCTATGTGCTGGCCAACGGCGAGAACCGCTACGATGGCACGGGCCAGGAACTGCTCGCCGACCCCGACGTGGCTCGCCTCTACCTGGGGGGATGACCGATGGCCGTATCCGAGACCCGCAAGCCGGGGGAGGGGCTGCCCGCCGACGAGCGCCGCCGCGGCGAACGTCTACGCGCCTTCATCCGCACGCGCGGCTTCCTGGTCGGCACCTTCGTGGTGATCCTGATCGCCATGTACGTCGCCGGCCTGATCGCGGGGGCCAGCGCGCAGCGCCTGCTGGCGCTGACGGCCTGGGGGCTGATGCTCGGCGGGATCATCGCCCTGGGCAGCATTGGCCTGTCGCTGGTCTACGGCGTCCTCAAGTTCCCCAACTTCTCCCACGGGGCCCTGGTCACCCTGGGCGCCTACGTGGCGTACACGGTGGTCCCGCTGCTGCCCCAGGGCGAGACGCTGCGCCCGCTCTCCTTCGGCTACGAGTTCCTGGTGGCGCTGGTCGTGGCCATGCCGGTGGTGGGCCTGGTCGCGGTCGCCATCGACCGCCTGGTGTATCGGCGGCTACGCAACACCGGTGCCCACCTGGTGCTCTTCGCCATGGCCTCGCTGGCGATGGCGTTCTTCGTGCGCAGCATGATCTATCTCATCTGGGGGCCCGATTTCCACTTCTACTATCCGGGGCGGGCCAACCCGGCCCTCTATCTGCCGTTCGGCATGCGCGTCCGCGCGGACCAGCTGTTCATTCTCGTGCTCGCCTTCGTGCTGGTCGCCGCCGTCTATGTCCTGCTCGAATGGACCCGCATGGGCAAGGCGATGCGCGCCACCGCCGACAATCCCCATCTCGCCCAGATTCGCGGCATCAACACCGAGCGCGTCATCGCCTGGACCTGGATGCTCGGTGGCGGGCTCGCCGCCGCCGGCGGCATCATGTACGGCCTGAGCTCGCAGCTCCGGCCGGAGATGGGGTTCTGGCTGCTCCTGCCGATGTTTGCGGCCACCATCATGGGGGGCATCGGCAATCCCTACGGCGCGCTGAGTGCGGCGCTGATCATCGGCATTGCCCACCAGGTGTCGACGTCGTTTCTCGATCCGACCTACGGCCCCGCGGTGGCGTTCGTGCTCATGGTGCTGACGCTGCTCATCCGCCCCCAGGGGCTGCTCGGCCGCACGGAGGGGTGATCCGCCATGTCCCAGTTGATCTTCCTCAAGGGCCTGATGCTGGGTATCGCCCTGGCGTGCATCCTGCCGATCCTGCTGCCGCCCGGGGTGCGGTGGCGGGTGCCGGGCGGCATCGTGCTGGGGCTCGCCGCCGGCCTGGGCATCGCGGCCAGCGTGCCGTCGGGCTACCTGTCCTACTTCATCGGCTTCATGACCATGGCGAGCCTCTACGCGATTCTCAGCCTGGGCCTGAATACCCAGTGGGGCTACACGGGGCACCTGAATTTCGGCGTGGCGGGCTTCTTCGCGGTGGGTGCCTTCACCTCGGCGCTGTTCACCATCGAGGCACCCACCGGCCTGGCGGCCCAGTACACCCAGGTGCTGTTCGGGCTGCAGGCGCCATTTCTCGTCGGGGTGCTCGCGGCCGCCGTGGTGTCGGGGCTGGTGGCCTTCGTCGTTGCCGTCCCCGTGCTGCGCCTGCGCCTGGACTTTCTCGCCATCGCCACCATCGGGGTGGCGGAGATCATCCGCCTCATCTTCCAGAACGAGCGCTGGCTCGCCAATGGGCCCCAGCCGCTGCGCGGCATCCCGCAGCCGGGCCGCTGCCTGTTCGAGTCCCGTCCCTGCGAGTGGCTCCCCGAGTCGCTGGCGTGGCTCATCGAGCCCCTGGGCACACGGGACTATACCGCCTTCTACCTGATGATCGTGGCGGCCTTCCTGGCGCTGATCTACGTGGTGCTCGAGCGCACCTGCCGCTCGCCGTGGGGACGCATGCTGCGGGCGGTGCGAGACGAGGAGTCCTCGGCGGCCATGAACGGCAAGAACGTCGCCTTCGCCCGGGTCCAGGCCTTCGTGGTCGGGGCCGTGGTCATGGGGATCGCCGGGGCGCTCTACGCGCACTACACCGTCGCCATCGACTACAGCCACTTCCATGCGCTGTTCGGTACCTTCCTGGTGTGGATCATGCTCATGCTGGGGGGGAGCGGCAACCACCGCGGCGCCATCCTGGGGGCGATCCTGGTGTGGGGCGTCTGGGCCGGCACGGCCTTCCTGGCCAACGCCCTGGAACCGCTGCTGGCGCTCATTCACGAGGATCTGCCCGGTCGTGCCCAGTACATCCGCTGGCTGCTGGTGTCGCTGCTGCTGGCCGCCGTGGTGCTGTTCCGGCCCCAGGGGCTGCTGCCGGAGGAGATGCGGGTGTCCAACCACCTGCGCGGCGACGGGCGCTGACACGGCTCGTCGTACCTGCGGCGCGGTGCGCTAACCGCCAAAGGAAGCGGAGCCCTCATCGAGGGCTCCGCGGGGGCGACGACTACTCCTCCGGGATGTCGTCCGGGGAGCGGATCTCGAGGGTCTCGCTGGCGCCGTCCTGGAACTGCCAGATGGCGATGGGGGTCAGCACGTCACCGTTGTCGTCGAAGTTCGCCGGTCCGGCCGCGCCGCTGTACTGGACGTCCTCGCCGGCCATGATCGCCTCGATACCGGCGACGAGGCTGTCGTAGTCCCCGGCCAGGATGGTCTGCCCCGGCGGATTGGCCACGTCACGCAGGCGGTCGCGGAGCACCGGTCCGGTGATGTCGTCGGCCGACTCGTGGCCGTCCGCGTACGCCTTGACCGCCGCCAGGCCGATGACGATCGCCGCGTCGTAGGCGGACTCGGTGAAGGGCGGGATGCGATCGTGCCCGAACTCCTCCATGAACTGCTCGGAGAATTGCTGGAAGCCCGGAATGCTCGGGTCCTGCCCCGGTGCGGTGCCGATCACGCCCTCGACGGTATCGGCCCCGAGTGCCTCCACGACCTCATCGGAACGGTTACCGTCGACGAACTGCCAGGTCACCTGGTCGAAGAGGTCCCGGGCCTCGGCCAGGAAGGTCGCGGTATGGGCCGGGTAGCTCGCCGCGAACAGCATGTCCGGTTCGTCCTGCAGCGCCGAGGCGATCTGCGAGGTGTAGGTCGGCTGGACCTCTTCCGGGTGCGGGACCTGGGCGTGGACCACGCCACCGCGAAGCTGGAACGAACGGGCGAAGGCATTCGACAGGCCCTGGCCATAGGGGTTGTTGATGAAGATGGTCGCGGCACTCTCGAACTGGTAGTCGTCGATGATCTCGCCGGCGGCGAGCTGTGCTGCGACAACGCCCTGCAGGGCGTCGGACGCCGTGGTCCGAAACAGCAGGTCGGCGTCGCGATCCTCCGGGAGCACCGAGATCAGCGGCGATGTCGAGCCATTGGATATCTGTAGCACCTCCGCAGGAATGGTCACGGAGGTCGCCACCGCGACCGTCACGCCGCTGGACCAGCCACCGATGATGGCCGGTACGCCGCGCACCTCGACCAGGCCGCGGGCTGCCTCGATGGCGGGGCTCGGCAGGGTCGCGCTGTCCTCGGCGATGTGGTCGCCGATGATGGCGCCGCCGAGCACCTCCTCGGTGGCGGCGTTGATGTGCTGGACGCCGAGCGCCACACCATCACGGTAGTACTCCCCGAACTCGGCGCCCGCCCCCGTGAAGGGGGCGATCTGGCCCAACGTGATCGAAGGAGGTTGAGCGACGGCGGCATTGGATGCCACAGCCAGCGCCAACGCCGTCAGCCCGGCCACCCCGATACCCGTGGCCGGTGAAACCCTACGCATGTGTGCCGTCATGACTGCTACCTCCCTTGACGGAAAGGTTGCTGGAGTCGGTCGATCCCGTCATCGGCCATGTCCACCATGCCTTCGGGTACGCAGTCGATCGCGACAGGATTGACGACAATCAGGCTAGTCCGCCGGCGGGGCTCCCGCCACTTTCTGCCCTGTCCCTGCTGGCGACCTCCCGGCCAAGCGTTACAATTCGCCTGACCCCTGTTGCCTGGATGTGCCCCATGATCGATGCCCGACTGAAGAGTCCCGCCACGGCGCGCAATCGCCAGCCGATCCTCGAGGTGTTGCAGCAGGAGTTGCCGGAACGCGCCCGGGTGCTGGAGGTGGCCAGTGGTAGCGGCGAGCATGCCGTGCACTGTGCGTCGGCCATGCCGGGCTGGGAGTGGCAGCCCAGCGACCCGAATCCGCATGCGCGTCGCTCGATCGAGGCGTGGCGGGCACATGCCGGCCTGCCCAATCTGCACGACCCGATGGCGTTGGATGTGACCATCGTCTGCCCGGCCGGGCCCTATGACGCCATCGTGGCGATCAATCTCCTGCACATCTCGCCGTGGGAGGTCAGCGAGGCGCTGCTGGCCTGTGCCGGGAGGCGGTTGCCGGAAGGCGGGATGCTCTATCTCTACGGGCCCTTCAGGCGCGCAGGGCGCCCTACGGCGCCCAGCAACGCGGCCTTCGATGCCGACCTCCGGGCCCGCGATCCGCGCTGGGGCATCCGCGAACTCGACGCCGTGACGGCCGAGGCCGCGCGCCAGGGGCTGGTCCTCGTGCGAGTGGTGGAGATGCCCGCCAACAACCTCAGCGTGATACTCCGCAAGAACGCCTGACGTTCAGGCGCCGCTGCTGCCGTTACTCGGGGATCTTGCCGGGCACCCGGTACTCGATCGGTTCCGCCCGGCGCTCCTCGGGGGGCCGGGTCTCGTCCTCGCCGGGCACGCCCCACAGGGTCTCGCGGCTGCCGTCGGGGAAGGTGTAGGTGGTGCAGCCGGCGAGCAGGACGAGGGCCAGGCCGGCGGCGGGCAGCAGGAGCTTGGTTCGGGTCACGATGAATCCCTTCATGAAGTCAGCATTGCGGCCAGCCTGCGGGCCGGCCGTGCGGTCGTCAACAGCCGTCGGCACCAATCTCGACGGCGTGCAGCACCGCCTGGCCGACGCCGCCGGCGGTGCTCACATGGGCTCCCGGGAATTTCATGGTGAACGGATCGGCCCTTGTGATGTCTCGCAGATGGCAGCTGGTCCATCCCGGTGCCGGCGTGGTGGGCCGCCGTGCCCGGCAAGAGCGTAAACTTTCGTCACCGCGGGGTGTCATCGCCGGGCAGAATCGGGTTAGGGTCCCCGTACCCCTTGATAGCAATACCCTCTGATAGCAATGGAGTTTTCATGACCGTACTCAAGTCTCTTGCCATCTCCACCCTGACACTCGCCCTGGCCGCCCCGGCCCTCGCCCAACAGATGCCCCAGGGACAGGGTCAGGCCCCCAGCGCCGAGGACCAGGTGAGCCAACTCGATGAGCTGGTCGACCTCGATGACAACCAGGAGCAGGAGCTGGTCACCCAGCTCAACGACTCCCAGAGCCGCATCCAGGAGCTGCAGGCCGAGGCTCGGGAGCTCCAGATGCAACTCCAGGGGAACATCGGTCCCGAGTTCGACGAGGCCACCATCCGCCAGGACGCCGAGCGTCTCGGCCAGCTCACCGGTGACATGATGGCCGAGAGCGTGCTGATGCAGTCGCGGCTCGAGGCCACCCTGACCCAGGAACAGCGCGACGAGCTGCAGCGGCAGATGGAAGCTCAGCAGGAGGCGATGCGCCAGATGCAGGAGCAGATGCAACGGCAACAGCAACAGCAACAGCAGTCCCGGCCCGAGTAACGGGCACGGCGCCGCGCCTCCCGTCGCCCGGGGGGCGGGACGCCTCAGGCCGGGCCGATCAGGTGCTTCACCTCCATGCTCACCGTCCCGCTCCCCAGTGGTGCCTCAGTTCATCGCGGGTGACCTTGTCGATGACCACATCCGGGTGGTGACGATGGATCGCCGTATAGATCTCGTCCTCGCGATCAGCGGGAACGTCCACCATCATCAGGAAGGCGCCGTTCTCGATGTCATCCTCGAACTTGTCGACCTTCACGTCATGCACCGACACCCCGATCATGGTGCTGCTCCAGATGCCGAACAGGCCGCCGAACACCGCCATGCCGAGGATCAGCAGGATAAAGCTGACGCCGTCGATGGCCCTGTCCAGCACGACGTAGGCGATGATGCCCAGTACGAGCCCGAGCGGGACGCCATACTTGAGACCGCGCATTGCCGCATTGACCACATCCGTGGTCTCGCGCAGGGTGGCGTTGTGCACCCCCTGTTTTTCCAGAAGTTTCCAGTCTCTGCCCGTGACATGAACCTCATGCTTCTTCAGCTTGAGGTCGTTCAGCTCATGGGCGATGTTGACGGTGGTATCCAGGTCAGGGGTCAAGAAATATAAGCGACTCATGTTCTTCTCCAGTCCAGCAACATCGAGGAGGCAGGCACAATGCCCGGCATCCTCCTGCTCCTTTCCAGTCAGCCGTCTCCCTGTCTCCGCCGCAGCCGTGCGGCGAGGTCATGCCATGGCTCATCGGATGAGTCGATGCCGCCTTGACCGCAGATGGGACTCCGCTACTTCAAGGTTGTCGATAAAGCGGGGATCGGCAAGCCGGGGAGGCCCCCGGTGATACCCACGACGAAAAACCGCCACCCGGCGTGACCCGTAAGTGGCGGTTTCTCTTGAAGTTCATGGTCGGAGCGACAGGATTCGAACCTGCGACCTCTGCAACCCCATTGCAGCGCGCTACCAAGCTGCGCCACGCTCCGACAGGTTTTCGGTGACTGGTGGCTGCTGCCAGTGGCCCCCGAGAACGAGGCGTATACTAGCGCGTTGCGAGGCAAATGAAAAGCCCTCTTTGCGCTTCAGTTTCAATCGCTTGGCTCGGGCATCCACGGCAGGCCGGGGTCACGCGACGGGGGCGCCGCTTTTTCCTGCGTGCCGCCTGGATGTTGGCGGGCTTCCGGGGCAATCACTATAGTGGTTCCATAATGTACTCAACTTGTGCAACGGCCAGTGGAGTGCAAGGGAGGGAGGCCGATGGCGATAGCAATTGCTGTCATCGTGTTGGCGCTGGGATCGGTACTGTTCTTTTTTCTCAGTCCCTGGAAGCTGACGCCGTTGGCCTCCAACTGGGGGACCATCGATGACACCATCCATGTCACCATCTGGGTCACGGGAGCGGTGTTCGTCGCCGTCAACCTGTTCCTCGCCTTCGCCATCATCCGCTATCGCTACCACAAGCAGCGGCGGTCGCACTATGACCCCGAGAACAAGAGGCTCGAGGCCTGGCTTGCCGGCCTGACGACGATCGGCATTGCCGCGCTGCTGGCTCCCGGGCTGCTGGTGTGGGGGGCCTTCGTCTCGGTCCCCGAGAATGCCCACGAGGTCGAGGTGGTCGGGCAGCAGTGGCACTGGAGCTACCGTTTTCCCGGGGAAGACGGCCGTTTCGGCGCCGTGCAGACCCGCCTCATCGGCCCGGACAACCCTTTCGGCCTGGTCGGCGATGCCGCCGGCCAGGACGATGTGCTGATCCAGAGTCCGCGTCTGGTGCTGCCCGTCGATCGACCGGTCAAGATGGTGCTGCGTTCCAAGGACGTGTTGCACAATTTCCAGGTGGCCAACTTCCGCGCCAAGATGGACATGGTGCCGGGCCAGGTCACCTATTTCTGGCTGACGCCTACCGAGACCGGCGAGTTCGAGGTGAGCTGCGCCGAGTTGTGCGGCATCGCCCACTTCGCCATGCGTGGCCGGGTGGATGTCGTCGAGCCGGCGGCGTTCGACGACTGGCTGGCCGAACAGCCCACCCATGCCGAGCTCGCGGCCCGTGAGCCGGGTGACCCCGAGGCCGGGGAGGCCCACTTCGCCAGCTGCGCCGCCTGCCATGGCAGCGAAGGGCAGGGCAACCCCGACCAGAATGCGCCCAGGCTCGCCGGCCTCGAGCCCTGGTATCTCGAGCGCCAGCTCGAGCTGTTCCGCGCCGGGGCCCGCGGGACCCATGAGGACGATACCTTCGGGCAGCAGATGCGTCCCTTCGCAACCCAGCTCCCCGACCGGCAAGCGATCGCCGATCTCGCCGCCTACCTCCAGACGCTTCCGGGCGGGCCGGTCGAGGCCAGTCTGTCGGGGGATGCCAAACGCGGGGCGCGGCTCTATCGCACCTGCGGCTCCTGTCACGGCGCCGAAGGCCAGGGGATCCGGGCCACCAACGCCCCGCGCCTGGCGGGCATGCACGACTGGTATCTGGCCAGGCAGTTGCGGCATTTCCGGGAAGGCATCCGCGGTCGCCATCCCCAAGACCTCTATGGTCACCAGATGGTCGACATGGCGCAGGTGCTGGTCGACGACCGGGCCGTAGACGATGTGGTCGCCCATATCAATACGCTGGCCGGCAGCGGGGAGGAGTGAGCGATGGCCGAACGGGGACACGACAGCGCATCCTATGCAGCCGCGAGCGATATCGAGGAGATGGAGCTCGTCCATCCCAAGACCTTCATCGGCAAGTACATCTGGAGCCAGGACGCCAAGGTCATCGCGATCCAGTACGCCATCACCGCCACGGCCATCGGCCTGGTGGCCCTGGTGCTGTCGATCCTGATCCGCCTGCAGCTCGGGTTCCCCAATGCCTTCTCGCTGGTCGACCCGAGCAACTACCTGCAGTACGTGACCATGCACGGCATGATCATGGTGGTCTATCTGCTCACCGCCCTGCTCCTGGGGGGCTTCGGCAACTACCTGATCCCGCTGATGTGCGGTGCGCGGGACATGGTCTTTCCCTACCTCAACATGCTCAGCTACTGGTTCTACCTGGCCTCGGTGCTGATCCTGGTGGCGAGCTTCTTCGTGCCGGGCGGTCCCTCGGGGGGCGGCTGGACGCTGTACCCGCCCCAGGTGATCAGCCAGGGTACGCCGGGAGTCGACGGCGGCATCCTGCTGATGCTGGTGTCGTTGTCGGTGTTCATCATCGGCTTCACCATGGGCGGGCTCAACTATGTGGTCACGGTGCTGCAGGCGCGCACCCGCGGCATGACGCTGATGCGCCTGCCGCTGACCGTCTGGGGGATCTTCATGGCCACGGTCATGGCGCTGCTGGCCTTCCCGGCGCTGCTGGTGGCCGTGCTGATGACGATATGCGACCTGCTGCTGGGCACCAGCTTCTTTATGCCCGAGATGCAGACCCTGGGCGAGCAGTCAAGCCACGAGGGCGGCAGCCCGCTGCTCTTCCAGCACCTGTTCTGGTTCTTCGGCCATCCCGAGGTCTATATCGTCGCGCTGCCGGCCTTCGGCATCGTCTCCGACCTGCTGGCGACCCATGCGCGCAAGAACATCTTCGGCTACCGTATGATGGTCTGGGCCATCATCATCATCGGGGTGCTGAGCTTCATCGTCTGGGCGCACCACATGTTCGTCAGCGGCATGAATCCCTATTTCGGCTTCCTGTTCGCCACCACCACCCTGATCATCGCGGTGCCCACGGCCATCAAGGTCTACAACTGGGTGCTGACCCTGTGGCGGGGCAATATCCACCTGTCGGTGCCGATGCTGTTTGCCATCGGTTTCCTCTTCACCTTCGTCAACGGCGGCCTGAGTGGCCTGTTTCTCGGTAACGTCACCGTGGACGTGCCCTTGTCGGACACCTATTTCGTGGTCGGCCATTTCCATATGGTGATGGCCGTGGCGCCGATCCTGGTGATCTTCGGGGCCATCTACCACTGGTATCCCAAGGTCACCGGCCGGATGCTCGACGATCGCCTGGGCAAGGTGCATTTCTGGGTGACCTTCCTCGGCACCTATGTCATCTACTTTCCGATGCACTTCATGGGCTTCGCCGGCGTGCCGCGGCGCTACTATGCGTATGGCGAGACGGCCTTCATCCCCGATTCGGTGGTGACCATGAACAGCGTGATCACCGTTGCGGCGATCATCGTCTCCCTGGCCCAGGTGCTGTTCCTCTTCAACCTGGCCTGGAGCTACTTCCGCGGTCGCGAGTCGGGCCCCAACCCCTGGCAGGCGACGACCCTGGAGTGGCAGACCGAGCATACGCCGCCCCGTCACGGCAACTTCGGCGACGAGTTGCCGGTGGTCCATCGCTGGGCCTACGACTACAGCGTGCCCGGCGCCGAGCGAGACTTCATCCCGCAGACGGTCCCCCACGAGGGCGAGGAGCGCCGATGATCATCTCGCTGGTCTTCCTGTCGCTGCTGATGGCGCTGTTCGGTGGCTGGCTGTTCAGTCACTCGATCAATGTCAGGCCCTGGGAGGTGCAGGGCGGCGCGCTCGGTGAGCGGCCGGCGGCGGTGACGGCGCCTCGGGTGGGGCTGGCGGTGTTCCTGGCGGTGGCGACATCGCTGTTCGCCCTGACCATCAGCGCCTACATGATGCGCATGGAAATGGGCGCCGACTGGCGGTCGCTGCCGACGCCGGGGCTGCTCTGGTTCAACACCGCGCTGCTGGTGCTGGGCAGCCTGGCCCTGCAGCGGGCCTGGGGGGCGGCCCGGCACGGCAGGCGCGGTGAACTCGGCATCGGCCTGATCGCTGGCGGGGCCTGTAGCATTGCCTTCGTCCTCGGCCAGGGCCTGGTCTGGTGGCAGCTCGAGGCGGCGGGCCACTACCTGGCGGCCAACCCGGCCAATGCCTTCTTCTACCTGCTGACCGCCCTGCATGGTCTGCACCTGCTGGGCGGCCTGGTCGTCTGGGCCAGGACGCTGTTCCGCTTCAGGGGGGGCGCCACGCCCGAGCGGTTGTGCGGCAGCGTCGAGCTGTGCGCGCTGTACTGGCATTACCTGCTGGTGGTGTGGGGCATTCTCTTCGTGCTGGTGTTGTCGACCTGACAGGAGGGCAAGCGATGGCCAATCCTGGTTCCCAGGGTCCCGGTTCGCCCGAGGGGGTGAGGGGCCTCGTCTCGGACTGGTCCTCGGACCGGCGGGTCTTCAATGTCCCCTGGGGCAAGGCGATGATGTGGATCTTCCTGTTGAGCGATATCTTCATCTTCGCCTGTTTCCTGGTCGGCTACATGACGATGCGCATGTCGACCACCGACACCTGGCCGGATGCCAGCGAGGTCTTCGCCCTGCACGTGGGCGGGCAACAGGTTCCCTTGCTGTTGATCGCGATCATGACCTTCATCCTGATCAGTAGCAGCGGCACCATGGCGCTGGCGGTCAAGTACGGTTACGAGAAGAACCGTCGCATGACCGCCGTGCTGCTGATCCTGACCGCACTGCTCGGTGCCTCCTTCGTCGGCATGCAGGCGTTCGAATGGACCAAGCTGATCGAGGAGGGTGTCCGGCCCTGGGGGAACCCCTGGGGCACGGCCCAGTTCGGGGCGGCGTTCTTCCTGATCACCGGCTTCCACGGCACCCATGTGAGCTTCGGGGTGCTGTTTCTGGTGATCATGGCGGTCAAGGTCGTGCGGGGGGCGCTGGACGACCAGCGTCCCGGCTTTCTCACCGGCCGCAAGGGCCGCTACGAGATGGTCGAGACCCTCGGCCTGTACTGGCACTTCGTGGACCTGGTGTGGGTATTCATCTTCGCGTTCTTCTATCTGTGGTAGCACCCCGGGGAGGTCGTCATGGCGAGTGAAGGACATCAGCAGCATCCACTGCGGGTCTATCTATGGATCTGGTTCCTGTTGTTCGTGCTCAGCGTGTTCTCCTACCTGGTCGACTATGTGGGGATGGAGGGCTACCTCAAGTGGACCCTGATCACGCTGTTCATGCTGATGAAGGCCGGCCTGATCATCGCGGTATTCATGCATATGGTCTGGGAGCGGCTGGCGATCATCAGTGTCGTGCTGGTGCCACCGGGGGTGCTGTTGTTCCTGATGGGGCTGATGATGCTGGAGTCGAACCATACGCTGGTGACGCGCCTGACCTTCTTCGCCAATTGATGGATAGACGACCGGGAGGGCGACCGTGCCGTTGATCATGGGCATGAGCGTGCTGCTGGCCTGCCAGTTCCTCGGTGAGCTGGTCGCCCGTGGCCTTGTCCTGCCCGTGCCGGGGCCGGTGATCGGCATGGTGATCCTGCTGGCGGGGCTGATGATCCGTGGCAAGGTGCCGGATAGCCTGCGCATGACCGGTGAGGGGCTGTTGCGCTACCTGACGCTGCTGTTCGTGCCGGCGGGAGTCGGCTTGATGGGGCATTTCGAGCTGATCGGTCTCGACCTCTGGCCTATCCTGGTGACCCTGGTGGTTTCCACGGCCGTCACCCTGGCGGTCACCGGCTGGTTGCTCGAGCGGTTGAATCGCCGGCAGGGAGGGCGATCATGAAGGTCGCGGCCCTGGATCAGCTATGGGTCTATCTCTCCGGGCATCCGCTATTGTCGTTGCTGGTGACGCTGCTGGCCTTCACTGCCGCAGTGCGAATCAATCGTGCGCTGGGCGGAACCTCGCTGCTGCATCCGGTGACCCTCTCCATTGTCCTGCTGATCGCCTTCCTGCTGCTGGTGGACATGGACTATTCCACCTACTTCGAGGGGGCCCAGTTCATCCACTTCCTGCTCGGGCCCGCCACCGTGGCCCTGGCCATTCCGCTCTATGACCATCGCGAGCGGGTGCGTCGCCTGCTGGTCCCGTTGCTGCTGGCCTGTGGGGCCGGCATCGTCACTGCCGTGGGCTCGACCCTGGGGCTGGCCATGCTCCTGGGCGCGCGCGCCGAGACCCTGCTGTCGCTGGCACCACGTTCGGTGACCTCACCGATCGCCATGGGCATCGCCGAGCAGATCGGCGGGATCCCCTCGCTGGCCGCTGGCCTGGTGCTGTTGACCGGCTCCATCGGGTGCGCCCTGGCCCCCTGGGTCTTCCGCCTGCTGCGGGTGCGCGATCCGGCGGTGCAGGGCTTCACCCTGGGCCTGTCGGCGCATGGCTTCGGCACGGCCCATGCCTTTGCCCGGATCGGTGCCGTGGCCGGTGCCTTCTCGGGGCTTGCCATGGGCCTGACCGGTCTGCTGACGGCCTTCCTGCTGCCGTTGTTGGCGCGTCTCTTCGGGCTCCACTGATCGCCGGCATGATGGCGCTGCGGGGTCAGAGCTCCTCCCAGATCCGCTCGCGGAACTCGTGGGAGAGCTGGGTGGCCTTTTCCATTCGCTTCATCTGGGCATCGGTGACGTCCTTGACCAGTTTCTGGTAGCACTCCTGCACCTCGGCAGGCGTGCTGGGCGCGTCCTCGCCGCCGACGCATTCGGCCATTCGTTGGCCGCTCTCCGCCATGGCCTTGAAGTACTGGGCCTCGAACTGCATCGCCTCGGCGAGGCTCTCCATCCAGGCCAGCTGCATGCGGGCCAGGGGGCTGGCATTCTGTAGCCACTGTTGCTGCCACCATGCCAGCATCGGTTCGGTCGCGGGCATTGCCGGGCTGGGTGAGGTCGGTTTGCGGTTGCTCATGAGCGGGCTCCTGTGTCTGCCTGCGTGATGGGTGGCAGTCGTGAGGTGGAAAAGACACATGTAAAGTATAGGTGGCGGCCGATGCCTTGCCTGCTCCTCGCGAGGCTGTTGGCTGCCCACCTGATGCCGGTCAAGGTGCCGGTACCCACCTGCGACCAAAGAACGAGCGTGATGGTCGGGCAGAAGGAGAGAGCCGCAATGTGGAGCGTGATCAAGTCGGTGTTGGCCGCCTTCTTCGGCGTGCAGAAGGAGCGACAGCGCCGGACGGACTTCGAGACGGGCCGCCCCGTCGTTTTCATCGCCGTGGGGATCGTCATGACGCTGGCCCTGGTGGGGCTGGTGGCCCTGGTGGCGAACCTTGCCGCCCGCTGAGCGCCTGCCCGGAGTGACAGCGTTGAAGCCGGCGTTAACGGTTTATGGTATTGATGTCGGGAGACGAATCCTGTACCTCTTCTATAATCGTCCTGTATCTGGAAAAAACTAATTAAGAGAAAGAGTAACAATAGGGGTGATGGCTCCACGGTCCTGGCGGTGTCCCTGGAGCCTTGGTGGTTGACGACAATAACGACGACAAGGAGGCGCCGATGCGCACGTTGCTCGTGTGGATGGCGGGGTGCTGTATCCTGGCCGGGCTCAGCCCGCTGGCGCTGGCCAACGGCTGGAACATGCCGGTCGGGGTGACGGACCTGAGTCGCGAGATCTTCTCCCTGCACATGACGATCTTCTGGATCTGCGTGGCCATCGGCGTGGTGGTCTTCGGGGTGATGTTCTATTCCCTGTTTCGCTTCCGTCGCTCGCGGGGCGCCAAGGCCGACAATTTTCATGAGCACACCACCGTCGAGGTGCTCTGGACGGCCATCCCGCTGCTGATCCTGGTGGGCATGGCGGTGCCCGCCACCGCCACCCTCGTGCAGATGTACGACGCCTCCGATGCCGAGCTCGATGTGATGATCACCGGGCAGCAGTGGCGCTGGCGCTACGAATACCTCGGTGAGGACGTGGCGTTTACCTCCAACCTGAGTACACCCCGGGCACAGGTTCGCGGCGAGGAGGCGCGCGGCGAGCATTACCTGCTGGAAGTCGACGAGCCCCTGGTGCTGCCGACCGACCGCAAGGTGCGCTTCTTGATGACATCGGATGACGTCCTCCACTCCTGGTGGGTGCCGGACCTGGCCGTCAAGCAGGACACCATCCCCGGCTTCATCAACGAGAACTGGGTGAACATCAGCGAGCCCGGCATCTACCGCGGCCAGTGCGCCGAGCTGTGCGGCATCAACCACGGCTTCATGCCGGTCGTGGTGCATGCCATGGAAGGGGAAGAGTTCGACGACTGGCTGGCCGAGCGCAAGGACGCCGCCGCCCAGGAGGCGTTGGGCGTCGATCGCGACTGGGAGCTCGACGAATTGATGGAGCGGGGCGAAGCCGTCTACAGCAGCATCTGTGCCTCCTGCCATCAGCCCGAAGGTCAGGGGGCGCCGCCCACCTTCCCGAGCCTGGCCGGCAACGAACGCCTGATCGGCGACGTCGAGTGGCATGTCCAGACCATCATCAACGGTGTCTCGGGTACGGCCATGCCGTCCTTCCGCAATACCCTGAACCCGGTCGAGATCGCTGCCGTGGCGACCTTCACCCGCAACGCCTGGGGCAACGACACCGGTGATGTGGTGCAGCCTTCAGACGTCGCCGAGCAGCTGGCGCAATAGAGCAGGCCGAGCGATTCCGTGACCCTGACAAGAACAACGCATTCAGGAGAGTGCCGATGGCGCCCAAGTTACCCCCGCAGCCACCCCTTGAACACAGCTCCGCCGCTACTGCCGGCGGTGCCGCCGCCCATCACGCGCCGCCCAGGGGCATGCTGCGCTGGCTGCTGACCACCAACCACAAGGAGATCGGCAGCCTCTACCTGATCTTCTCGCTGATCATGTTCTTCATCGGCGGCATCTTTGCCATGGTGGTGCGCGCCGAGCTGTTCCAGCCCGGCCTGCAGCTGGTGAACCCCGATTTCTTCAACCAGATGACCACCATGCATGGCCTGATCATGGTCTTCGGTGCGGTGATGCCGGGCTTCGTGGGACTGGCCAACTGGATGGTGCCGTTGCAGATCGGCGCGCCGGACATGGCCCTGCCGCGACTCAACAACTTCAGCTTCTGGCTGTTGCCGATAGCCTTCCTGCTGCTGCTCTCCACCCTGCTGATGCCGGGGGGCGGGCCGGACTTCGGCTGGACCTTCTATGCGCCGCTGTCCACCACCTATGCGCCACCGTCGACCACCTTCTTCATCCTCTCGCTGCACATGGCCGGCATCAGCTCGATCCTCGGGGCGATCAACATCATCGCCACCATCCTCAACCTGCGTGCCCCGGGCATGCGCCTGATGGACATGCCGCTGTTCGTCTGGACCTGGCTGATCACCGCCTTCCTGCTGATTGCCGTGATGCCGGTGCTGGCCGGGGTGATCACCATGATGCTGATGGACATCAACTTCGGCACCAGCTTCTTCAATGCGGCCGGCGGCGGCGACCCGGTGCTCTTCCAGCATCTGTTCTGGTTCTTCGGGCATCCCGAGGTGTACATCATGATCCTGCCGGCGTTCGGCATCGTCTCGGCGATCATTCCCACCTTCGCCCGCAAGCCGCTGTTCGGTTATGCCTCCATGGTCTATGCCACGGCCTCCATTGCCCTGCTGTCATTCCTGGTCTGGGCCCATCACATGTTCGCGGTCGGCTTGCCGCTGGTGGCCGAGCTGTTCTTCATGTACACCACCATGCTGATCGCCGTACCCACCGGGGTGAAGGTGTTCAACTGGATCACCACGCTGTTTCGCGGCTCGATCTCCTTCGAGCCGCCGATGCTGTTTGCCCTGGCCTTCGTGGTGCTGTTCACCATCGGCGGCTTCTCCGGGCTGATGCTGGCGATCGCGCCGGCCGACTTCCAGTACCACGACACCTACTTCGTGGTGGCGCATTTCCACTATGTGCTGGTGCCGGGGGCGGTGTTCGCGATCATGGCCGGGGTCTACTACTGGCTGCCCAAATGGACCGGCCACTATCCCAATGTGCGGCTGTCGCAGTGGCATTTCTGGCTGTCGGTGATCGGGGTCAACCTGACCTTCTTCCCCATGCACTTCTCGGGCCTCGCCGGGATGCCGCGACGCATCCCCGATTACGCCCTGCAGTTTGCCGACTTCAACCTGGTGTCGAGCCTCGGCGCCTTCCTGTTCGGCGCGTCGCAACTGGTGTTCGTGGCGGTGGTGGTCCTCTGCGTCCGCGGGGGAGAGAAGGCGCCGGCCAAGGCCTGGGACGGCGCCGAGGACCTGGAGTGGAGTGTGCCGAGTCCAGCCCCGTTGCACACCTTCGATACGCCACCCACCTTCAGTCCCCATGTGCACTGACGCGAGGATGCCATGAGCCACCGCGATCACGGAGCCACCGATTCGCACAAGCTCGGTGTCAGGCGTACGGTCGTGCGCTCCGTGGCGGCGCTGATCGGCATGTTCGCCTTCGCCTTCGCGCTGGTGCCGCTGTATGACGTCTTCTGCCAGGTCACCGGCATCAACGGCAAGGTGGACAACACGGCCCAGGCCATCATCCACGAGGGCGTGGATGACTCTCGCTACGTCACCGTCCAGTTCATTACCCGCGGCAGTTCCGGCCTGCCATGGCGCCTGGAGGTGGAGACGCGTCAGGTGCGGGTCCACCCGGGCCAGACCAGCGAGATCAACTTCACCTTCCGCAACCAGAGCGCAGAAGCCAGCCGGGCACGGGCGGTACCCAGCGTCTCTCCCTCCCGGGCGTCGCGTCACCTGCGCAAGGTCAGTTGCTTCTGCTTCGACGAGCAGCACCTGGAGGCCGGCGAGCGTCTCGAGCTGCCGCTGGTCTTCCAGTTGGCGCGCGATCTGCCCCCCGACGTCAATACCGTAACCCTGGTCTATACCCTGTATCCGGTCACCGATGCTCGAGCTCCCCGGCGGGCGCAGGTGACTGCCGGCAAAGGAGATGAGGCATGAGTGGTGGCAGCTATTATGTTCCCGCAAGCAGCAAATGGCCGATACTGGCTTCGCTCGCGCTCGGCGTGATGATGACCGGGACCGGCATGGTGCTGGTGCACGGGCGCGGAACCCCGATGATGGCGGCGGGGCTCGTGGGGGTACTGGCGGTCATGACCCTGTGGTTCCGTGACGTGATCCGGGAGTCCCGCCGGGGGCTCTACGATGCCCAGATGGATCGCTCCTTCCGCTGGGGAATGGGCTGGTTCATCTTCTCCGAAGTGATGTTCTTCGCCGCCTTCTTCGGTACGCTCTTCTATGTGCGCAACTTCGCCATCCCCTGGCTGGATGGCGAGGGTGCCAAGGGGGTCGCGGCGCTCCTGTGGCCCGACTTCACCGCCAGCTGGCCCTTGATGAATCCGCCGGATTCGTCCATCGCGGGCCCCGTGGAGACCTTCAGCCCCTGGCAGCTGCCGCTGGTCAATACCCTGATCCTGGTCAGTTCCAGCATCACCCTGACCGTGGCCCACGAGGGGCTGAAGGAGGGCTACCGGTCAACGACGCGAAACTGGCTTGCCTGCACCGTGCTGCTGGGGCTCTGCTTCATCACCATCCAGGGCGTCGAGTACTACGAGGCCTATACCCACTACGGCATCACCCTGCAGGCGGGTATCTACGGGGCGACCTTCTTCATCCTGACCGGTTTCCATGGCCTCCATGTCATCATCGGCACCATCATCCTGGCCGTGATGCTGGGGCGGGTGCTGCGTGGCCACTTCGCGGCCGGTGACCATTTCGGCTTCGAGGCAGCCGCCTGGTACTGGCACTTCGTCGACGCGGTATGGATCGGCCTGTTCCTGTTCGTCTATGTTTTCTAGGGGGTCAGCCGGCGAGGCCGTCGACATAGAAGCCGTAGAAGAGCAGGCCGAGCAGGGTGGCAGCGAGGGCCACCCGGATCTTCAGCGAGACGAGCAACCGGCGCGACTGGCTGCCGTCCCGCAGCAGGAAGCCGGCCCCGGCGGCCAGGCTGGTCACCATGGACAGGAACACCAGGGCAATCAGGATTTTCAGTAACATGAGGCACTCCTTGGCTCGCGATGACACCCAGCATGCCTGTGCGCGTCGACGGCGGCAACGGCTCTGGTGGGCGTTCTGGTCACCGCTGGTGATGCTTGGGCTGATGCTGGGGGTCTGGCAGTGGGAGCGTGCCGCCGAGAAGCGCGACTACCTGGTCCGGCTCGAGGCGGCCCCCCATCAGGTGGCGCCCCGGGACAGGCCGCCGGAAGGCGCCCGCGTGACCCTTGCCGGGGAGTACCTGCCCGACGAGACGCTGTTTCTCGACAATCGCACCCTCGAGGGCCGGCTCGGCGTCGCCGTGCTGACACCGTTCCGTGGCGATGATGGCCGGCTGTGGCTGGTGCAGCGCGGCTTCCTGGCCACCGGCACGACCCGCGACACGCCGTCGGTCGCGACGCCGGCCGGGCCGGTGACGCTGGCGGGGGACTGGCAGCCGGCAGGGGATCGCGGCCCGCTGTTCGGCCCCAACCGCGAGGGGCGGCGCCTGCAGCAGATCGATCTCGCCGCCTGGTCGCTGGACTTCGCCCATGACGGCTGGCTGCATCTCGACGCCGGTCCCGGCCACCTCGAGTCCTGGTGGACCCCCAGCGTGATGCCGCCCGGTCGTCATCTCGGCTATGCCGTGCAGTGGTGGGGGCTGGCCCTGGCGGCCCTCGTGGTGATGCTTGTCGGTGGGCGTCGCCTGGGTCGCGACCGCGCCGCGCTTTCCGTTTCCCTCCTCCTCGATTCACTGCCGCTCAAGGAGACGCGACAATGAGCACATCCCGTGCCGTTCGTCATCCGCGATTCAAGCTGCTGGCGCTGCTGGCCGTCTTCGTGCTGCCGCTGCTGGTGGCCTGGATCATGGTGGCCTGGCGCATCGGTATCCCCGAGCAGCGTACCGCCCACGGTGAGCTGGAGCCGGACATTCCGGCCCTGGCCCAGTGGCCGCTGGCCGAACCGCGCACGATGCTACCCGAGGATGGTGGCTGGGTGCTGGCCTTCGACTGCGCCGGCGCCTGCGAGGCGCTGGCCGACCAGTGGTGGCGGCTGCATCGGGCTCTGGGGCGTGAGGCCCACCGGGTCAGACGCCTGAGGATCGGCGGCGCGGCGCAGGCACTGCCCGGTGAAGTGGTGGCGCGCTGGTCGACGCCGCCCGACTGGCACCGTCCTGGCCACCTGTGGGTTCTCGATCCCCGGGGCGAGGCCGTGCTGGGCTATTCGGCCGGCGTCGAGGCCCGGGACGTGCTGGATGATGTCAACAAGCTGTTGCGCATGAATCCGGAGCCCTCGGTGACGCCCGGTCGCCAGGTGGCGCAGCAGTGAGTGGGCCGCAGCGGGCGGCAATGGAAAGCGAGGTGGCGATGACGAAGCCGGCGAGCAGGCTGCGCCTGCTGATCACCCTGAGCCTGGTCGGCGTGCTGTTCACCATCGGTGTGATTCTGGTGGGTGCCTGGACGCGGCTGGTGGATGCCGGCCTGGGGTGCCCGGATTGGCCGGGCTGTTACGGGCGCCTGGTGGTCCCGGATGCCGGTCGGGCGTTGTCTCACAGCCCGGATGTCCCGCTGGAAAGCTTCAAGGCCTGGATCGAGATGATTCATCGCTACGTGGCCTCCACCCTCGGGCTGCTGGTGATCGCCCTGGTGCTGCTCGGGATGCCGCTGCGCCGCCGCGCCGGCTATCCCTGGGGGGTCAGCCTCGCGCTGTTGGCCGTGATCCTGCTGCAGGGGGCCTTCGGCGCCTTCACCGTGACCCTCAAGCTGTGGCCTCAGGTGGTGACCCTCCACCTGCTGGGCGGGCTTTCGGTGATGCTGATGTTCCTCTGGTTACACCTGCGTCTACGACGTTTCGCCTCGACCGAGGCGCCGGCGACGCCACGACGCGCCCTGACCCCGCTATGGGGCCTGGCCATGGTGCTGCTGCTGCTGCAACTGGCACTGGGGGGCTGGGTCTCGAGCAACTATGCCGGCATCGCCTGCCAGGGCTTCCCGACCTGCAACGGCCAGTGGTGGCCGGCCACCGACTGGAGCGAGGGGTTCCACCTCACCCAGACCGTGGGGCCCAACTACCTGCATGGCCAGTTGCATGCCGATGCCCGCACCGCCATCCACTTCGGTCATCGCCTGGGGGCGCTGGCGCTGGGCCTGGGACTGCTGCTGCTGGCGTGGCGCCACTGGCACGAGCGTCGCCTGCGTCCCTGGCTCGGCGCCCTGTTGGGGGCGTACGCTGTACAACTGGGGGTGGGGGTCGCCAATGTCCTGCTGTGGCTGCCGCTCTGGTTGGCCTTGCTGCATACCGCCGGGGCGGTGGCGTTGGTGGTGCTGATGGCCCTGGCCGTCTGGGTCTGGCGGGAGCCGGTCGCGCACGGCGAGAGACGACAACGGGCAGAGAAGGAGTGGGCACATGCCTAATGCGGTGATGGAGCGCGTCGCGTCGCTGGACGAGGCCCGGTGGGGCTGGCGGGACCTGGTGACCCTGTGCAAGCCGAGGGTGGTGGTGGTGATGCTTGCCTGTGCCTTGGTGGGGATGGCCCTGGCCAGCCCGGTATTGCCTTCACTGGCGGCGGTCGTCTACGGCCTGGTCGGCATCGGCCTGGCCGCCGGGGGTGCCGCGGCCTTCAACCATGTGGTGGATCGTCGTCTGGACGCCATGATGCTGCGCACCTCGCGGCGTCCGCTGGCGTCACGGCGCATGCCGACCTCGGTGGCCCTGGGGTGGGCCACGCTGCTCTCGGTGGCGGGGATCGGCCTGCTGGTGTGGCAGGTCAATGCCCTGACCGCCTGGCTGACGCTGGGCTCCCTGCTCGGTTATGCGCTGGTCTATACCGCCTTCCTCAAGCGGGCCACGCCCCAGAACATCGTCATCGGCGGCGTGGCGGGGGCGGCGCCACCGCTGCTGGGCTGGACGGCGGTGACCGGCCAGCTGGGGCCGGAGCCGTTGCTGCTGATGCTGATCGTCTTCGCCTGGACGCCCCCCCACTTCTGGGCCCTGGCGATCCACAAGCGTGACGAGTACGCCAAGGCCGGGGTTCCCATGCTGCCGGTGACCCATGGCGAGGCCTTCACCCGGCTGCAGGTCTGGTTGTATGGCTGGCTGACGGTGGCGGTGACCCTGCTGCCCTTCGCCATCGGCATGAGTGGGGCGGTCTACCTGGTGGGCGTGATGGCACTCAATGCCCGCTTCATGTTCTGGAACTGGAAGGTCTGGCGGGGCAAGGACCCCCGCGCACCGCTGGCGGCGTTCTGGTTCTCGATCCGTTACATCCTGGGCGTCTTCGGCGTGCTGCTGCTGGATCACTACGCCGCGGGATGGGCCCTCTGGTCCTGATGCCCGGGTGCCCCCGGCCCATCACCACAGGGTGATGATCAGCAAGTAGGCCATCAGGGTGACCAGCACGGTACTGACCAGGTTGAGTACGAAACCGGCGCGGATCATCGACTGGATCTTCATGTGACCGGTGGCGAAGACGATCGCGTTGGGTGGCGTGGCGACCGGCATCATGAAGGCGCAGCTGGCGGCGATCGCGGCAGGTACCGTGATCAGCAGCGGCGAGATGTCCAGCGACAGCGCCAGGGCGCCGAGCAACGGCAGGAAGGCCGCGGCGGTGGCGGTATTGGAGGTGATCTCGGTGAGGAAGATGATCACCAGCACCACCACGCCGACCAGGGCCAGCAGCGGGAAGGCACCGAACAGGCTGAGCTGTTCGGCGATCCACGCGGCCAGCCCCGAGCGGCTGATGGCACCGGCCAGCGCCAGGCCGCCACCGAACAGCAGCAGGATGCCCCAGGGCAGCGTCTGGGCGGACTCCCAGATCATCAGGCGCTCGCCGTCGCCACGGCCGCTGGGCACCAGGAACAGCGTGATGCCGGCAGCGATGGCGATCCCGGTGTCCGACAGCCAGCCCAGCCCCAGGTCGTTGAGTAACGGTCGCGCCATCCAGGCCAGCGCCGCAACCAGGAAGATGGTGCCGACCCGACGTTCCGCCGGGGTCATCCGCCCGAGCCTGTCGAGCTCGTCACGGATCATCCCGGTGCTGTCATCCCCGATGTTCAAGGCGAAGCCGCGACGGGTCAGCCACCACCAGGCGCAGGTCATCATGGCAATGCTGATCGGCAGGCCGATCACCATCCACTGGGCAAAGCCGATATCGATGCCGCGATCCTCGGCCAGGTAACCGGCGAGCAGGGCGTTGGGCGGGGTGCCGATCAGGGTCGCCACGCCACCGATGCTGGCGGAGTAGGCGATCGCCAGCAGCAGGGCGGTGGCATAGCGCTTGTGTTCGCCTGGGTCGCTGTCTTCCAGCAGGCTGAGCACCGAGATGCCGATCGGTAGCATCATGATGGTAGTGGCGGTATTGGAGACCCACATACTGAGAAAGCCGGTGGCGATCATGAAGCCACCGATCTGACGTCGCGGCTGGTGGCCGACGACCTGGAGCACGTGCAGGGCGATTCGCCGATGCAGGTTCCAGCGCTGCATGGCGATGCCCAGCAGAAAGCCGCCGAGAAACAGGTAGATGATCGGGTTGGCGTAGCTCGAGGCCGTCTCGCCCATGTCGCCGATGTCCAGCGCCGGCACCAGCACCAGCGGCAACAGCGAGGTGACGGGAATCGGCAGGGCTTCGGTGGACCACCAGGTGGCCATCAGGAGCGCCAGGCCGACGCAGGCCCAGGCCGGGGCGCTCATGCCCGCCGGGGCGGGCAGTGTCAGGGTCAGCAGGACCCACAGGGGGCCAAGCCAGAGGCCGAGGCGCCCGACCCACGATGGGCCCGGTACCTTGTCGGGAGCGTCGTCGGTGGCAGGCATGGGAACTCCGTGACGAGAGGGGGTGGTAGGCAGCATAGTCGCAGCGGGTCGGACGGGACGAGCACCGCTCCTTCTTGCCGCCACCCCTGGCGAGTCGGGGATTGGGGTGGCGCGGCAGGGCATGTAGAATGCGTGCCCTGTCCAACGACCCCCCGGTGGAACCCGATGACGACGACCACTGCGCTGATTCTGCTCGGTGTGGGCCTGGCGATCATCGCCGGCCTTGCCGCCTATGCCTTCACGCTTCGGCGGGAGCTTCGCCGCCGCCGCGTCTTCCGCGAGGAGGAGGAGCGTCGGGCCCGTGACAACTGTCTCGAGAACCTCGAGATGGTGGCGTCGGCCCTGCTGCAGGAGCAGGTGGACGTGACCGAGGGGGCCTGGCGCTGCAAGGTGCTGCTGGAGATCCTCGATCCGCGGCTGCTGGAGCGTCCGGCGTTCCAGGCCTTCGGCGAGGTGCATGCCCGAACCCGACACCTGCATACCCATTCCGCCCGCGAGGCGCTCACTCCCAGGGAGCGCTTCCGGGAGGACAACGAGCGGCTCGCCGTCGAGGACGAGATGCGCGAGGCGATTCTCGAGGCCGCCAGGGCGGCGCTGGCCTTTCGTCGTGACTGGCCGGGAAGCCTGCACTGAGCCGACGTTTGATCCGCGTTGATCGCACGCTGTTTGATTATCCGTGGCACGCTGTGCCGTTAATGTCATAAGATGACGATTGAAAGATATACCGGGCTCCGGCAAGCTGGCAGCGCCAGGAAGGCGTCATTGCTTGTCGAGTTCCGGCCCGACGGTAGGGCAGGTGGGCAAGGGAGCATGGCCTCGCGCCTGCCGGCCGTCAGGATCGCTTGGGAACGGGGACTTATGCTGCCCCCCCCAGGAACTGAATCAAGAAGAAGGAGTTTGAAAAATGAAGAATTCTACGACTGGCTTGTTGCTTGGTTCCGCACTGGTTATCGGCCTCTCCGGCTGTGCCAGTTCGGCGTCTCAATCCTCGGCGGGGCCGTCCGATCGAGCCTGGTACCAGCAGCCCGTGGTCTGTGGTATCGCCGGCGGCCTGATCGGCGGCGGCATCGGCTATGGCGTCAGCGGCAGCTCCGACGAAGAGGATGGTGTCGCCATCGGCGCGACCTCCGGTGCCGCCATCGGTGCGCTGCTGTGTGCCGACCGCACCCCCGAACCGGTCGCCGAGCCTGAGCCCGAGCCGATGCCCGAGCCGGCGCCTGCCCCTGAACCCGAGTTCGAGCCGGTGGTGCTCTCCAGTGAAGTCACCTTCGCCTTCGACTCTGCCGAGCTGCGCCCGCAGGCCGAGATCATCCTGGATGAGGTGGCCAGCCGCCTGCGTGAGAATCCCGATCTCCGCGTGCGCATCGATGGCCACACCGACTCCGTCGGTTCCGACGAGTACAACCTGGATCTCTCCCAGCGTCGTGCCGAGTCGGTACGTGACTACCTGATGTCCCAGGGCATCGCCGGTAATCGCATGACCGCCACGGGTTACGGTGAGGAGCGTCCGGTCGCCACCAACGACACCGACGAGGGTCGTTCGCTGAACCGTCGCGTCGAGATCGATCGCCAGTGATCTAGCGACCGACTCACGTCGATCCTGCCGAGCATCGTCGATGCCCGGCGACGGGGGCGCCTCAGGGCGCCCCCGTGCCGTTCCTGGCGGGCGACGATGCACCCTGTCCCGGTCGCCACCGGCATGGCGCCCGGCCCCGCGGTTCTGGTAATGTAGGCGGTCGTTGCGCCGTCTCCGGCACCGTCTCACCCCCGTCGTCCGCCGCGGCGGGGCGTGATGGTCGGGGAGGGCGTGGCCATTTCACCGTTCATTCTTCGTTCATCGCGACATGTGGTCTCTCGTATGGGCCACCACTGCGCACAAGGACCCTTCATGCCCATCGTGACCCTGCCTGACGGCAGTCAGAAAACCTTCGACGAACCCCTTTCCGTGATGCAGCTGGCCGAGAGCATCGGCCCCGGCCTGGCCAAGGCCTGCGTGGCCGGCAAGATCGACGGCGTGCAGGTGGATGCCGCCGACGTCATCGACCGTGACGCCAGGGTGGCGATCCTTACCGCCCGTGATCCGGAGGGCCTGGAGGTCATCCGCCACTCCTGCGCCCACCTGATCGGCCATGCGGTCAAGCAGCTCTATCCCGAGGCCAAGATGGCCATCGGCCCGGTGATCGACGACGGCTTCTACTATGACATCGACTTCGGTCGTTCGGTGACCCCCGAGGATCTCGAGGCCATCGAGGAGCGCATGAAGGTGCTCATCGACAGCGAATACGACGTAGTGCGCGAGTATGTCGACCGCGACCGCGCGATGCTCACCTTCCTGCACCGCGACGAGCCCTACAAGCAGGAGATCGTGCGCGAGATTCCCGAGGGAGAGACCATCCGTCTCTACCATCACGATGAATACATCGACATGTGCCGGGGCCCCCACGTGCCCAACACCCGGCACCTCAAGGCGTTCAAGCTGACCAAGCTGGCCGGTGCCTACTGGCGTGGCGACGCCAGCAAGCCGATGCTGACCCGTATCTACGGCACGGCCTGGGGTGACAAGAAGCAACTCAAGGCCTATCTCAAGCGCCTCGAGGAGGCCGAGAAGCGCGATCACCGCAAGCTGGCCAGGAAGATGGACCTCTTCCACCTGCAGGAGGAGGCGCCGGGGATGGTCTTCTGGCATCCCAACGGCTGGACCCTGTACCAGGCCCTGGAGCAGTACATGCGCCGGGTTCAGGTCGAGAACGGCTATCAGGAGATCAAGACCCCCCAGATCGTCGACCTGTCGCTGTGGAAGAAGTCCGGCCACTGGGGCCACTACAGCGACATGATGTTCACTACCGAGTCGGAGAAGCACGACTACGCGATCAAGCCGATGAACTGCCCCTGCCATGTGCAGGTGTTCAACCAGGGGCTGAAGAGCTACCGCGACCTGCCGCTGCGCCTGGCCGAGTTCGGCAGCTGTCACCGCAACGAGCCGTCGGGGGCCCTGCATGGCCTGATGCGGGTGCGCGGCTTCACCCAGGACGATGCCCATATCTTCTGCACCGAGGGGCAGATCCAGGCCGAAGCCGAGGCCTTCATCGCCCTGACGCTGAAGGTCTACCGGGAACTCGGCTTCGAGGACGTGGAGCTCAAGCTCTCGACCCGGCCCGACGGCGAACTGATGGGGGAACCGGCGACGTGGGACCGCGCCGAGGCGGGGCTCGAGGCGGCGTTGAACGCCACCGGGCTCGACTGGGAGCTGCAGCCGGGCGAGGGCGCCTTCTATGGTCCCAAGATCGAGTTCGCCCTGCGCGACTGCCTCAATCGGGTCTGGCAGTGTGGTACCCTGCAACTGGATTTCAACCTGCCGGGCCGTCTCGGCGCCCAGTTTGTCGACGAGGACGGGGCGCGCAAGACCCCGGTGATGCTGCATCGGGCGATCCTGGGCTCCTTCGAGCGCTTCATCGGCATCCTCATCGAGCACTACGCCGGCGCCATGCCGCTGTGGCTGGCGCCGCAGCAGGCGGTGGTGATGACCATCACCGATGCGCAGCGCGACTATGCGTCCCGGCTCGAGCGCCGCTTGCAGAAAATCGGCCTGCGCGTCAAGGCGGACTTGAGGAACGAGAAGATCGGCTTTAAAATCCGCGAGCATACGTTGCAGAAAGTTCCCTATCTCCTGGTAGTGGGGGATAAGGAAGTCGAGGCTGACTCGGTTGCCGTGCGCACGCGCACCGGCGAGAATCTCGGGACCATGGGGGTCAGCGACCTCATCGAGCGTCTGAGTGCCGAACTCGGCTGACGACATCGTCAATTGTCTTAAGGAGACGTAGCGATCAAGCGAAGCAACCCAAGAGGGCGCGTTCAGGACAAGCGCCCCCCGATGAACGAGCGCATTACCGAGGATCAGGTTCGCCTGATCGACAGCGACGGCGAACAGCTGGGTGTCGTGCCCACCAGCGACGCGCTGGAGCGTGCCGAAGCCGCCGGTATGGACCTCGTGCAGATTTCCAACGCCGATCCGATCGTCTGCAAGATCATGGACTACGGCAAATTCGTCTTCGAGCAGAAGAAGCAGAAGTCGGCTCAGAAGAAGAAGACGAAGCAGATCCAGGTCAAGGAAGTGAAGTTCCGGCCTGGCACCGACGAGGGCGACTATCAGGTCAAGCTGAAGAACCTGACGCGTTTCCTCGAAGGTGGCGACAAGGGCAAGGTCACGCTGCGTTTTCGTGGCCGTGAAATGGCGCACCAGGACATCGGCCGCAAGCTGATGGAGCGGATCGCCGCGGATCTCGAGGAGATCGGGACCGTGGAGTCCTTCCCCAAGATGGAAGGGCGCCAGATGATCATGATCATTGCCCCCAAGAAGAAGTGATCCGACGGCCAGTCGAACGGTCGGGAGGCGCCCGCGCCTCCCGTCGGCCCCGGATTTTCTGAAAAAACCTCGAGCGGAGTTAGTCTCATGCCGAAGATCAAGACCAACAGCGGCGCTGCCAAGCGCTTCAAGAAGACGGCCAACGGCTTCAAGCACAAGCAGTCGTTCCGTAGCCACATCCTGACCAAGAAGTCCACCAAGCGGAAGCGTCACCTGCGCGGCATGAAGCAGATCCATGACGCCGACAAGCAGTTGATTCAGCGCATGTTGCCGAACCTGTAACCCCTGGTAGACCCCCTTAACGTCAGGAGATAGCTATGACTCGTGTCAAGCGTGGCGTCGTTGCCCGTCGCCGTCACAAGAAGATTCTCAAGCAGGCCAAGGGTTACTACGGTGCCCGTTCGCGCGTTTTTCGCGTGGCCAAGCAGGCCGTCATCAAGGCTGGCCAGTACGCCTATCGTGACCGCCGCCAGCGCAAGCGCCAGTTCCGCGCCCTGTGGATCCAGCGCATCAACGCCGGTGCCCGTGTGCACGGTCTCTCCTACAGCCGTTTCGTCGGTGGCCTCAAGAAGGCCGGTATCGAGATCGATCGCAAGGTGCTGGCCGACCTGGCCGTCAACGAGAAGGCTGCCTTTGCCGCCATCGTCGAGAAGGCCAAGGCTGCCCAGTAAGTGACATCGACCGCGACCGGCCGGCGAATGCCCGGGACGGTCGCTGGCGTTGCAGGGGAAGAGCAGCCGCTCTTCCCCTGTTTTTTTGCAAGCGACATCATTGCAGGACCACAGACTTCGGAGCTCAACGGATGGACCACCTTCCCACTCTGGTCACCGAGGCTCGCCACGCCATCCAGGCCGCCGACAGCATCCCGGCGCTCGAGGAGTTGCGCGTGCGCTATCTCGGCAAGAAGGGCGAGATCACGGCGCTGCTCAAGGGGCTCGGCAAGCTGCCGGCGGAAGAGCGCCCGGCGGCGGGCGAACGCATCAACCAGGCCAAGCAGGCGCTCGCCGAGGAGCTCGAGGGGCGGCGACACGCCCTGGAGAAGGCCGCGCTCGAGGCGCGTCTCGCCGCGGAGCGCATCGATGTGACCCTGCCGGGGCGCGGTCAGCCCAGTGGCGGCCTGCATCCGGTCACCCTGACCCTGGAGCGCATCGAGGGGCTCTTCACCCGCATCGGCTACGACGTGGCGGTGGGGCCGGAGATCGAGGACGACTACCACAACTTCGAGGCGCTCAACATCCCCGAGCATCATCCGGCGCGGGGCATGGCCGACACCTTCTATTTCGATGCGACCCGGCTGCTGCGTACCCATACCTCGCCGGTGCAGGTACGGACCATGAAGGAGCAGGCGCCGCCGATCCGCATCGTCTGCCCGGGACGGGTCTACCGCAGCGACTCCGACCTGACCCACACGCCGATGTTCCACCAGGTCGAGGGGCTGCTGGTCGACGAGGACGTCAGCTTCGCCGACCTCAAGGGCACCATCGAGGACTTCCTGCACGCCTTCTTCGAGCGGGACGACCTCTCGGTGCGCTTCCGGCCTTCCTATTTCCCCTTCACCGAGCCCTCCGCCGAGGTCGACATCCAGTGCGTGATGTGTGGCGGCGAGGGATGCCGGGTCTGCTCCCACAGCGGCTGGCTCGAGGTGATGGGCTGCGGCATGGTGCATCCGGAGGTGTTCCGCCACTCCGGCATCGATGCCGAGCGCTACAAGGGCTTCGCCTTCGGGATGGGGGTCGAGCGGCTGGCGATGCTGCGCTACGGGGTCAACGACCTGCGCCTGTTCTTCGACAACGATCTGCGCTTCCTGCGCCAGTTCGCCTGATCGCACGGCATTACACGGACCTTGGCAGAACACAGGATTTACCATGAAATTTTCCGAACAGTGGCTGCGTGACTGGGTCTCTCCTGCGCTTGCGACCCAGGCCCTGGCCGACCAGATCACCATGGCGGGCCTGGAAGTGGACGCCGTGGAACCGGTGGCCGCGGCCTTCGAGGGCGTGGTGGTGGCCGAAGTGGTGGCCAGGGAGCAGCACCCGGATGCCGACAAGCTCAATGTCTGTCGGGTCGACGACGGCAGCGGCGAGATGGTCCAGGTGGTGTGTGGCGCGCCCAACGTCGCCCCGGGGCAGAAGGTGGCCTTCGCCCGGGTCGGTGCCGTGCTGCCCGGCGACTTCAGGATCGGGAAGGCCAAGCTGCGCGGCGTCGAGTCGCGCGGCATGATCTGCTCCGCCTCGGAGCTGGGGCTCGAGGAGGAGACCTCCCACGGTATCCTCGAACTGCCGGCCGACGCCCCGGCGGGCGAGAGTTTCCGAGCCTTCATGGGCCTCGACGACCATACCATCGAGGTGGACCTGACCCCCAACCGCGGTGACTGCCTGAGCATCAAGGGCATGGCCCGCGAGGTCGGGGTGCTCAACCGCCTGGCGGTCACCGGTCCCGAGATCACCCCGGTGGCGCCGACCCATGACGAGACCTTCCCGGTGCGCGTCGAGGATGCCGAGCGTTGCCCGCGCTACATCGGGCGCCTGATCAAGGGCGTCGACGTGACCGCCGAGACGCCGTTGTGGATGGTCGAGCGGCTGCGGCGCAGCGGCATCCGTGCCATCGACCCGGTGGTCGACGTCACCAACTACGTGATGCTCGAGCTGGGTCAGCCGCTGCACGCCTTCGACCGTGCCAACCTGCGTGACGCCGTGATCGTGCGGCTGGCCCGGGAAGGCGAGCGCCTGGTGTTGCTCGACGGCCAGGAGATCACCCTGACCGACGCCACCCTGGTGATCGCCGACGAGCGCGGCCCGCTGGCCATTGCCGGGGTCATGGGCGGGGAGCACTCCGGGGTGGCTGCCGAGACCCGCGACATCTTCCTCGAGTCGGCCTTCTTCTCGCCGCTGGCGGTGGCCGGCCAGGCGCGCTCCTACGGCCTGCACACCGACGCCTCCCACCGCTTCGAGCGGGGTGTCGACCCCCTGCTGGCCCGCGAGGCCGCCGAGCGGGCCACCGCGCTGCTGCTCGAGATCACCGGCGGCGAGCCGGGGCCGCTGATCGAGGCGGTCAGCGCCGAGCAGCTGCCCGGCGAGCGTCAGGTCCACCTGCGCGCGGCGCGCCTCGAGCAGGCCCTGGACAAGGCGCTGCCGGCCGACGAGGTCACCGAGATCCTCGGCCGGCTGGGCATGGCGGTGGAAACGACCGCCGAGGGCTGGCTGGCCTGGGCGCCGAGCTGGCGCTTCGATATCGCCATCGAGGAGGACCTGATCGAGGAGGTGGCGCGCATCCATGGCTACAATCGCCTGCCGGTGCGCCGCCCGGCGGCGCGCCTCTCGCTGCGTCCCGACCGCGAGGCACGCACTCCGCTGGGCCGGCTGCGGCGCCAGCTGGTCGCCCGGGGCTACCAGGAGGCGGTGACCTACAGCTTCGTTTCCCCGGAGCTGCAGCAGGCGCTGCTGCCCGAGGCGGTGTCGCCGGCACTGGCCAACCCCATCTCCAGCGACCTGTCGGTGATGCGGGCGAGCCTCGTCCCCGGCCTGGTGCGGGCGCTGCAGTACAACCTCAACCGCCAGCAGACCCGGGTCCGGCTGTTCGAGACCGGCCTGGTCTTCCGCGGCGAGCTCGACGACTTGCGCCAGACACCGATGCTCGGTGCCCTGGTGTGCGGGACCCGCGAACCCGAGGGCTGGGCCGGTGGCAAGGATCGGGTCGACTTCTTCGATCTCAAGGGCGACCTGGAGAGCCTGCTGGCGATGGGCGGCGATCCGGATGCCTGGCGCTTCGAGCCCGGCGAGCATTCGGCGCTGCACCCCGGCCAGTGTGCCCGCATCCTGCATCGCGGCGAGGAGGCCGGCTGGATCGGTACCCTGCACCCGGCGGTGCGGGCGCAACTGGGCCTGAAGGTCGATGCGCTGCTGTTCGAGGTGCGCCTGGATGCCCTCACCCAGGGGCGAGTGCCGGCCTTCACGCCGCTGTCGCGCTACCCCGAGGTGCGCCGTGACCTGGCCTTCCTGGTCGACGAGTCGCTGCCGGTGCAGGCGCTGCTCGACACCATCCATGGCCAGGCGGGGGAGTGGCTGGTCGAGTCGCGCCTGTTCGACGTCTACCAGGGTCGGGGGGTGCCGGAAGGACGCAAGAGCGTCGCCCTGGGCTTGACCTGGCAGCATCCTTCGCGCACGCTGAATGACGATGAAATCAATCAGTTGGTTGACGCCATCGTCGCCGAGTCACGCCAGCATCTGGGAGCGGAACTGCGTGGATAGTAGTGCGGATCGCGGCAGGGTCGACGCCGCCGCAGGCCGGCCGGCGGGGCGTATCCACCATGAGGGAGCGAACATGGGTGCATTGACCAAGGCGGAGCTGGCTGAACATCTGCACGCCGAACTCGGCCTCTCCAAGCGCGAGGCCAAGTCCATGGTGGAGGCCTTCTTCGAGGAGATCCGCGCCTGTCTGCGCGAGAACGAGCAGGTCAAGCTGTCGGGCTTCGGCAACTTCGACCTGCGCGACAAGCGCGAGCGGCCGGGGCGCAACCCGAAAACGGGCGAGGAGATCCCCATCTCGGCGCGGCGGGTAGTGACCTTCCGGCCGGGCCAGAAGCTCAAGAGCCAGGTCGAGAGCTACGACGGCGAAGCGCCCTGAGCGAGACCCGCCAACGAGAACGCCACCCGACGGGTGGCGTTCTCGCGTCGTGCTGGGGCATGGCGGGTCAGATGCCACCATTCTCCATGATCCAGGTGATGACCACCTTGAATACATAGCCCAGCATGCCGGCGCCGAGAACGACGAACAGCATGATGGTACCGAAGCGTCCGGCCTGGGACTTCTTCGCCAGATCCCAGATGATGAAGCACATGAAGAGGATCAGGCCGCCGATCATGATCGGCGTGACCCAGGCCTCGAAGGTCTGCTGCATATCGCCTCCGTGCAGGGGGAAGAGAACCCGGGCATTATACTCGGCCATCGCCCGCGGCGCAGGGCAATCGCCGTTACCCAAAGCGAGAGGCGCCGGAGACAGGTCGAAGAGGGGGTCCTATTCCATGGATGGAATCGGTAGCGCCCAGGGAGGGGTTCACAGCGCCCCCTCGCCGACCTGTCGCCGGAACAGCCTCGAGCGTTACCGCCATCTGCGATAGCCCTGCCCGTCACCGCGGTCGGGATGCGCGGGTGCCCCGCGCCATGTTAATATCCGAGCGAAATTCTCAGGTAAATCCAAGACATGCCCATGCTGAAGATCTTCGTCGGTACCATGTACGGCGGCGCCCTGGACGTCGCGGAGCAGGTCAAGCCGTTGTTCGAACAGGCCGGCTATGAGGTCGCCATCTTCGACCAGCCGACCCTCGAGGACCTGGTCGGGTCGCCCACCGACCTGGCGCTGTTCTGCGTTTCCACCACCGGCAGCGGGGATTATCCCGGCAATTTCGTTCCCTTCGTGCGCGAGCTCGACGAGCAGAGCCCGTCGCTGGCCGACCTGCGCTACGGGCTGATCGCCCTGGGCGACAGCTCCTACGGCGACACCTTCTGTGGTGCGGGGCGCAGCCTCGACGAGCTGCTGGCGGGACAGGGGGCGGTTCGCCTGGGTGAGCGCCTCGAGGTCGATGCCATGGAGACCTTCATGGCCGACGACGAGGCACTGCCCTGGGCCGAGGAGTGGATCGAGACCCAGCAGTTGAAGGTGGCCTGAGATGGCAGCCCACCCCACGCCGGAGCGGCTCAGCCTGCTGCTGGGCCTGGCGGTGCTGATGCTGGCCACCGTGCCCCGCTTCCTGGCGGGTGGCCACGAGACACGCCTGACGCTGATCCTGATCGCCGTGGCGGTGGTGGTCGGGGTGGCGTTCCTTCACTGGCGTATGCTGCAGCGCGAGGCCCGGCGACGGCTGCCGCGCCTGCTCGGAGGGCTGGGACTCAGCCTGCTGGCCGGCCTCGCGGGCATGGGCCTCTGGCATGCGCTGTTCACCGACTGGATCAGCTGGCAGCTGCTGATCGCCCATGGCGCCACCCTGGGCCTGCTGCTGCACGCCCTCTGGCTCTGGTGGCAGGCCGAGAGGGCGTGAGGGGCGTGGGTCACGCCAGCCGGTAGCAGGGTTCGTAGTCGCCGGCGAGCTTCATGCGCCCCTGGGCGACGAAAGAGGTGAGCAGCTCGTCGAGACGCGTCATCAGTTCCGGTTCGGCGTGCAACTCGAAGGGGCCATGGGCCTTGATGGCGCGAATGCCCTGTTCCTTGACGTTGCCGGCGACGATGCCCGAGAAGGCGCGGCGCAGGTTGGCGGCCAACTCGTGCACCGGCTGCCGGCGATGCAGGGCCAGTCCCGCCATCGCCTCGTGGGTGGGGGCGAAGGGCTCCTGGAAGTGACGGTCGATGTTCAGCCGCCAGTTGTAGTAGAAGGCGTCCTGGCGGGTCTTGCGGTAACCGGTGACGGCATCGACCCCCTTGCGCATGGTGCGCGCCACCTCGGTGGGGTCGTCGATGATGATGCGATAGAGTCGACGCACCTCCTCGCCCAGGGTGTAGGCCAGGAACTCGTCGATGCGCCGGAAGTAGTCGGCGGAATCGGCGGGGCCGGTGAAGATCACCGGCAGCTCCATGTCACCGTTTTCCGGATGCAGCAGGATGCCGAGCAGGTAGAGGATCTCCTCGGCGGTGCCCACGCCGCCGGGGAAGACGATGATGCCGTGGCCCAGGCGCACGAAGGCTTCCAGGCGCTTCTCGATGTCGGGCATCACCACCAGTTCGTTGACGATGGGGTTGGGGGCCTCGGCGGCAATGATGCCGGGTTCGGAAACGCCCAGGTAGCGGCCGTGGTGGCGGCGCTGTTTGGCGTGGGCCACGTTGGCGCCCTTCATGGGCCCCTTCATGGCCCCGGGGCCGCAGCCGGTGCAGATGTCCAGCTCGCGAAGCCCCAGGTGGTAGCCCACGTCCTTGCTGTACTCGTACTCCTCCCGGGAGATCGAGTGGCCTCCCCAGCACACCACCAGGCTGGGGTCGCGGCCCGGCTTCAGGGTGCCGGCCTTGCGCAGGATATGGAAGACCGCGTTGGTGGTGCCCTCGGCGGTGGTGAGGTCGAAGCGCCGGTGGGTCTGGATCTCGTTGTAGACGTAGACGATGTCGCGCAGGATCGACGACAGGTGCTCGCGGATGCCGCGGATCATCTTGCCGTCGACGAAGGCCTCGGCCGGGGCGTTGGTGAGCTTGAGGCGCACGCCGCGATCCTGCGGGATCACCTCGATGTCGAAGTCCTGGTAGGCCTCCATCAGCGCCACGCTGTCGTCGGTGGGGTTGCCGCAGTTGAGCACGGCCAGGGCGCAGCGGCGCAGCAGGTCATGCAGCCCGCTGCGGGAGGTGTCGTGCAGGCGGCTGACCTCGTGCTGGGAGAGAATCTCCAGGCTGCCTTCCGGCGAGATGGTACTGGAAATGGTATCGGGCATCCTGGGCGTCCTTGTCGTGAACGTAGTCGTGCGTGGCCGGCATCACGGCGGGCCGGCTGTCAGGAAGATGCTATCATGCCCCGCCGCCGTCGCGCAGCGGTGCGACCGGGCGGGCGAGCTGGTAGAATGCTGCTAGCCGGCTCCCCCGAGTGATGTGCCTCCCCCATGTTCAATGCCCAGTACTTCCGTACCTTCATCACCCTGGTCGAGACGGGCAGTTTCACTCGCACGGCTCGCCAGCTGGAGATGACCCAGCCCGGGGTCAGCCAGCACGTGCGCAAGCTAGAGCAGTACCTGGACAAGCCACTGCTCGATCGCCACGGACGTCGCTTCACTCTCACCGAGGCGGGGCGTCGGGCCTACGACTATGCGCTGAAACTGTTCGCCGAGCACGAGCAGTTCCGCCACTCCCTCGATGCCGACTCGCTCTTCTCCGGTGACTGCCGTCTCGCCTCGCCCGGCAGTGTGGGGCTGATGCTCTATCCGTTCATCCTCGGCCAGCAGCAGATGTACCCCGGGCTGACCGTGAGCTACAGCTTCGCCTTCAATCACGAGATCGTGCAGGACGTCCTGGCCGGTCGTTACGATCTCGGCATCATCACCGAAGAGGTCAGGCAGCCCGACCTGAACGTCGAGCCGTGGCACAGGGAGCCGCTCTGCCTGGTGGTGCCGGCCGACTTCGCGGGGAGCGGCCTCGCCGACCTGATGGGGATCGGCTTCATCAGCCATTCCGAAGGCATGAACCATGCCGGAGCCCTGCTGCGCAGCAACTTTCCGGCGGAGTTCCGCTCCATGAGCCACTTCCGGCGCCAGGGGTTCACCAATGAGGTGGGCATGGTGCTGGACGCCGTGGCCCGAGGCCTGGGGTTCACCGTGGTCTCGCGGCTGGTGCTCGAGACCTCGCCCTGGCAGCGCCAGGTCAAGGAGCTCGACCTGGCGGTACCGGTTCACGAGACGCTGCACCTGGTGAGTCGCGCGGGCGTCGAGATGCCGCGCCGCTATGCCCGCTTGCTGGAGGACTTCCGCGAGCAGCGCCGTCAGGCGCTCTACGGCTACAGCGAGCAGCCGGGCTTCGGCCAGGCGGCCGATGACGGCTCACCCTCTCAATCACGATAGGCGTCGATGCTCGGGCAGGAGCAGATCAGCTGGCGGTCGCCGAAGACGTTGTCGACCCGGTTGACCGCCGGCCAATACTTCGCCGCCTTGACGGATTCGGACGGGAAGGCGCCGAGCTCCCGCGAATAGGGGCGCGCCCAGCCATCGTCCCTCAGGTCGGCCATGGTGTGCGGGGCGTTGACCAGGGGGTTGTCGTCGGCCGGCCAGTCGCCGGCCTCGACCCGGGCGATCTCCTCGCGGATGGCGATCATGGCGTCGCAGAAGCGGTCGATCTCGTAGCGCGACTCCGACTCGGTGGGCTCGACCATCAGGGTGCCGGGCACCGGGAAGGACATGGTCGGGGCGTGGAAGCCGTAGTCCATCAGGCGCTTGGCGATGTCCTCCTCGCTGATCCCGGAGCTGGCCTTGAGCGGACGGATGTCGATGATGCACTCGT
>NZ_JAKVPY010000028.1:0-59515 GCF_022487945.1 Halomonas flagellata
GGTCGTTAGGGTTTCACCCATGGCGGTTGGTCCTCCTGAATCAGGTTCTGCCAGGAACTCTCTGATTTATCAGTAGGATACCAACCGCCATCTTCATTTCCAGGGCTGCCCGGTGAATATCAGGGGAGAAGGAGTGCCAGATCGTGGAGGGCCACCTGATGCGTGACCATGTCCATATGTGCATCAGCATTCCACCAAAGCATTCTGTGTCACACGTTGTTGGCTATATCAAAGGGAAAAGCGCAATTTCGATAGCCAGGAACTTTATGGGTAGGGCGAAAAACTTCACAGGCGAGAGCTTCTGGGCAAGAGGTTACTTTGTTTCGACAGTCGGGCTTGATGAAGATATGGTCCGTGCCTACATCCGTAACCAAGAAAAGTCCGATGAGGATTATGATCAGCTCAAGTTCGGCATGTGAAAATAGCCGCCTTCAGGCGGCTCAGGTTCTTGCCCCTTTGAGGGGCTAACAATATAAAGCCCCCGGCTTTGCCGGGGGATACTTACTTTGCTACTTCATGACATTAAAATCCGGCCTCCTGGACAGCTTTCTCTAGAATCTTTTTCTTTGTATCAGCCGAACCAGTAGGTATAACTACATAACGGTCTATTATCGACTTTATATCAACAAATCCATTAAAATCTGTAAATCTATGTGCACACTCAACGGCATTTTGGTCAACCCACCACTGGGCAGGCCCGGATACCAAAACTCCTGAAAGAAAATTAACCACTATCTCCAAGAAGTAGAAAGAATCTCTTTTGGGCATAAAAACAGAAAAACCAGCAGTAATATACTCCCACGGCATTACTAATTTTTTATTAAGCAACCTAAGACCAGCGGCACTGCCAGCCAGACCACTAATCAACCCTTCTAACCCATGCGACTTAAATGCACAATCAAAATCACTAACCACCACTGGAACATGATATTTATCTAACAGCTGATAAGCACTCAAGAACCTAAGAGCGGAGGATATTGGGCCAACATTTTCGCCCAGGCCCTCCATGCCAAGCTCCTTGATATAAAACCTATCATCATCCACTTCTGGGCACCACCCCAAAGAATCAGTCACTACAACCCGGCAATAAAAGTTATCTCCTGTGGACCTTAAGCTTGTATAAAAATAATCCCAATAAATATCGAAATATTTACTATCGCAAGAAACCGTAATGCAGTAACTAACATCTTTATCCTCTAAATCACAAACAGATTCATCTAAGCGGCTCAATATCCCGTTGAATACACGACGCGGTCTCTCATCACCTAAATACACAGTGGAGCAAGGTATTGAGACATAGGGATTGAAATCCTTCTCCTTAGCTTCAAGAAAGCCTTTTATCCCATCACGGTAAGATTGGAAGTCACTTTTCCTCCATGACAAAGTCGCAAGATATATCTCAACAATAAGCTTGTTATTATCATCAGAAAGAATATGCGAAAGCTCCCTTAGCTTTTCCATCGCATATGCTTCCTCCTTATTGGAAATCAAAGAACTACAATAATAAACAACAGCATCCGCCTGCTCTTTATTCTCTAGCGCCTCAAATGAATATTTAACAATGTCAGGATGATTTCTTTTATACCTCCTCTTATACAACGAACATATCTTATAGATATATGAATTGATTTTTGTTATTTTGAACTGGAAATAAAAATAAGCTACCACCAAGTCGAAGACGATAACTTCCTCATCGCTGGTGAAGCCGACATTCTTAAAATACGCCTCAAAACTATTTTTTAAACAATCACTCGACAAGATGTCATATAGTGGCTCTTCAATTCTTTTATGAGTCATGCCGCCCCCTTGCAAAACCAAACAAACCAACCTCTTTAGAAATTATCAAATCCATCCCCCTACCTTCTTTAACATATGAACTTGACGTTAATGAAAGATCACTGTACACACTCGGATTTTCCATTAATAGTTTAATAGAATCCCTCAACCCCAAGTAGCTCTCAGGCTCAGCTAAATCCAAACCAATACCATCCACAAACTCTGCCACAGCCCCAACATCGTTAGTAACTGGAACCAAACCTGAGCTCATCGCCTCATCCCTAGAAACCCCTTGAGTATCCATTCTTGATGGACACAGAAATACTCCATATTGCTTGTGTAAATCAGCAATTCCTTGCTGGCTCAAAAACTTCTTTTCAATGATGACATTATCGAAATCACGCAATGGATCGACAGTTTCATCAAATAACTTTCCATCACCAATGATTCTGAATTCGAGCTCATCAAAAAAGGGTTCTTTTGAAAGCTCAAGAATGCATTTTACCGCAAGATCATTAGCATATACACGTGATGAATAAGGCCGGATAGAGAGGATTTTCTTGCGCAGCTCTGGATCTTTTCCTTTATACTTAAAGAGGTCTGTGTTGATTGGATTATGAATAATATGGTACTGATTTTCAGGCAGCGTGAACCCAAGATCCTCCATTACCTCTTCAGAAAAATAGTTGGAAACAAACACCAAATGAAGATTCTTGTGCATAGGCGAGAGAATGCTCCGCCAAAATGCCATCCGCTCTTCGCTGCGCCCCTTGGCCACTCTCTCCTGCTCAGGGGTTTCGATATTGAATTTGCGGCGATACCACGGCTGAATATCAGCCCCATGCACCCATACAGTCATTTTAATATCATTAATAAACTCACCCAACACCCCCCACATGTCTGCATCAAGGAAGTGAACAAGTACATGTCGATACTTCCCAGTCTCCAGCATGCGGCGCAGTGCGAGAGGTGAGCCAGTAATCACGTCTACATCCTGAAACTCATGCCAACTGACTGCCTGATCCTTACGGAAACGAAAAATATCGACTTCAACACCGCGCTCTTTGTACGCCTTCACTCGACTATGCACGAACCCATTGCGATACAGGTCGTCATAACTTGGGTAGTGATTGGTTACCAGCAGTACATCGGAGCGGCCCATGACATTTTCTGGCGAGAGATCCTTCTCACCTACCAACAAGCGCTTCACTACACACTCGCCACCCTGATACACACGGAAGCCTAATCGAACAATGTCTGCTCCCTCTGGAACATCCAGCAGATTGTTCTTGTTGGCCTGAACAATGTAGTGATGGAGCCGCTTACCCTTGGCATCGAAGAAGATGATCACAAAGGTAAGATTTAGCCCTGGCGTCATCTCAAGGTGCAGCGGCAGCTTGCCATCCTTGATGTTGCCTTTCCCCAACTGCTCCAGTGTTAGATTATTGCCTTCCTTGACGTAGATATATTCATGCTTGCCGTCTCCCAGCATCGAGGTCACCTCCAGCCCCTCTTCGGTCAGCGCCATCTTGCTGCTGGCCGTTCCCGGGTTGGAAAAGATCTCTTTCAGTTCAGCGGGGGAAAAGCTTGGAATCTTCTCGGCACTATTGGTGGCTGGCCCGGTGTTTTCTGCCTGCTGTTCGAGCTCTGCCAGCGGAATGCCGGTATCAAACTTGGCATCGTCTACCCTGGCCTGCAGCGCCTCCTGTGCCTCCTGTGCCTCCTGTGCCTCCTGTGCCTCCTGTGCCTCCTGTGCCTCCTGTGCCTCCTGTGCCTCCTGTGCCTCCTGTGCCTCCTGTGCCTCCTGTGCCTCCTGTGCCTCCTGTGCCTCGCTACAGTTTCCGGCCTGCCCCCTCAGACAGTCACGGCAGTAGTTGAAGGCATCGATCGCCTGCTGGTTGGCTCCAGTATAGGTCGCCGATTCAATTCCCTTGACCCAGGCGCTGGCCTGGCCAAGCTGCATGCTGGATGCCAGCACAGCGGCCCGCAACGGCAGTTCGCTACCGGCTCGGTAGGCCTGATCCGCGTGCTGTTGCTGAATGCCCTGAGTGCCGGTCTGGTAATAGGCCGCCTTGCCAATCATCGGCGCCTCGGTAAAGCGTGTCGCCAGGGCCATATCCACTAGGTAGTTGGGCCCGTAGTAGTCATTCGGGCTGAATGCCGCCAGCCAGGTACCGGGCTTGGCGAGGCGCTTCAGCGCCCAGCCTTCCAAGCTTGCCAAGGGTAGGCACTCCATGCCGATGCCCTCCGGCAGCTGGCCGAGTTGCGCCTCGGCGTCGGCCGTAGTGATTCCCGCCCCCGTGACGACTACCAGCTTGGCCGGGAGGTGACGCTGACGTGACACGTTGTCCAGGATGTTGCTTAGCTCCTGAACGCTATTGACCAGGCTGACCACGGTATATTCGGGCAGCGGGTGCTCATGGCGCTTGCCGGTCACCTTGCTGAGGATGTAATCGAAACGGGCCTGATAGGTGTGCTCGCTGAGGATCTTGCGCAGTCCAGCCAGGCGGAACTTGTCAGCATGTTCGGCGCTGCTTTCCAGGTCCTGCAGCCGGCGAACGATCTCGCCGCCACTGTCCGAAGTCAACACCAGCTCACCGAACAGCAGGCGAACTCCCCGTGAGAAGTTGCTGACGGTAATGGTATTGCTGCCCAGCAGCTCGTACACCCGGCGTGCAAACATGGTCTGCGACTGCTTGATGGAGTTCAGGTTGATCGCGTAACGGTAGCCCTTGTAGGCCTTGTCGATCTCGCTGAACGGCAGGGTGCCTACGATATAGGGCTGGTAGTTCTCCGGGAACTGGTAGTTGGGGTCGTCCTTGCCGTAGTTGCGGTCGTAGATTTCCAGCGGCTTGAACTTGGGGAACTCCTCGACGAAGGTTTCGAGGTCCTTGGTGCGATCCGGGTAGCGCACGTAGTAGGCGCCGGCGAAGCAGAAGGCCTCCTTGCGCAAGTAGGTTTCCACTGGGTTGGTGAGGGCCGGCTGGCAGGCGAAGGGCAGGAAGTAGACGTTGTCGTGTCCCAGCGCCGCCTTGTAGCGGTGGATACAGTCCAGATCGGTAGTGAACACGAAGTCGAACAGCTTGGCCGTGTTCAGGAAGGTCTCGAAGTGAATCGGATCTTCCTTGTTCCAGAACACCGTGGGGATGCCGTGCTGATTGCACCAGGCCACAATGCCCTGCACTTCCTGGCTCTTGTGGCCTACCTTGCTGCCCCACAGTTCGTCCTTGCCGCGCCATGCGGATTCGATGAACAGCAGCTCCGGCTTGAACTCCTCCAGCTCCTGCTGCCAGTGTTCCGGCGTCAGCTGGAAGAAGTTGGCCTCTGGGCTGTAGGAGCTGTAGGTGAAGTTATCCATGATGCAGGCCACTCTGGGGCCCTTGGTTGCCAGGGGCTCGCCCTTCAGCCCCTTCACCATCGGCCGGACCCCCTGGTGCCATAGGTAGTGGCGCTTGATGGCTTCGCGACCCTTGCGCACCTTTACCTGGCGCGCCTCGGGGGAGGCGTTGCGAACTGCCTGGATGGTGTTTGCCAGGGCATCAGCATTCCCCTTGGCAAAAAGCCAGCCCAGTTCCCCATGCTCCAGCAGCTCGGCCTGCGGGGCGACATCGGAGGCGATGACCGGCTTGCCCCAGGCCAGGTACTCCAGCGGCTTGATGGCGCTGACCAGCTCACATACCGGTAGCGGTCTGCGAGGAATCACCGTGGCATCGATCAGCCCGAAATAGTCGCCCAGCGCCTCATGCGGAACCCGGCCGGTAAAGGTAACGCGCTCGGCCACGCCGAGGCGTTTGGCGAGTGAGGCGAGCTGCTCGATGATAGGCTCACTCCTGCTCTGGCCAGGCTGGCTAACAGGGCTGTAGCCGCCGACAATCAGCGCATGGACGGACTGGCACTGACGCTTTGCCAGCGCCTCCAGCATCAACTCCAGGCCCTCGTACTCGGCCAAGGCACCGATATAGCCCACCACGAAAGCATCTTCAGGAATCCCCAGTGACGCTTTCAGCTGCTGATTTGCTGCCGACTGGGGTGTCGGTAGCTCAGTCACGCTGTTGGGCACCAGCATGATTCGCTGTGCCGCGACACCTCGCCTCACCAGCTCTTCGCACATGAATCGGTTGAGGGTATAGAGCCTGTCGGCGTGGTTGCATACCCAGCTTTCATGGTTGTGGTGGCGCATGAAGTCAGGCGTGTCGTGCCAGTCCGGATCTCGCGAGGTACGCGATATTTCCCAGAACCCCCGCACTTCATAGTGGAACGGAAGCCCCAGCCTGCGCGCTGCGATCAGCGCCGGTAGCGCAATCTCATGGTTGGAGGCGGCCAGCACCACCTGGGGGCGGTAGACACGAAACAGCTCGATAAAGCGCTCCGCCATGGCAACGATGCGTTCGCGCACCCCCTGGGGGGCGTTGCCGCGCGGCCATGGGCTGTGAATATAGCGCACGCCCTTCACCACGCTCTCCGGCCCTACGCTGCCGGGGGCCACGCCCAGCTCCCAGGGGCGGCCGGGGCGCACGAAGCACAGGGTTTCCAGGCCGTGCTGGTTGAGCGCCTGGGCGATGCCCTGGGTACGCACGGCGTAGCCGTTGCTGGCGTAGCTCTGGCCGTGGCTGACCACATACGCAACACGCCCCTGAATCGGGGCGATCAGGGGCGTGGAGGGTTGGTTGGCTAACTGAGTAGCGAGATGGAGAAGGTCGTCCATGGGGTTCCGATGTGCTGTGCTGGTGGAGGCTGGGGGGAAGCCGCTGATCGCCGATAAATCGGGCTCCCACCATAGTCGGGATCATGCAGGAAAGCGCCAGGCGATCTACCCGAGAAGGCCGACGGCGTCGATAACGGTTTCCTTGGCGCGAACGGCGTCGGCTTCCTTGATAAAGGGCTTATGCTTGACAAGTACGCAGATCACGTCGGCCTGGGCGAGGGCTTCGTCGAGGGTGGCGAGTTCGACGTTGGGTCCGCGGAGCGCTTCCGGCAGGGCTTCGACGTTGGGCTCTACCACCTGCAGGCGGCAGCCGAGTTCGGCGACCTGCTGGGCGATGCCGAGGGCGGGGCTTTCACGCAGGTCGTCGATGTCCGGCTTGAAGGCGATGCCCAGGCAGGCCACGGTGAGGTCGCTACGACGGGCCTGGGGGTGGGCCTGGTGATAGTAGGCCAGGGAGTCGTTGACCCGCTGCAACACCCACTGGGGCTTGGCGTCGTTCACCTCACGGGCGGCGCGGATGATCTTGGCCTGTTGTGGGCAGGCATCGACGATGAACCAGGGGTCCACGGCGATGCAGTGGCCACCCACGCCGGCACCGGGGGTGAGGATATTGACCCGCGGGTGGCGGTTGGCCAGGGCGATCAACTCCCACACGTTGATATCCAGCTCGTGGCAGATGGTGGAGAGCTCGTTGGCGAAGGCGATGTTCACATCACGGAAGCTGTTCTCGGTGAGCTTGGCCATTTCGGCGGTGCGCGCGGTGGTGGCCACGCACTCCCCTTCCACCACGATCTCATAGAGCTTGCAGGCCACCTCGGCGCAGCGCGGGGTCATGCCGCCGATCACCCGGTCGTTCTCCACCAGCTCGCGGATAACGTGGCCAGGCAGTACTCGCTCGGGGCAGTGGGCGATGCGGATATCCGAGGCCTCGCCGTGGGTCTGCGGAAAGGTGAGGTCCGGGCGCGCCTCGGCCAGCCAGGCGGCCATCTGCTCGGTGGCGCCCACCGGGCTGGTGGATTCCAGCACCACCAGGTTGCCGGGCTGAAGCACCGGGGCGATGGAGCGCGCCGCGGCCTGGATGTAGCTGAGGTCGGCCTTGTGGTTCTGGCTGTTCTCGTCGGTATGGAAGGGGGTCGGCACGGCCACCATGAAGGCATCGGCGGGCTCGGGCGTGGTGGTGGCCCGCAGGTAGCCCTCCTTCACCGCGGCGTGGACGACCATATCGAGCTCGGGCTCGACAATATGGATCTCGCCGCGGTTGATGGTGTCGACGGCCTTCGGGTTGATGTCCACGCCGATGACCTTCTTGCGGCGGGAGGCGAAAACGGCGGCGGTGGGCAGGCCGATGTAGCCTAGGCCGATCATGGAGATGGTGTTGAATTGCATGGATTCTTCCGTGAGGTGTAAGGGGTGCGGCTGCGCCGGTGAGGCGCGAGGCGTGAGGTGTTAGCGCGCTTCGCGCTTGTGATGAGTAGGCCCGGCTTCGCCAGGTGAGGAGTTAACCCTCACCCCTCACTCCTCACACCTTCCCCTCACTCAAGACATCGCGGATGCGCTGACAGGCCTTGCCGTCGCCGTAGGGGTTGTGGGCGTAGCTCATGACGTCGTAGGCGGCCTGGTCGGTGAGCAGGCGGGTGAGCTCGCCGGTGATGGTGCTCACGTCGGTGCCGACCAGCTTGACAGTGCCAGCGGCCACGGCTTCGGGGCGTTCGGTGGTGTCGCGCATTACCAGCACCGGCTTGCCGAGCGACGGGGCCTCTTCCTGGATGCCGCCGGAGTCGGTGAGGATGATGTGGGCGCGTTTCATCAGGTAGACAAAGGGCAGGTAGTCCTGGGGTGCAATCAGGTGCACGTTGTCGATGCCGGCGAGCAGGCGGTTGACCGGTCCGCGCACGTTGGGGTTGAGGTGCACCGGGTATAGGATCTGGGTCTCGGGGTGGGCCTGGGCGGTGTCCGCCAGGGCCTGGCAGATGCGCTCGAAGCCGCCGCCGAAGCTTTCGCGGCGGTGGCCGGTCACCAGCACCAAGTGCTTGTCGTCCTCCAGCATGGGAAAGCGGGCGGCCTGCTCGGCGGCGAGCTCATGATTGCTCTCGAGCTTGCTGGCCACCTCGAGCAGGGCATCGATCACGGTGTTGCCGGTAACGTGAACCGTGGCGGGGTCGACCCCCTCTTCCAGCAGGTTGCCGCGGGAGGTAGCGGTGGGGGCGAAGTGCACGGCGGCGAGCGCCCCGGTGAGCTTGCGGTTGCCCTCCTCCGGCCACGGCGAGTAGAGGTTGCCGGTGCGCAGGCCGGCCTCCACGTGGCCCACCGGGATCTGCTGGTAGTAGCAGACCAGGGTGGTGGCGAAGGTGGTGGCGGTGTCGCCATGAACCAGCACGATATCGGGCTGGAACTCGCCCAGCACGCCCTTCATGCCCTGCAGGATGCCGGTGGTGACATCGTTGAGGTCCTGGCCCGGCTTCATCAGGTTGAGGTCGTACTCGGGGACGAGTTCAAACAGGCCGAGCACCTGGTCGAGCATCTCGCGGTGCTGGGCGGTAACACAGACGCGGGCGTCGAAGCGCTCGTCGGCGGCGAGCTGCAGGGCGAGCGGCGCCATCTTGATGGCTTCGGGGCGGGTACCGAAAACGGTGAGGACTTTCATGATCTTCCCTGGGGTGGTCAAGCGTTGCGATGAGGGTTCGGGTCACAGGCCCTGCAGGCGGAATTCCAGTTCTCGGCTGCGGTTGTAATAGTGTTCAAGCAGCTGCTGAGTGTGAGCGAGTTGACGCTCGGTGCGCTGGGCTGGGTCGGCGGGCACGGCATCGGCCGGGGGTTCAGGGGGCGTATCCGCGGGCAATGATGCCAGCGGTGCCGCGACTGCCGCGCCGGGCTCGCTTACCGGCTGGGCCTGTCGGCCTTCCTCCTCCCCCTGCTCGATGAAGTGCAGTAGCGGATTGACACGCGCCTTGCGGATATCCGGATACTTGTCCAGATAAGCCGGCACGGAAAACTGCGGCCCCGGGTTGCGCCCCAGCCACCAGCCATATTTCAGGAAATGCTGTTCAGGCGTGAGATCCAGCGCCTGAACGTCGGGGTAGCGTTCCTGGTACCACTGTGGGTCAAACAGCGGCGAGAATTGCAGAAGCTCTACGTCAGTCATGGGCCTGTGTATGAAGTGAGGGGTGAACGGTAGGAGTCATGGAAGTGCGCTCTCAATCCCGATGGTCGCGGATGATGAGCACCAGCATACTGAGGATGAATGCCAGAAAGATGACCACGATGGCGAATACCGTGGCGTTGTAGAGCCGATCCGGCTTGGTGGCGTATTCCGGGAACAGCGGGCTCTGCAGTACGCTGACCTGCTTGAGCTTGCGGGCGGCTTCCAGGCGGGTGTTCTCCAGGGCGGCCAGGGCGCTGGAGTAGGTTTCCTGGGCGAACTGGGCCTTGAGCTCGAGGGTTTCGTACTGGGATGAGATGCGGTTGAGTGACTCTCCCGTGGCCTGGGCCAGGCGATCGCGCTGCATCTCGATCTGCTCGCGCAGGGCTTCGATCTCGGACTGCACCCGGCGCATATCGGCGGATTGCGCACTCTGGTAGCTGGAGAGCGCCTTGCGCTGGGCCTGAATACGGGCCAGTTCGCCTTCCAGGGTGGCCACCACCTGGTTAATGCTCTCCACGGTGCTGGTGGGCGAGACCAGCCCCTCCTTGTTCTGGAAAGCCAGCAGTGCGGCACGGGCTTCGTCCAGGCGGCCTTCCAGGCGGCGCAGCTGCTGCTCCAGAAAGGCCACCTGCTCTTCGGCGAGACGCTTCCCCATATCATTCATGTGGGCCTCACCCGCTTCCAGCAGCAACTGCACCATGCGGTGGGCGAATTCAGGGGTATAGGCCTGCACGGCGATCTTGAGCACCCCGGCGTACTCATCCATTTCCACCGTGACGCGGCGCAGGTAGTACTGGTGCAAGTCCTCGATGGGGCCCTCGGTGTCGCGCAGACGGGCGAAGATGTCGCCGTGCTCACTGTAGTGGCCACGGAAGTCGAGTTCCTCCTGAACGCGCTTGAGCATGTCCACCGAGAGCAGGTGCTCGCGCAGCAGCAGCAGGTCCTTGTCGCCGGTCGCGCCGGTCAGGATCGAGGAGAAGCTCACCTCCGGCTGGGCGATCTGCGGACTCTCCAGCACCACGGTGGCGCGGGAGAGATAACGATCCTCGGCCCAGAGGAACCAGTAGAGGCTGACTAGCACAATAGCCAGAAGGGCCAGAGCCCAGTGTGGCTGGGACTTGATGAATCCTTTCATGGGAAAAGGGCTCGGATTGGTGAATAGGCGGGTGAATGGAAAAGCGAGGGCTACGAGCTGAGCTCAATCATCATCCGGCGTGGGTTGCAGCAGCTGAACTTGGCGACGGGCGGTATACAGATGTTCGCGCGCAACGCGCACGGCCTCTTCCCGGCTACTGATCTCCTGAGCGGGCGCATCAGTGCCCCGGGATTGCTCCAGTTCCGCCTTGGCGGTGTCGAACTTCGCCTTGCACTGGCGTAGCTGCGCCAGTCCCTCGGGGAGAGTCGGCTCGCTGCTCGGCTTGTCAGCGGCTTTCGCCGCGTTGGGCGCAGGGCTGGGCTTGGCTGGCCCCCCGGTTTCCTCGTGATAGGCGGCGATGGCATCGTTGATATCGTCGTACCAGGTGGCTTGGCCATTCTTGAGATACACCCCCGCCTGGCAGAGGTCCTTGAGGATGCCTTCGCTGTGGCTGACCATGATCAGGCTGGCCTGCCCTACCCTCTCTTTGAAGGCCTTGGTCGCTTTCTGCTTGAACCCGCGATCCCCCGTCGAGGTAGCCTCGTCGGAGAGATAGACGTCGAAGTCGAACGCCAGCGAAAGGCCGAAGTTGAGACGTGAACGCATACCGCTGGAGTAGGTGCGAACGGGACGATCGAAGGCCTTGCCGATCTCGGCAAACTCCTGCACGCGCCGAATGATCCCCTCTTCGTTCTGTCGCCCACCGTGAACCCGTGCCACGAACTTGACGTTCTGGCGGCCGGTCATGGAGCCCTGCAAGCCCCCCGAGAGGCCAATCGGCCAGGACACCCGGCACCGGCGCTGAATTTCTCCCCGGTTCGGGGCATCCATCCCGGCGATCAGGCGCAGCAGGGTCGACTTGCCGGCACCGTTGCGCCCCAGCAGGCCCACGCTGACCCCTCTGGGAATGGTCAGGTTGATGTCCTTGAGCACCCAGGCACTGGCACGATGATTGAGGTAGCGCTTGTAGAGACCCCGTATCTCGATCATTTCGCCTTCAGCCTTTCCTTGAAGCGCACATGCATCAGCAGCCCTATCGCGAGCGAGGCTAAGGTGAACATCCAGAAGTAGGTGGCGCTGGTGCCATTCACCACCTGATAGCCCTCGAAGAAGCTCGCCCGCAGCAGCTCCAGCCCGTGGACGATAGGGTTGACCATCAGGTACTCGAGCAGCCAGTGCGGCAGGTTGTTGAGCGGGAAGACCACCCCAGAAATAATCAGCAAAGGCATAGTAATCATGCGCAATACCGTGCCGACCTCCGGCACCAGGGTGCCGGCCACCGAGGTAATCAGCCCCACCCCCAGGCCCAGCCCCCACAGGCTAAGCCACCAGAACATGGCGCGAATACCGTTGTCGGGCACCATATCGGTGCCCAGCATCAGCGCGCCGACGATAAACAGCAGGAAGATGAAGGTACGCAGCAGGCCTTCCAGCACGTTGCGCACCAGCACGGGGTCGACCGGCTGCACCTGGCGGTAGGCAAACAGGGCACTGTTGGCATTCACCGCCCCCAGGGCGCGCATCATGCCCTCGCGGATCAGGAAGAAGCCCATCAGGCCGGTGATCATCCAGGGAATGAATTCGGCGTTGACAACGAGCCGATCTCCACTGAGAAATGAGCGGATACCCACCATCAACAGGGTGAACGCCATGGGCTCGGCGATCATCCAGAACCAGCCCATGCGGTCGGCCATGGTGCGCGAGATGGCCTCACGCATGAACATGGCGTACCACACGCTGCGGGTGACCTGCCAGGGAGTGCGGGAAGCGGAGGTACCGGGGTTTGTTGGCTGAGTCATTACGGCACGCGGTGAGGGGTGAAGAGTGAGTAGTGAATGGTGAGTGGTGAGTGGTGAGTGGTGAGTGGTGAGTGGTGAGTGGTGAGTGGTGAGTGGTGAGTGGTGAGTGGTTAGCGGGTCTGGAGGTGTCGGATGAGGCCACCTAATTGAGCAGATACTCGGTGGATAAGGTCTGTTAGTGGTGCGCTTTCGATGAGGTAGCCGAGACGTTGGGCGATAAGAAGCTGGGTTTCCAATTCGCTCAAGGAGCCGCGGGCGATCATCAAGAAGCGGATGAAGTAATTGGTGCTGCCCCCCTGCCAGCACCTTCTGCAATGTTACTTGGCACCCAGACAGCAGCTCTACGCATCTAGCTAGTCAGACCATAGCGCTCGTCGTCAGGGAAAGCTCTGGTTTCGCGATATACCTGCTCGACCAGATCCATCGCCTGTTTCCAGGCTCTGAGTTCCTGATGCTTCCGCATCACCGCTTCCCCTCTTATCACTCACTATTTACTACTCACCAACGCGCGGCGCGCTGGCCAGCCAAGCGCTCACCCCTTACAAGTCAACGGCGACCTTGGTGGCCACGGCGATCTGGTAGAGGATCTGCGTGAGGCTGGTGGCCAGTTGCAGGTTCTTGGTGGGCACTTCGGGCATCACCAGGATCTCGTCGCCGGGACGCAGGGCCACGTCGTCGGCATTGCGCACGGCGCCGTTCTGGCGCACCACCAGAATATGGTCGTCATCGCCGCGCTGGGTGACGCCGCCGGCGCCTTCGATGTAATCCATGGCGGACATGCCGGGGCGGTAGACCACGGCCTGGGGCACCACCACCTCGCCGCTGATCAAGATGGAGTCGCTGACCTCGGGGATGGTGATGACGTCGCCGTCCTGCAGGCGGATGTCGCTCACCGGGCCGTCATGGGCCACCACCAGGCGGCCGCTGGGCTCCAGGTCGCGGGCGCGCTCCACGAACTGCTGGATCATCTCGGCTTCGCGGACGCGGATCTGGGCTTCCTCGTTGGTGGCCGAGGAGGCGCCGAGGTAGGTGGTCTCCAGGCGGCGTAGGCTCTCCTGCAGCGACTGGCGTTGCTGCTTGGCCACGCTTTCGCGCTTGAGCGAGATGCTTTCCACGGCCGTCATCTCCTTCGGCACAGCGATGGCATCGAGCAGCTCGCCCAGGCGCGCGTCGCGCGGCAGGGCATAGCGGGAGGGGCCGTAGTAGCTGCCTTCCAGCTCGACGACGATGGTCTCGTCGCGCTGGTCGACGCTGAACAGCACCTCGTCACCGCTGCGCACCGTCTGGCCGCTGAAGGCGTTGAGCGGGAAGTAACGCGCGATGGGGCCCTCGTCGCGGGAGCCGCGCAGCAGCACGTGGGAAACACCGCTTTGCAGGCGCGCCAGGCGGATCACTTCGCCACCGGTAAGCTTGTCGCCCCGCAGTTCATAGCGGTATTCACGCTGCACGTCGCCCACCACGGCGATCGCCGGGCCGCGTTCTTCCACCACGATGGTGTCGCCGTCGCGGAACTGCGGCCGGGGCAGCTGGCCGTCGAGCAGAAAATCGTAGAGGTCCAGAGTGTCGAGGGTGCGGCCGTCACGCACCACCCGGATCCGGCGGTAGCTGCCCAGCGCCTGGTCGATGCCGCCGGCCTGGTCGAGGAAGTAGAGCGCCGAGTCGCTGGGGGTACCGGCATAGCGGCCGGGGTTCTCCACGTAGCCGGTTACGAACACGCCCACCGGCTGCACGCCCTGCAGGTTGGTGTAGACCTCTACATCCTCGGGGTAGACCTGCTTGATGGCCTGACGCACCTTGGCATCAAGCTGCTGGCTGGTGCTGCCCTGCACACGCAGTGGGCCGATGGCGGGAATGAAGATGTTGCCCTGGGCGTCCACCGGCATCACGCGGTCGATCTCCGCGGCGCCCCAGGCGCGCAGGGTGACCTCGTCGCCGGGCTTGATGGTGTAGCCGGGATTGAGGCCATCGGCACGGGTGCCGCGGAAGCCGCCCTCGAAGAGGTTGGCGCCGAACGGCGGCAGGGCCTCGGTGGCAGAATCCAGCTGCTGTTGGGGCACCGGGCCATAGTTGGCACTGCGCCAGTCCGCGCGGGGCCCCTCCTGCACCTGGTCCGGGGTGCCCTGGCTCTGCTGCTCGTCGGGCAGGATATTGCCGGGCAAGCTGATCGACTGGGCGCTGGCCAGCGTGGGTAGGCCCAGCAGGATCAGCGCCATGGTCAGGCGGGAGAGGGTTCGAGGCATGGCGATCATCATCGAGCGCCTCCTTGGGTCAGTGCCTGGGTCACCTGCCGACGCACGACCCAGGCGCCGGTGGCGGTCTCGCAGGCGATGGCGCCCTGCTCGGCCTGGCGGCCCGCGTGGCGAACGGTGAGCTCACGGCAGGGGCGTCCACTGGCCGCGAAATAGCTCGTATCGGCCACCACTTCGACATCCCGCCCCCAGGGGCTTTCGGCCAGCTGAATGGCCGCCCCGCCGCTGGACTGCGCAAGAAAGTCGCTGAGGTTGGCACCCAGCCGTTTGCCACGCTCACCGCCGGCCACGACCGAGCCGGCATCCTTGGACTGCGGGGCGGGCTGCAGGGCGCAACCGCCCAGCACGGCAACTAGAGCGAGCGTTACCGCCAGGCGCGCGCCATCCCGCACTTTCTTATGAGCGTCTTGGGTCCTCATGGATAGCCTCTCAGGTGTTGGAGCTGATGCGGCACCGGCCCGCCAGAAAAAAGGATGAGACAGCCGCAAGGCACAGGAAACGGCCAGACACGCTACCGCCCAGGGATTGTCGCCGGGCTTTTCCCTTGCCCTTAAAAAACAATAGCTTGCCCCGCCACACCCTGTAGCGAGGAATTTCATCCGACGGAAACGGGGGACCATTCTATGCGCTGAGCCTGCTAGCGACCACCCGCGATTCCGGGGTCAGCCCCCTCAGCAGATTTTGGAGTCAGACACCAACGTAAATCTCGGAAAGTAACTTAGGGCGATGTCGTACACATGTACGCCTTCTCTTACATGAACCATGCAGTATTAGCGCAGCCATACTTTAGGGATGGCAGAAGTAAACAGCGTTTCTCATACCGTGCTTGCTGATGGATTGCCCACATCCTCGGCCTGATATACCGGGCCGGGCTCCCAGGAGGACTCTCATGCGCAAGCTGACACTCCTTACCGCCGTTGCCGTCGCCGGCGTGACCTTCACCGGCCAGGCGATGGCTTACCAGGCGGGCGATCTCTATGTTCGCGGCAGCTTCGAAAAAGCTGATGTCACCACCGACAACATCTCCGACGAGAGCGGCTTCTCCTTGGCAGGCGGCTACCTGTTCCACGACAAGGTGGGGATGGAGTAGGGCCTCGGTGAGCCCGTGGATCACGGCTTCGGCCTGGCCGGCAACGACCTGGGCAGCGTCGACCGCATGCCCGTCAACCTGCTGGTGAACTACTACCCGCTGGGCGGCATCGAGGAAGCTCGCGTGCATCCGTTCGTTGGCCTGGGCGTGAACTACTCCAGCATCGACGAGGTTGACCCGTACAACATCGATATCGATGACGACTACGGCGTCGTGGGCCAGGCAGGCGTTGACCTGACCCTGACCGATAACCTCAGCGCCACCGGCTACGCCCGCTGGGCCGACGTGGACGCCGAGGTGGAGAACAACGGTGAGAGCATCGGCACCACCAAGCTCGACCCCGTTATCATCGGTGCCGGCCTGACCTACTGGTTCTATTAACGGGGACATCCCCTCCCCGTCGACTAGCTTCTGCCTCATTGATTGCCGGGCCCTTCAGGGGCCCGGCATTTTAGGGTTGAGCCTAACGCCTTGCTGACAGCGAGTGACGACACGCTGAGACTCCGAGCAGCGGACAGGCAGAGAGAGGCTCCCCTAACGGGGCGACCATGGGGAACTGACTAGGCGGGAGTGGGCGGCCATCACGACACACGACATCACCAGCACATAGCGCGCGGGATCGCCACTCAGCGATGCCTTTTCCTCATTGACCACATACAACCTCTCCTCCCTTGGCGCTTTTGCGTTTCACCCGATTCATGCACCCCCGGGCCTGTTGAGGTTCGTCCGTTCTTCATTTTCGATTAGCGCTTTGCTCGTGACTGATGAGCCTGGGCTTCCTCGCCAAGTGCGATGAAGCAAAAAAATGAGAGACCAGCTACGCCGGTGCTGCCCCACAGGGGCAGCACCGGCGTTATGTCGTAACATGAACTCACAGGTAGCCCAGCTCAGCGAATGATTTACATCCTTCGCTCCCGACCACGATGTGATCGATGACGCGGATGTCGAACAGGCCGAGCGCTTCTTTCAGGCGCTGGGTAATGCGTCGGTCGGCATCGCTGGGCTCGGGGTCACCGCTTGGGTGGTTGTGCACCAGTATGACAGCAGCGCTGTTACAGGCTAACGCCTGCTTCACGACCTCGCGGGGGTAGACGCTGGCCGAGTCGATGGTGCCGCGGAACAGTTCCTCGAAGCGGATTACCCGGTGCTGGCTGTCGAGGAACACGGCACTGAATACCTCGTGCTCGACCTCCTGCAGCAGCACCTGCAAGTACTCGAAGACGAGTGCCGGCTGGGTGAGCTTGCGGCCTCGGGCCAGTCGGCGCCTGGCAAGCCGCTGGGCGATCTGCAGCAGCTCTGCTTCTGTCACCTCATCAATGACGTGATAGGTGCCGGCGACCTCGCCGGCCACCAGCTTGCGATGGGTCATGGTTGTTCTCCTCAGGCCGCCATCACCAGCGCCATGCGGCGCTCCAGTTCCGCGTAGAAGGCCTCGACCCGCTCGGCGATGGTGCGGATCATCGCCTCGTCCCGGTAGGCCCGCTTCACGAACAGCGGCATCCCCGGCCAGTAGCTGACGAAGTCGATCCACTCCCGTTCGCTGACCCACAGGCCGCCCTGGCACTGGGCGATATGCTCCTGGGGTAGCGCTCCCTCGAGCAGCAGCTCGATCTGGTACTTGGGCAGCTTGGTCTTGATCTCCACCAGGCCGTTGCTGTCCACCAGACAGTCGGGCGAGTAGCCCACCCCATGGTTGAGGATGATGCCGACCTGTTCCAGGCGGGGCAGCCCGGTGGCCTCCTGGTAGAGCTCACGGGCCACGGGCTCCAGTTCGTGGCCGCGCTGGGTGTGGACATTGCCCGGGAAGGCATCGGAGGGCTCGCCGGTGATGCGCTCGCCGATCAGCTGATGCATATAGCTCAACGCACCGGCACCGAAGCCGGCCGGCCCCTTGCCCTTGACCAGCAGGGTCTTCAGCTCGGACATGGTGATGATGCCGAGGCGGGCGGCATGCCACTCGGGCGTGCCCTGTTCCAGTGTCAGGATCTGCATGACGATCTCCTTTTCGATGACGCGGCATAGGCGGCGAGGGGCTGCCCCCTCGCTGGCCGGTCAGTGACGTTGGCGGTTGGGCTGGGCCCGCTTCTGCAGGGAGGCGCGCAGCTTGTCGAAGTCGTTGCGCGGTACCCGCTCGGCCTCGCCGTACTTGCCGACGAACCATTCCTGGGTGGCGGGAGGACAGATGGCGATCAGCTGCCGGAGCTGGCCCGCCTGGAAGGGCGTGACCAGCTTCACCGGGGCGGCGGCATGGCCGTTGTCGTCCTGGCCGCGGGTGGTGATGTTGAGCAGGGCGCACAGCACGTAGCGCTTGCCGTAGCTGGTCGAGGAGCCGAAGGCCTGCACGGCGTTCTTGCTGCCGCTGGTATCGGCTGGCAGCAGCATGCTGGTTTCCTCGCGGTGACCGTCCTGGTGCATCAGCACCCCGGTGACCTGAATGCCGCGCTCCTGGGTCTGGATCCGGAAACTCACCGCGAAGCCGTGCTTCTGCATGATCGGGCGCACGGTGTCGACGATGTCCTCCAGGGTGGCGTAGGCGCCGTTGTTGCCCTGGCCGCGCTCGGCGATGCTCGGCAGCTCCGTCTGCATGGCCGCCATGGCGGCGCTGTAGGCCATCAGTGCCTGCCGATCGAGCACGCGCTCCTGCATCTGCAGCAGGCGCTCCATCTTGTCGATGTCGACCTCGGGGTTGAGGGCGGCCCGCTCGATCACCTGGATGATCGCGGTGCTCTCCTGAAGGGGCTGGGTGACGGGTGCCTTGGTGTTGGCATCGGGGTGGATGGGAGTGGCCATGGGGATCTCCTTACTGGTAGCGGTTGATGACGTCCTGGAGCTGGTCGGCGGGGACCGGCTCCAGCGACACGACGACGCGATAGACCTGGCCCTTGGCCAGCACGTGGGTCTGGGCTTGGTGCTCCTTGGCCTCGAGCAGTTGACGCGTCAGCTGGGTCAGGGCGCGGCAGATCTCGAATGTCATGGGCGGTTGCATCGGAACCTCCAGAAATAGAAACGCCCGGCCGCGGTGGGCCGGGCGCTATGCCGTGGTGTGGGAACGTGGATTAAGACGGTGAGAAAGGGAGCGAGTCGTGACGAAAGGCTCCCTGAGGATCAGCCGACCAACGCCATGGCAGACGTCAGCGCCTTGTCCTTGAGGCTCGCCCCCTGGCCGAACCAGGCGGAATCCATGCGGTAGTCGTTGCTGCGTGCGCGCTTGTCGTGGTCGACGTACTCGGTGATGGCGTTGAGCAGGCCCCAGGCAGTGCCCTGCGCGGTGCACAGCCGGGCGCCACGTCCTTCGCCATGGAACAGCTTCTGCACGCGGTTGAGCGCCCGCACGTTGGGCAGCCTGGAGGGATCGTCCAGCGGCTCTTCGGCGTTGCAGATCACCGACTGGAAGTAGGTCTTTATCTCTTCCTGGCTCACCTTGCGCTCGGCCAGGGTCTTCATGCGGTACATGAAGTCGTCCCACTGCGCGACCGAGATGCCCAGCTGCTGCTTGACGAGCTGCGGGTTGAACTCGGTGCTGTGCGGCACCTTCACCCCCTGGGTCATGCCGTCCACGGCGATGGTCAGGGTGTTGTTGCACACCACCCGTACCGAGGTCGGGGTCGCCACGGTCGCCAGCGACCCATCACAGGACGTGGCCAGCAGCAGGTAGGCGTTGACCTGATCCTGACCCTTCAGGGCGGTGCCAAGGCCGCTCCGTGCCAGTGCCCAGAACTTGCGCCCGCCCTTGAGCACCCCGGCGGTCTCCAACTCATAGCCGGCGTACTCGGTCAGATCCCGGTAGAACTCCAGCACCTCCTCCGGCTGCACCACCTTGTAGCGCTGGGAGACCACCGACAGCGGGGCCCGGGTATCCGAGCGGTAGAGCACCTTCTGTTCCGGGAAGGAGTGGATGCTGCCCAGGTGACCGGCCCCATCGGCGATAAAGCGCACCGGTGACTCCTCGATGTGCCAGTCCATGCCGGCCTGCTGCCGCCACACCTCCAGCGGTTGATGACGCGACAGCTGCTGCCCCAGGCCATGCCAGGGGATATCGCCGACGTAAGCCATGTGTTCGATCTGATGTGCCATGAGAAACCTCCAAGACGAAAAAAAGCCGGCAGGTCGCCGGCAGTGAGGGAGAAAGTGCGGTGATGGGATCAGTCCAGCACCCGGAAGGCATGGCCGCAGCCCAGGCAGAGCCAGGGTGCGCCTTCTCCGGGCGGAAACAGGTGCTGGACCATCTGATGGCCGGCGGCTGCCCCGGCGATACCGCTCGATGCGGCGGCCATCACGGCGACAGCGAGTCGGCTGAGGGGAAAGTGAGCAGAGGAAGCCGGTATCCGGCCGGGAGCGTAGAGCGCTGCATAGGCGCCCTTGAGGGAGCCAACCAACGCACCGGTAGCCGTCCCAAATTTGCGGGCGGTCTCGAGGTTGATCACGCGCTGCGAGACACAGCGCGAGCAGGGTGGGGGCATGTCATGTCTCCTGTGCCGGTGAAACAAGCCCGTCGTAGGCTCAGCTCACAGGAGTGATATAGATCTGAAAAAAAGTACAAACGTGGCATATGTTGTGAGCGTATGCCGAGCCTTCTAGGTTCGTCGTTTTCTCATTGATAAAAATGGAATTATTTTCTAGCGACCAGGACAAATGGGAAATGGGGCTCTGAACGAAACAATGCCTCATGGTGAGCGGAATGCTTCTGAGATTTTCCATCGGTCAGTCCGCAGAGTGACTGACGGTACTTAGTAGTATGCATACGCAGAACACCACAGGAGTAACACTATGGAGGAGGCCTACAGAGCCGACGTCCGCTCCCTGTAGAACCACAGGAGATACCCCGTAGGGGAAAGCAACAGTCACCCCTAGGAGGTCGCTAGGATAAGCGACCCTCTCAGAGACATATCCCGACTGTGACACCAGTAACGGACCATTCCAGAGAACCAGGAGAGCAGACCCCGTCAGTGACGCTGACTTCACTATCACAGCTTTAAAATAGCTGAGTGACTGACATGTGGCGTGGGGCCGAAGGCCATGACCACGCGCGTGTCATACCCCGCCAGAGTTTATCCCCTTCCTGCACTGGACGATGACGGCGCGTTGTAACGCGCCATCGCCTTGGTGTGGGCTAATCCTTCACCCCTTCCACGATGACACCACCTCGTTGGGCACGGCCTCAGTGCCGTGGGCATCCGCTTGGCTGTGTACCAGGAGATAGATGACCATGGATTTTATGCCAACCGTCGGACAGCGCTTCCGTAAACGCCACCCGGACAATCCCCACCTACGCCTGTGGTTCGATCTGTACTACCACGGGATGCAGGTCCAGACCTCACGGGGACCCTTGATCGATAATTACCTGTATACCCTTCTCCGGGTGATGAACCAGGCACGCCATGCCAATAGCCGAACCTATGCGATCCGCATAGATCTGCGCTTCCCCGAGGCCATGCCGGTCAGTTCCCTGTTGGCCAGTAATGCCGCGATCAGCCAATTCTTTAAGAACCTGTGTTGGGAACTCGATCTGATCAATCTCAAGTACCCACATGACATGCGCTACGTGTGGGCTCGGGAGCAGGACATCAGCGACAAGCCCCATTACCACGTTTTGCTGCTGTTCAACGGCAATGCCCTGCAAAGCCTCGGGCCATTAAGCGCCTACGCCGAGAAGAGCGCTACAGACGCGTATGCAGGGGACATTCTCTACCACCGTATTGTGCGCGCGTGGGAAGGGGTCATTGGCTGGCCCGCGGAGCAGATGGGGGGACTGGTCAACGTCTCCAAGAATAAGCTCACCAAAGAACTCATCACCTTTCACTTCCATCATGACGACCAGGCCACGTTCGAGGAGCTCTTCTACGCGGCGAGCTATCTGTGCAAGGCGCACACCAAACCCATCGCTCAAGGGATGCATTGCTGCGATGGGAGTCGGAGGTGACAGATCGAGTCCGCCAAATTCAATAGCATGCTAATAAAAAAGCTCTCTTCATTTTTAACTTTTCTTAATACATCAGCACTGAATTCGTGCTATTTTTGCAACTAATAGCGAAAATAGCATGGTTTTGGACAAACAATGACACAATTTTATCAAGATGAAGGACCCTCCAACTCGCCGTTTGCTCAGGAAAATGGCTTCGAAGGGGATTGGCCTGCTTATGATGAGCACTCTCGCTTCGAGTCGATGACTCAGGAAGTCGCACAGCATGTCGAGGTGGCACCAGAGATGGCTCGAACTGCAGCGCTTTCCGCCATGGCGATGGCCTGCCAAGGCGTCGTGGATGCTGCCTATCCAAACAATCATGTAGTCCCCACGTCACTCTATGTGCTCACGATTGCAGAAACTGGAGAACGGAAGACAGCCCTAGAAAACTGGATGTTTAAGCCTATCAGGGACTATCAAAAAGCCAAGAAAATGGAGAGCCAAAATGAGCTAGAAGAATACAATAGGCAGCTGAAAAATTGGCAGAGCGACGATAGGGCTCTAACCAAACTGCGTACCAAGGCCTTCGTGGATGGAGAATCCACCGAAGAAATTGAGCTGCGCCAGGCAGGGTTGCATAAAAACAAGCCAAAGCCACCCAAAAACCATCAGATGCTTTATGAAAACATCACCCCCATCGCACTAGCCTACGGCCTCTATGAAAACATTCCTATGGCATGTCTATTATCGAGTGAAGCTGGCAATATAATGGAAGGAAAAGCAATGGAAGACCTTCCCATGCTCAACTCGTTGTGGAGCGGGTCACCCCTTGATGTCACTCGCCGCACATCGCCCAGCTTTACACTGGATGATCCTCGGTTAACCGTAGCCCTGATGGCGCAACCCAAGGTGATCAACCGGTTCTTGGAGAAGCGCGGGGAAGAGGCGATGGATAACGGCTTTTTGTCACGCTTTTTGGTGATCAAGCCCCGGTCCATGGTTGGTATCCGAGAAGGAAAAGGTCGCGCCGTCAATCCCGGCGTTATGGAGCGCTTTCACAGCCGTGCAACGGAGCTTCTTGAAGAATCCTTCGAAATCCTCGAGAAGAGCGACCGTCAACGAAAGGTGCTAGAGTTTACACCATCAGCCAAAGAACTCTGGAATGAGATCCATTCCGGCATCGAGAAGGCAATGGCTGAGCATGGCCATTACGAACATGCTCGTGGTCATGGCAACAAGCTCATGGACAACATTACACGTGTAGCTGCCATCATACATACCTTTGAAGGCTATGAGGGTGAAATTGACACTCCTCTGTTAGAATATTCATGGCATCTTTGCAAGCGGCACTCTTATCATTTCATGCAACATATTGCGGGTGATCCAGAGATCGTGATCAACACGAACCAGCTGGTTCGAGAAATCCGTCGCCTAGGGGATGAGAGTATAGATGAAACATATCATATTAAAAAATCCCACCTCCGCAGGAATGTTCGCAGCAAAGAACTTCGAGAGAGCGAGCACTTAGATGCGGCAATCAATCTACTAAAACAACTAGGCCATATAGAAGAAAAAAGAAAAGGAAACCTGAGCTTCTCAGAGACCATAATCGGTATAACAGACCCAAAGTTCAAAAATGGAATAGACTACTATGTAAAGGAAGTTGCTAGATTTGATAGCCAGGAAAAATTCATCGAAGGAAGAGGAGCGTATATGGGCTTTATACTCAATAATGACCATGACAAAAAATAGTCGTATCAGCAGAAAAAGATTATATTGGCGAAGTTTATCTCAACTGGCGTGCGGCATCCCGCACGCCTTTATCCCTACTCTTCTTCCTTAAGCAAGCCAAATTTCAGGACTGCTTTCCTCGTCTTGATTGGCTCTTTGAGCGGTTCTTTTGCCGACTCATTATAGGCTTTCCTGAGTCTCGGCTCTTTCCAGATCATCAACTGAACTTTTTCAGAAAGCTCGTCTTCATCCGTGATGATAGGAAGAGAGTAGGATTCGGCCATTGACGAAAGGTCCTTGGCAATAACCTGACCAGCCAGGATGTGACTGCGCCATCCACCAGTAGGCCCAGCAGGCCGCAGCCGATCCAGGGATGTTTCAATCAGGCAACGTAGCAACAACTCTCTCTCTTTCTTTCTCTCAGCCCTGGTCTGGTTCGCACTCTGAGACCTTGTTTCATAACTCTTATCGCGAACCTCCTTCAGCAAGCGCCAGGCTGTCGCATGCTGCTGAGCACAGGCAAAGGCAGAAAGCATTTCTTCACCTACTTTCATCAGCGCTCCAGGCTGCGAGCTCTCAGCGTAATTTTCTTTGATTTTTTCCATGTGGTATTCGAACAGAACACGTACAAAAACTGTCTGACGCAGCGCTATATGGAAGTGGCTCTCAATCTTTTCATCAAGCTTATTTTCTTTATTTACTGGCCGCATAATTACCGACCAATCATCTCGAGGGTTAATTCTCCCACCAGAAATTTCTTTAATCATGCCAATTACTTGGCTTTCATAATCAATCAGATCAAATTTACTTTTTGGCTGCTCACGCAATATCGCATCACCAAGCTCACCTGCACGATCAAAGATCATCTGCCAAGGGTCTGTAGTCGTCACGTCACTCATGCCTCCCAGCTCAATCCAATGACATTTATATAACACCCGCTTCTGGCTGCGGCCACCTCGACCCACCCCAAATCATATCCATGCAGCGATGTCAATGGCGGTCCCTAAAATTCCGAGAAACTTAAGGAGTGCCGATTCGCAGGCGACGGCGGGTCGCCAAGATTGGGCCATCAAGCCAGCGAATTAGGGAAACTGCAATGGCCGAAGCACTACTACGACCCGAGCAGGTTGCTGAATGGCTGGGCATGAGTCCGAGCTGGGTGTACGGCAATAAGCACCGCATCGGCTTCGTTCAGATCGGCAGCGCGGTTCGCTTTGAGCGGAGCGCAGTGGAGGGGTACGCTGAGAACTGCAAGCGCGGACCTCAGCCTGAGGAACGCGACACATGGGAATCACAGTCAGATACAGGGAAAAGAGGAACCGGTGGGTGGTCACGGAAACGTACCACGGTCACCGACATCAACGATCGTTTGCGGGGGATCGAGAGGGGGAGCGGCAGGCGCGGGAATACGCAGCGAAGCGCCAAGCCGAACTGAACGAAGCTGCTTTCCAGGGTGAGGCCATGGGACGCCAGCCGCGACGAACATTCATCGAGGGTCTTGAACGATGGATCGACGAATACGACGTGGCCAGCCAGGTGAAGGCCATCCGCCCGGTGGCCCACTACATGGGCGACCGGGTGCTGCTCGGCATGGACAGCGTCGACAAGGCCCGCGAGATGGCTCGAGACCTTCGCAAGCAAGGACGTGCGCAGAGCACCATCAACAACCATCTGCAGGTGGTAAAGCGGGTGTTGAACCTTGCCTATCGGGAATGGGGGTGGCTGGACCGCCCCTTGGGCGACAAGATCCGCAAAAAAATGCCGAAGAACGAACGGCACGTGTACCTGACTATCGAACAGGTAAGTCAGCTACTACAAGCCATCCCCGATCAGTCGATTGTCGAGAAGCGGCTGATCGCCCTGGCGGCGCTCACCGGGCTGCGGCAAGGCGAACTGCTGGCTCTAGATCCGCAGAACGTCCAGGCTGGTCGCATCCTGCTGCGACCAGACCAGACGAAGAGCGGCAAGGCCCGAGTGGTGCCGGTACCGGAGGACGCCCGGGCATGGTTGGAGGATCTACCGTTCGCTACGACCTACTCTCGCCTGCGAACGGTGTGGGAGCATGCCCGCCAGACTGTAGGGCGGCCCGACCTGCGCTTCCACGACCTGCGCCACAGCTATGCCAGCATGCTGGCCCAGGCCGGCGAGAGCATGACCACGGTGCGCGACCTGCTGGGGCATTCCAGCCTGATCGTCACCAGCCGCTACTCGCACATGTTCGATGCGGGCCTGGACGATATTGGCTCACGTCTGCCGAGCTTGAGCGCGGCCTTCTGCGACCAAACTGCGACCAAGCACTAGAAACAGGGAGGGCAGAAACGCAAACAGCCGCTCGTAAGCGACTGTTTTCTAAGTGGTACCGGCGGTCGGACTCGAACCGACAAGGGCTTGCACCCGGCGGATTTTGAATCCGCTGCGTCTACCAATTCCGCCACGCCGGCAGCGCGTGGCATTATACGTGGCGGTGCGAACAGGTCAATCGGGACGCCTGACTTCGCGCGCATGAGACGGTATCCTAGGCGGCTTGCCCAGACGGTCCAGTCGCCGTCGCCTCGTCAACCTCCGCCATTCCCGAGTCCCCGATCCGCATGCAGCGTGCCGATTTCCACTACGAGCTTCCCGACGAGCTGATCGCCCGTTACCCCTCCGAGCAGCGCAGCGACTGCCGCCTGCTGTGCGTCGACGGCGCCAGCGGCGCGCGGGCCCACCGCCGCTTCCCCGACCTGCTGGAACTGCTCGAGCCCGGCGACCTGCTGGTGTTCAACGACACCCGGGTGATCCCGGCACGGCTGCACGGCCACAAGGCCAGCGGAGGCAGGGTGGAGATGCTGCTCGAGCGCCCGCTGGACGTCCACCGCGGGCTGGCGCACCTGCGCTCGAGCAAGTCGCCGAAGCCGGGCACCGAGCTGATCTTCGAGGGCGACATCCACGCCGTGGTGGAAGGCCGCCGCGACGCCCTGTTCGAGCTGCGCTTCCTGGGCGATACCCCCCTGGTCCAGTTGCTGGAGAAGCACGGCCATATGCCGCTGCCGCACTATATCGACCGCTCCGACGAACTCGCCGACCGGGAGCGCTACCAGACCGTCTACGCCCGCCGCGACGGGGCCGTGGCCGCCCCCACCGCCGGGCTGCACTTCGACGAGCCGCTGATCGAAGCCCTGGCCGCCAAGGGCGTGGAGAGCGCCTTCGTCACCCTGCACGTGGGCGCCGGCACCTTCCAGCCGGTGCGCGCCGACGACATCCGCGAGCACCGCATGCACAGCGAGTGGATCGAGGTGAGCGAGGCCGTCTGCGAGCAGGTACGGACGACCCGCGCCCGGGGCAATCGGGTGGTTGCGGTGGGCACCACCAGCGTGCGCTGCCTGGAGAGTGCTTGCCTGAAGAGCGCCGACGGCGAGATCGCCCCCTGCAGCGGCGAGACCGACATCTTCATCTACCCGGGCTATGAATGGCGCTGCGTCGATGCCTTGATCACCAACTTCCACCTGCCGGAGTCGACCCTGCTGATGCTGGTGTCGTCCTTCGCCGGTTTCGATCACGTGATGGCCGCCTACCGCGAGGCGGTGCGCGAGCGCTATGCCTTCTTCAGCTACGGCGATGCGATGTTTTTAACCCGCAAGGGTTCCTGACCGGCAAGACGCCCTGAACGCCTCAGTGCACCTGGTTTCTATTATCGAGAGTCACATGCGTAACGAATGCTTCATGAGCTTCGAGCACCTGGCCAGCGATGGCCGGGCCCGCCGTGGCCGCCTGGCCTTCCCCCGGGGAACGGTGGAAACACCGGCCTTCATGCCGGTGGGTACCTACGGCACCGTCAAGGGCATGACCCCGAGCTCGGTGGAAGAGATCGGCGCCGAGATCATCCTCGGCAACACCTTCCACCTGTGGCTGCGCCCCGGCATGGAGGTGATCGAGGCCCACGGCGACCTGCACGACTTCGCCCAGTGGGACAAGCCGATCCTCACCGACTCCGGCGGCTTCCAGGTCTTCTCGCTGGGTGCCATGCGCAAGATCACCGAGCAGGGCGTGCACTTCCGCTCGCCGGTGGACGGCGCCAAGGTGTTCATGGGCCCCGAGGAGTCCATGGTGGTGCAGCGCTCGCTGGGGTCCGACGTGGTGATGATCTTCGACGAGTGCACCCCCTACCCGGCCACCGAGAAGGAGGCCGAGCTTTCCATGCAGCGCTCGCTGCGCTGGGCCGAGCGCTCCCGCGAGGCCCACGGCGCCTCGCCTTCGGCGCTGTTCGGCATCATCCAGGGCGGCATGTACCCGGCCCTGCGCGAGCGCTCGCTCGCGGGGCTGCTGGAGATCGGCTTCGACGGCCTGGCCATCGGCGGTCTCTCGGTGGGCGAGCCCAAGGAGGAGATGATCCGGGTGCTCGACTACCTGCCCCCCTGGATGCCCGAGGACAAGCCGCGCTACCTGATGGGGGTCGGCAAGCCCGAGGACCTGGTGGAAGGCGTGCGTCGCGGGGTCGACATGTTCGACTGCGTGATGCCCACCCGCAACGCCCGCAACGGCCATCTCTTCACCGCCGAGGGCACGGTCAAGATCCGCAACGCCAGGCACCGCCACGACACCCGCCCGCTGGAGGAAGGCTGCGACTGCTACACCTGCCGGCACTTCTCCCGGGCCTACCTGCACCACCTCGATCGCTGCGGCGAGATGCTCGGTTCGATGCTCAACACCCTCCACAACCTGCGCCACTATCAACGCCTGATGGCCGGTTTGCGCGGTGCCATCGAAGCGGGTACATTGGCGAACTTCGTGGAAGGCTTCTATGCGCAGCGCGGGCTGCCGGTACCTCCCGCTCCGAATTGATCCACGGTCGGCACCCGCGGGCATGATGCCCGGCGCCGGCCATGGACCCGTTTCAGACGACTCGCTTCCTACATTCCGTTTCTGACAACCCAGGAGACACATCCAGATGCTGGACTTCTTCATTTCGCCGGCCATGGCCCAGGACGCCGGCGCCGCCGGTGGCGGCATCGCCCAGATCGTCATGCTGGTCGGCTTCGTGCTCATCTTCTACTTCCTGCTGTGGCGCCCCCAGGCCAAGCGGGCCAAGCAGCACAAGCAGCTGATCGGTAGCCTCTCCAAGGGTGACGAGATCGTCATCGGTGGCGGCATGCTGGGCCGCATCACCAAGGTCAGCGACGACAGCGAATTCATCCGCATCGAAGTCGCGGACGGCACCGAGGTCAACGTGCAGAAGAGCGCCGTGGCCGCCGTGCTGCCCAAGGGCACCATCAAGTCCATCTGACCCGGGCCCTCCCCGGCCTGGTCGGGCGCCCCTCCCCCGCGCCCGGCCAGGCCGCCCTTCGGCCACCGCAACGAAACTCGCCGGTGGCCAGGACGTCATCACGTCAGCCTCCTATTGTCAGCAACCAAGGGCAGGGCTCGCATGCTCAACCGTTACCCCCTGTGGAAGTATCTGCTGATACTTGCCGTACTCATTGGCGGCCTGGTCTATTCGCTGCCCAACCTCTTCCCCGAAGACCCGGCGGTGCAGGTCAGCAGCGAGCGGGGCGATGCCTCCGTCGACGCGCGCCAGCTCGAGCGCATCCGGGAGTCCCTGCGCGAGACCGGCATCGAGATCAAGGCCGTCGAGGACGAGGACAACCGGTTACTGATCCGCCTCCTCGATGCCGATGACCAGATCAAGGCCCGCGACCGCATCGCCGCCCTGCTCGGCGACGAGTATGTGGTGGCCCTCAACCTGGCCGAGTCCACCCCGGCCTGGCTGCAGTCGCTCTCCGCCTCGCCGATGACCCTGGGGCTTGACCTGCGGGGCGGCGTGCACTTCCTGCTGGAAGTGGACATGGACGCGGCCCTCGAGCAGCGCCTCGAAGTGAATGCCAGCGCCATGCGCGATCTGCTGCGCGGCGAGCGCATCCGCTACCGCGACACCGAGGTCGACGGCCGCACCGTCTCCATCGCCTTCGCCAGTGACGAGGACCGCGACGAGGCGCGCCGCCTGATCAGCCGCGAGTTCCCCGATTTCGACTACGCAAGCGAAGGTGAGGACCGTGGCGCTCGCCTGGTCATGACCATGACCGACCAGGCGGTGAATGAGCTCCAGGACTACGCCATCAACCAGAACCTCACGACCCTGCGCAACCGCGTCAACGAGTTGGGCGTGGCCGAGCCCATGGTCCAGCGCCAGGGACCGGCTCGCATCGTGGTCGAGCTGCCCGGGGTACAGGACACCGTGGCCGCCAAGCGCGTGGTGGGCGCCACCGCCAACCTGGAGTTCCGCCTCGAGGCCCGCCCGGACACCCCGGATGCCGAGGTCGAGACCTTCAGCTTCCGCAACGACGAGTCACGCACCGCCGACCTGATGCGTGACGTCATCATCACCGGTGACAGCGTCTCCAGCGCCAGCCGCAGCTTCGACGAGAACGGCCGCCCCCAGGTCAACATCAACCTGGACGGGACCGGCGGCACCCTGATGAACCGGGCGACCCGCACCAACATCGGCCGCAACATGGCGGTGCTGTTCATCGAGCACAAGACCCGCGACCGCGTGGTAATCGAGGATGGCGAAGAGGTGACGGTGCGCGACCCCTATACCGAGCGGGGTCTGATCAGCCTGGCCACCATCCAGAGCGCCCTGGGCAACAGCTTCCGCATCACCGGCCTCGACTCGCCCACCGAGGCCGCCGAGCTGGCCCTGCTGCTGCGTTCCGGCTCCCTGGCGGCACCGATCTACTTCGTGCAGGAACGCACCATCGGCCCGAGCCTGGGCGCCGAGAACATCGAGCGCGGCGTGATGTCGGTGCAGATCGGCCTGCTGCTGGTGGTGCTGTTCATGCTGGTGCGCTACAAGGTGTTCGGGGTCTTCGCCAACGTGGCGCTGGCGCTCAACCTGACCCTGGTGGTGGCCGCCATGTCGCTGCTCGGGGCCACCCTGACCCTGCCGGGCATCGCCGGCATTGTGCTGACGCTGGGCATGGCGGTGGACGCCAACGTGCTGATCTTCGAGCGCATACGCGAGGAGCTGCGTGGCGGGCTCTCGGTGCAGCAGGCGATCCACGCCGGCTACGAGCGCGCCTTCACCTCGATCATCGATGCCAATATCACCACCCTGCTGGTGGCGGTGATCCTGTTCTCGATCGGCACCGGGCCGGTCAAGGGCTTCGCCGTGACGCTTTCGCTGGGGATCATGACCTCGCTGTTCACCGCCCTGCTGGTGACCCGCGCGATGGTCAACCTCATCTACGGCGGCAAGCCGGTCAAGAAGCTCTGGATATAAGAGGTGGACATGAAGACCCTCATCAATCGACAGTTCGACTTCATGGGCAAGCGCCGGATCGCCTTCGCGGTCTCCGGCCTGATGATCCTGGCGTCGATCGTCTCGCTGCTGTTCCAGCAGCTCAACCTGGGGCTGGACTTCACCGGCGGCACCCTGGTGGAGGTCCGCTACGCCGTGGCCCCCTCGCTCGACGCCGTGCGCCAGGTCCTCGAGGCCGCCGAGTTCCGCGACGTTTCGGTGCAGAGCTTCGGCGCCTCCACCGAGGTGCTGATCCGCCTGCAGCAGGCCTTCGACCCCGACGTGGGTGACCGGGTGGTGTCGCTGCTGCGCGAGGGCGGCGACCGGGTGGAGCTGGTGCGTGCCGAGTTCGTCGGCGCCCAGGTCGGCGAGCAGTTGCGCGACCAGAGCGGGCTCGGCCTGCTGGTAGCGTTGGGCATCGTGATGCTCTACGTCGCCTTCCGCTTCCAGTACAAGTTCGCCATCGGCGCCCTGCTGGCGCTGATGCACGACGTGATCGTCGTGGTCGGCGTGTTCTCGCTGTTCCAGCTCGACTTCGATCTCACCGTGCTGGCGGCACTGCTGGCGGTGATCGGCTACTCGCTCAACGACACCATCGTGGTCTACGACCGCGTCCGCGAGACGATCCGCAAGTCGCGCATCAACGACATGCCGGCGATCTTCAACGAGGCGATCAACATGACCCTGTCGCGCACCCTGGCGACGTCGGGTACCACCCTGCTGGTGCTGTTCGCCCTCTACTTCCTGGGCGGCGACATGATCGAGGGCTTCGCGATGGCCTTGATCATCGGCGTCGTTGTCGGCACCTTCTCCTCCATCTATGTGGCCTCGGCCCTGCTGCTGCCGCTCAAGCTCCAGCGCGAGGACCTGATCCCGCCGCCGAAGGAGGCGGACGAGGAGGAAGAGCAGCTGCCCTGAAAGCTGGAAGCTGGAAGCTGGAAGCTGGAAGCTGGAAGCTGGAAGCTGGAAGCTGGAAGCTGGAAAGCAGCCTGAAACGAAACCGCCCCCGCAGCAATGCTGTGGGGGCGGTTTTTCTTCAAGCTTAAGGCTTAAGGCTTCCAGCTTGAGTTAGAAGTGCGGCTTGAGCTGCTGCACCAGGGCCTTGTAGAGGCGCGGGCCGGCGGCCATCAGCTGGCCCTCGGCCTCCACCGAGGGCTTGCCGTCGGGGCTGCCCATCAGCGCGCCGGCTTCCTTGAGCAGCAGCGAACCGACCTGCAGGTCCTGCTCCTCGAGGCCGAGCACGAAGGCGGCATCGGCACGCCCGGCGGCCAGGTCGGCCAGGTCGAGCAGGCCGCTGCCGGAGGCACGCTGCACCTCGATCTGCGGGCCGAGTTGCTGTATCAGGGTCAGGTAGGCCGGCAGATGGCGCGGACGCAGCCAGGTCTCCGGCAGGCCCATGGCGATACGCGTCCCGGCCACGGCAGACGCCTTCGGCACGCGGATGCGCTTGCCGTTGAGCTGGGCACCGCGACCACGGCTGGCCAGGTATTCGTCATCGCTGAAGGGGCAGATCACCACCGCATGCTCCGCACGGCCCTTGACCAGGCAGACCACCGACAGGGCGAAGCCGGGCGCGGCAACGGTCAGGTTGGAATAGCCGTGAAAGGGTTCGATCTTCCAGAGGGTGTCGCTGCCCTCGCCTTCGCCGGCGCGGTGGGGCGTGAAACGGCCGCTGACGCCGTGCTGCGGATAGCCGCGGCTGAGCTGGCGGACGATGAGCGTCTCGGCGTTGCGGGCGGCATCCTCGAGCAGGCGGTCGAGGTTGTGCTCTTCGTGGGCATTCTCGATTCGCTCGCGAATGCGCAGGAACTGTTCGCCGGCGCTGCGCGCGGCGCGCAACGCGAATTGGACCATCGGATGCATGATCGGGCCTTGAGGAGTCGGTGGTGTTAAAGAACGCGGCCGGTTCGGTGGAACGGGTCGGCGCGCATCCTAGCAGACCCAGGACGATTGCGCCACGCACTCGAAGCTCGAAGCTCGAAGCTCGAAGCTCGAAGCTCGAAGCTCGAAGCTCGAAGCTCGAAGGCAGCATGTTAGACTTCTCTCCCCGATTTCCAGCCGTCCCAAGGGTTCTCCATATGCTCGAGCGCATCCGCATCGTCCTGATCGGCACCAGCCACCCCGGCAACATCGGCGGCACCGCCCGCGCCATGCACAACATGGGGCTTTCCGACCTGGCCCTGGTGGCGCCGCGCTGCGAGCCGCTCACCGCGGAGACGGTCTCGCGGGCCTCGGGGGCCGACCATATCGTCCACGCGGCCCGCACGGCCGAGACCCTGGAACAGGCGGTCGCCGACTGCACCCTGGTGGTGGGCGCCAGCGCCCGGTCGCGCACCCTGCCCTGGCCGATGATCACCCCTCGCGAGCTGGGCGGCCGGCTGGCCGGTGAACTGGCCGGGCCCGGGACTCGCCTCGCCCTGGTCTTCGGCCGCGAGGACAGCGGCCTCTCCAATGCCGAGCTACAGCGCTGCCACGCCCATGTGCACATCCCCGCCAACCCGGACTTCAGCTCCCTGAACCTGGCCACCGCAGTGCAGGTGCTGGCCTACGAGTGTCGCCTGGCCTGGCTGGACGGCCTGGAGACGAGCGACGAGAGCGACGCGGAACCGCCCCAGCCACTGGCCACCCACGAGGAGCTGGAGCACTACTTTGCCCACCTGGAACGCACCCTGATCGCCATCGGCTTCCACGATCCGGCCATGCCACGCCAGTTGATGGCGCGGCTGCGGCGCCTGACCCTGCGCAGCCGTCCCGAGCGCATGGAACTCAATATCCTGCGCGGGATTCTCTCCGCCACCGAGAAACAGGCGAGCGGCGAGACGCCGGCCGACAGCGGCGAGCCAGACCCGCCGGCTTGAAGCCGCCAGCCGGCGCCCCCAGTATGAGAGGAACCTCCGGCGATTGCCCCCTCGAGCATCGCCCCTCCGCCACCCAAGGACCGCTGCATGTTTCAACATCTGCGTGAGGACATCAACAGTGTATTCGCCCGCGACCCCGCGGCGCGCAACTTCCTGGAAGTGCTGACCAACTATCCCGGCTTGCACGCCCTGTTGATCCACCGTTTCAGCCACTGGCTGTGGCGGAAGAACCTCAAGTGGCTCGCCCGCAGCCTCTCGACCTTCTCCCGCTGGCTGACCGGCGTCGAGATCCATCCCGGGGCCTCCATCGGCCGGCGTTTCTTCATCGACCACGGCATGGGCGTGGTGATCGGCGAGACCGCCGAGGTCGGCGACGACGTCACCCTCTACCAGGGCGTGACCCTGGGCGGCACCAGCTGGAACAAGGGCAAGCGCCACCCGACCCTCGAGGATGGTGTGATCGTCGGCGCCGGAGCCAAGATACTGGGCCCCTTCACCGTGGGCACCGGCGCCAAGATCGGCTCCAACGCCGTGGTCACCAAGGAGGTGCCCGCCGGCGCCACCGTGGTAGGCATCCCCGGCAAGGTCGTCCATCGCCTCGAGCCGGACGCCGAGGAGGTCCTCGAGGTCGACCCGGCCCGGCGCGAGGCGATGCACCGCAAGTTCGGCTTCGACGCCTACGGCATCAGCCAGGACATGCCCGACCCCGTGGCCCGTTCGATCCAGGCCATGCTCGACCACATGCACGCCGTGGACGAGCGCATCGAGCGCATGTGCGGCACCCTGCGCAAGCTAGATGCCAGCTATCGCGACGGCCGGCTGCCCGAGCTGCGTGACGAGGACTTCGCCGACATCCTCGCCGACGTGGACAGTTGCTGCCCGCCCGTCGACCGGGAGGAACCGGAGAGCGAGAAAGAGCCTCAGGGCGATGCCGCCGACGATGCCCGACCCGAGAAGCGCCGGGAGAATGGTTGACCACGGCACTCGGTCTTTACCATAATGCCCTTTCGTCCGTGACGTTTCCCCTGGGGAGACGCACCCGATCCATCGAACCCCGACCCCAGCGTCGGCGCCGAGGTGTCGATCCGCATGCGCCTGACCACCAAGGGACGCTACGCTGTTACCGCCATGCTCGACCTGGCGATGAACGCCGACGAGGGTCCCATCTGCCTGGCCGACATCTCGCGGCGACAGGAGATCTCGCTCTCCTACCTCGAACAGCTGTTCGCCCGCCTGCGCCGCGCCCGGCTGGTGGAGAGCGTACGCGGCCCCGGCGGCGGCTACCTGCTGGCGCTGCCGCCGGCGGCTATCTCGGTGGCTCGGGTGATCGACGCGGTCGACGAGTCGGTGGACGCCACCCGCTGCGGCGGGCTATCCGACTGCCAGCAGGGCGATACCTGCCTGACCCACCATTTGTGGTGCGAGCTGTCGGAGCATATCCACGGCTTCCTCGACGGCATCACCCTGGGACAACTGGCGCAGCGCCAGGAGATACGGGGCATCGCCAGTCGCCAGCGTCGCCGGCAGGGCAACGACGGCATCCTCGCGTCGTCGCCCTGAACCGCCGGGCATACCCTTTCCGAACATCCGCCACCACTGCGAGCCCATGACCACACCCGTCTACCTCGATTATGCCGCCACCACCCCGGTCGATCCGCGGGTCGCCGAGGCGATGAGCCGTCACCTGACCCCGGACGGCCTCTTCGCCAACCCGGCGTCGCGTAGCCACATGCTCGGCTGGCAGGCGGAGCAGGCCGTGGAGGGTGCTCGTCGCCAGGTCGCCGACCCGATCGGTGCCGACCCCCGCGAGATCGTCTGGACCAGCGGCGCCACCGAGGCCGACAACCTGGCGCTGACCGGCTTCATGCGGGCCAACCGGGCACGGGGCCGTCACCTGGTGACCTCCTGTATCGAGCACAAGGCGGTGGTGGATACCGCCAAGGCGCTGGAGGCCGAGGGCTTCGAGGTCACCTGGCTCACGCCCGGCCACGACGGGCGGGTGACGCCCGACCAACTGCGCGCGGCCATGCGCCCGGACACCGTGCTGGTCTCGCTGATGGCGGTGAACAACGAGCTCGGCAGCATCCACGACCTGGCGGCGCTCGCCGAGGTCGTCCATGCCGGCGGTGCGGTCTTCCATGTGGACGCCGCCCAGGCGGTGGGGCGCATCCCGCTGGATGTCGCCCGGCAGGGCATCGACCTGATGTCGCTGTCGGGCCACAAGGTCTACGGGCCCAAGGGCATCGGCGCCCTCTACGTGAAGCGCAGCCCGGACATCCGCCTGGAGGCCCTGATCCACGGCGGCGGCCACGAGCGCGGCATGCGTTCGGGGACGCTCGCCACCCACCAGATCGTCGGCATGGGCGAGGCCTTCGCCCTGGCCGCCGCCGAGGGGGACGCCGACCAGGCACGCATCACGGCGCTGCGCGACCGGCTGCTCGCTGGCCTGGCCGGCTTCGAGGGCGTCCACCGCAACACCGATATCGGCGTCGCGGTCCCCAACATCCTCAACCTGGCCTTCGAGGGCGTCGACGGCGAATCGCTGCTGATGGCGTTGCGCGACATCGCCCTCTCCACCGGTTCGGCCTGCAACTCGGCGAGCGTCGAGCCATCCTATGTACTGAAGGGCATTGGCGTGCCGCGCCCCCTGGCACTGGCGTCGCTGCGGTTCAGTTTCGGCCGCTTCACCACCGAGGCCGATATCGACCGAACGCTGCACGCCCTTACACACGCCCTCGAGGGCCTTCGCCGCCAGGCGATCTGACCATTCAACCCGTGCAGGAGAAAGACCATGGCGCACCTTTCGATCACCACCGCTGCCGCCGACCAGATCCGCCGGGTCCTCGACGAGCGCGGCCACGGCCTGGGCCTGCGGGTCTCGGTCAAGCCGAGCGGCTGCTCCGGCTACAGTTACGTGCTCGATTTCGCCGACGAGGCGGCCAATGACGACGTGACCTTCGAGGAGCACGGCGTGACCGTCTATGTCGCGCCCGACGCCCTGGAGATGCTCGACGGCAGCGAGGTCGACTACGTCAACGAGGGGCTCAACCGCTTCTTCCGCTTCAACAACCCCAACGTCAAGGACGAGTGCGGCTGCGGCGAGAGCTTCAGCGTCTAGGCGCTCAGCGCCCGAACGGGGCGGGAACGGCTCGACGATTGTTCAACGAGCCCCCCAGCCGTTATAATCCCCGCCCAGTCGGCGAACTCGCCGAGCCGCATCACCCGATTCGCCGCGCCGCCCCCTGCTCTCGACCCAGGAGCTTCCGGGGCGGCGCGGCGCTATCCATCGACCCCCATGTCAATCACCCTGCTCAACTGGAGACACGCCCCATGGCCACCCAGCGTACCCTGTCCATCATCAAGCCCGATGCCGTCGCCAAGAACGTCATCGGCGAGATCACTTCCCGCTTCGAGAAAGCCGGCCTGAAGGTCGTCGCCGCCAAGATGCTGCACCTCTCCGAGGAGAAGGCCGGCGGCTTCTACGCCGAGCACAAGGAACGCCCCTTCTTCAAGGACCTGGTCGGTTTCATGACCTCCGGGCCGGTGGTCGTGCAGGTGCTGGAGGGTGAGGACGCCATCGCCAGGAACCGCGACCTGATGGGGGCCACCAATCCCAAGGACGCCGCGCCGGGCACCATCCGCGCCGACTTCGCCGAGACCATCGACGCCAACGCCGTCCACGGCTCCGACTCGCCGGAATCCGCCGAGCGCGAAGTGGCCTACTTCTTTGCGGCCGATGAGATCTGCCCGCGCTGAGGGGCCCCATCCCCACGGCGCTTCAAGCGGGGGTGACCCCACCCCCGCCCTCTCTCTGCCCCCTCGACGCCCTGATGCCATGACCACCACAACCGCTCCCCAACGCACCAACCTGCTCGGTCTCTCTCGCGAGGAGATGGAGCACTTCTTCCTCTCCATCGGCGAGAAGAAGTTCCGTGCCGCCCAGGTGATGAAGTGGATCCACCACGAGGGCTGCGACGACTTCGCGGCCATGACCAACCTGTCCAAGGCACTGCGAACGCGCCTGGCCGAGGTGGCCGAGATCCGCGGTCCCGGTGTGGTCTACGAGGGCTCCTCCAGCGACGGCACCCGCAAGTGGGTGCTCGAGGTCGAGGACGGCAGCTACGTGGAGACGGTGCTGATCCCGGCCGACAACGGCAAGCGCCGCACCCTCTGCGTCTCCTCCCAGGTCGGCTGCTCGCTGGACTGCAGCTTCTGCTCCACCGGCAAGCAGGGCTTCCAGCGCAACCTCACCGCCGCCGAGATCATCGGCCAGGTGTGGGTGGCCCAGCGCAGCGTCGGCCCGCGCAAGGACACCGCCAATCGTCCGGTCACCAATGTGGTGATGATGGGCATGGGCGAGCCACTGATGAACTACGACAATGTCGTGCCGGCGATGAAGCTGATGCTCGACGACGACGGCTATGGCCTCTCCAAGCGTCGCGTCACCCTTTCCACCTCCGGGGTGGTGCCGATGCTCGACCGGCTCGGCGACGAACTCGACGTGAGCCTGGCCATCTCGCTGCATGCGGCCACCGACGAGCTGCGCAACGAGCTGGTGCCGCTCAACCGCAAGTACAACATCCGCACCCTGCTGGATGCCTGCAAGCGCTACCTCGCCAAGTGCCAGGACACGCGGATGGTCACCATCGAGTACACCCTGATCAAGGACGTCAACGACCAGCAGGAGCACGCCGAGCAGCTCGCCGCCCTGCTCGAGGAATTGCCGTGCAAGATCAACCTGATTCCGTTCAACCCCTTCCCTCACTCGGGCTACGAGAAACCGTCACGCAACCAGACGATGCGTTTCCAGCAGTGGCTCTATGAGCTGGGCTACACGGCGCCGATCCGCACCACTCGCGGCGATGACATCGATGCCGCCTGCGGCCAACTGGTGGGACGCGTCAAGGATCGCACCAAGCGTCACGAACGCTATATCCGGTCGATCCAGATCGACGCCGACTGACCCGGGGGTCACCTTGACTTCAACCGGGCTCGGCGCTTTGATGGACTGGCCTTTTCCCCTACCGGTGACGGTTCGCTCGCGAAACGCCACCGGTGGTGTCGTGCCCACTATCGAGAGGACGCCATGACTCGCTGCCCACGCACGCCCGGACTCACGCAGGCCCCTGCCGTCGCCGTCCTGCTGGGGGCGCTGTGGCTGGCCGGCTGCGCCTCCCAGGTGGGCCCGTTCAACGGCAATGAGGACAACCCCGGCGACGCCTATACCCGACTGGGCATCGCCTACCTCGAGCGTGGCAACCTGCAGCGGGCCATGAGCTCCCTCGATCGAGCCCTGCAGATGGCGCCCGGCGATGCCGAGGCCCTGCAGGCCATGGCCATGGTCTACCAGCGCCAGGGAGAGGATGAGCTCGCCGACGAGACCTTCCGGCGTGCCCTCGACGCCGACTCCGACTTCACCCGGGTACGCAACAATTATGCGGCCTTCCTGTATGATCGTGGGCGCATCCGCGAGGCCTGCGACCAGCTCGAGCTAGCCAGCCGGGATAGCCAGTACGCCAACCGTGCCCAGCTGTTCGCCAACCTGGGGCAGTGCCAGCGTGAACTCGGCGACCTCGACGCCGCCCGGGCCAGCCTCGCCCGCGCCCAGGCGATCGACCCGCGAAGCGCGCGCAGCTATTTCACGCTGGCCGAACTCGAGCATGCCCAGGGCAATCATGCTCGCGCCCGGAACCAGCTCGAAGGGTTCATGCGCTTGGCCGGCGCCAGCCCCGGGGCGCTCCGCCTGGCCCGCGACATCGCCCGGGCCGAGGGCGATCGCGCCGCTGCCGCCTTCTACACCGAACAACTGGACGCTGCCGATGACGCTCCCTGACAACCGATTCTTGACGAAGGATGCTCAGCCATGAGCGACACCCACATCACCGATGCCACCGATGTCGCCCTCACGGCCTCACCGGGCGAACAGCTCAAGCGTGAGCGCGAGTCGCAGAGCCTTTCCCGAGAAGAGGTCGCCGAGTCCCTGAACCTGCGCCCGGCGGTGATCCAGGGGCTCGAGGAGGACAACTACGAGGAAGTCCCCGTCGCCGCCTATCGTCGAGGCTACCTGCGCTCCTATGCCCACCTGCTGGGCATCGACGACCGCCCGGTACTGGAAGCCTACCGGGCGCGCTTCGGCGGTGAGGAGCACGAGCGCAAGGTGACGCCGGTGCATGTCACCCGCCCGCCGTCGCGCATCGGGGCCTGGCTGTTCCGGCTGGTCACCCTGCTGGTGATCGCCGGCCTGGTCGGGCTGACGCTCATGTGGTGGCAGAGCCGCGGCGGCAACGAGCCCCCCGGCGTCAGCGACAGCGGCCCGGTCTCGGTGGACAGCCTCGACGGCAGTCCCACCATCACCGAGAGCGACGAACCGATGGCCGAGGAGGCCGCCGGCGCCGCCGAGCTGCCGCCGCTGCCCGACGCGCAGAGCGACCTCGGCCTGGTCGAGGATCCCGAAGCCGCCGGCGAGGCCTCGGCCGGCGTGGTGGATTCCGGCCCGGCCCATATCATCGCCGCCGACCGCGGCGCCTCCGACGAGGCCGAGCCGGTAACGCCGGTCGAGGGGGCCACCGAAGCCGAGCCGGAGCCCCAGGCGGCCCCGGCGACAACCGCCGACCCGCGGGTACTGGAGCTGACCTTCAACGAACAGTCCTGGACCGAGATCTTCGACGCCGACAACCAGCGCGTCTTCGTCGGTCTCCAGGAACCCGGCACCACGGCGAGCGTCGAAGGCGAACCACCGTTCCGCCTGACCGTGGGCAACGCCACCGGCGTCGAGCTCGTCTGGCGCGGCGAGTCCGTTGACCTCGGCGCTCGCGCCGGCGCCAACAACGTCGCCCGCTTCACCCTGGGAGAGTGATCCGTCACCATGCATGCACAATCCCCCATCAAGAGACGCCAGTCACGCCAGATCCACGTCGGCAGGGTAGCGGTCGGCGGCGATGCCCCCATCTCCGTGCAGAGCATGACCAACACCGACACCCTGGACGTGGCCGCCACCGTCGGCCAGATCCGTCAGCTCGAGACCGCCGGGGCCGATATCGTGCGCGTCTCGGTACCGACCATGGACGCCGCCGAGGCCTTCGGCCGTATCAAGCGCGAGGTCGAGGTGCCGCTGGTGGCCGACATCCACTTCGACTACAAGATCGCCCTGCGCGTCGCCGAACTCGGCGTCGACTGCCTGCGCATCAATCCTGGCAATATCGGCCGGGAAGACCGGGTCAGAGCCGTCGTATCGGCTGCGCGCGACAACGGCATCCCGATCCGCATCGGCGTCAACGCCGGTTCGCTGGAGAAGGAGCTGCAGAGGAAGTACGGCGAGCCGACGCCCGAGGCGCTGGTGGAGTCCGCCATGCGCCATATCGACCACCTCGACCGCCTCGACTTCCATGAGTACAAGGTCAGCGTCAAGGCCTCCGACGTCTTCATGGCCGTGGCCGCCTATCGCCGGCTGGCCACCCTGATCGAGCAGCCGCTGCACCTCGGCATCACCGAGGCGGGCGGGCTGCGCTCGGGCACCGTCAAGTCGTCGATCGGCTTAGGGCTACTGCTGATGGACGGCATCGGCGACACCATCCGGGTCTCGCTGGCCGCCGACCCGGTCGAGGAGATCAAGGTCGGCTATGACATGCTCAAGAGCCTGCGCCTGCGCAGCAAGGGCATCAACTTCATCGCCTGCCCCAGTTGCTCGCGCCAGAACTTCGACGTCATCGGCACCATGAACGCCCTCGAGGAGCGCCTCGAGGACGTCATGACGCCGCTGGACGTCTCGGTCATCGGCTGCGTGGTCAACGGCCCCGGCGAGGCCAAGGAGAGCGATATCGGCCTCACCGGCGGCAGCCCCGCCAACCTCGTCTACATCGACGGCAAGCCCGCCAGCAAGCTGCGCAACGACCACCTGGTCGACGACCTGGAGCGGCTGATCCGCGACAAGGTCCGCGAAAAGCAGCAGGCCGAACAGGACGTGATCGCCCGCGGCCAGTGAGCCGGGCGAAGAACCAAGGAGCCAGTGTTGAGCAAGCCCCAATCAAGTCATCAAGAGCCGAGCAAGAAAAAAATCCAGGCCATTCGTGGCATGAACGACCTGCTGCCCGGCCAGTCGGCGCTGTGGCAGTACTTCGAGGGACAGGTGCGCGCGCTGATGCAGCGCTACGGCTATGACGAGATCCGCACCCCCATAGTCGAGCAGACCGCGTTGTTCGCCCGCTCCATCGGCGAGGTCACCGACATCGTCGAGAAGGAGATGTACACCTTCGAGGACCGCAACGGCGACAGCCTCACCCTGCGCCCCGAGGGCACGGCGAGCTGCGTGCGCGCCGCCATGGAGCATGGCCTGCTGCACAACCAGACCCAGCGGCTCTGGTACCAGGGCCCGATGTTCCGCCACGAGCGTCCCCAGAAGGGCCGCTACCGGCAGTTCCACCAGGTCGGCGTGGAGGCCTTCGGCCTCGACGGCCCCGACATCGACGCCGAGGTGATCCTGCTCTCGGCCCGCCTGTGGCAGCAGCTGGGGCTCTTCGAGCACGTCACCCTGGAGCTCAACTCGCTGGGCTCCGCCGAGGCCCGGGCCGCCTACCGCGATCTGCTGGTGGCCTACTTCGAGCGGCACCACGCGCTGCTCGACGAGGACTCCCGCCGGCGCCTGACCAGCAACCCGCTGCGCATCCTCGATTCCAAGAACCCCGACATGGCCGAGATGCTCGCCGGGGCGCCGCAGCTGATGGATCACCTCGACGACGCTTCCCGCGAGCACTTCGAGCAGCTCACCGCCCTGCTCGACGCCGCCGGCATCGACTACGTGATCAACCCGCGCCTGGTGCGCGGGCTCGACTACTACGGCCGCACCGTCTTCGAGTGGACCACCACGGCGCTGGGCAGCCAGGGCACCGTCTGTGCCGGTGGCCGCTACGACGGCCTGGTGGAGCAGCTCGGCGGCAAGCCGACCCCGGCGGTGGGCTTCGCCATGGGCATCGAGCGCCTCATCCTGCTGCTCGAGACCCTCGAGCTGGTGCCCGACGGCGCCCGCGGCGAACTCGACCTCTACCTGCTGCCCATGGACGACGCCGCCACCCGCCAGGCCCTGCTCCTCGGCGAGCGCCTGCGCAGCGAGCTGCCCGGCCTGCGCGCCCAGCTGCACTGCGGCGGCGGCAGCTTCAAGAGCCGCATCAAGAAGGCCGACCGCAGCGGCGCCCGCCTGGCGCTGCTGCTGGGCGAGGACGAACTGACCAACGGCAGGGCGACGCTGAAGTTCCTGCGCGAGGAGCGCGAGCAACTGAGCCTGCCCCAGGCGGAGCTCAATGCCACCCTGGCAGCCCTGCTGGCCGACGAGCACGCCTGAGCCCCCGTATCAGGATCCCGACGCCGATCCACCCCGGATCCCGAAAGCGATCCGCACAGGATCCCGCGCCGGATCCTCCAGGACAGAAGGAGACCGCCTGTGGCGGAGCTGAGAACCGAAGAAGAGCAGCTTGACGCGATCAAGCGCTGGTGGAAGGAGAACGGCACCTCGCTGATCGCCGGCGTCGCCATCGCCGCGGCCGGCGTGTTCGGCTGGAACGCCTGGCAGACCTACCAGGAGAACCAGGCCCAGGCCGCCTCCATGCGCTACCAGCAGCTGATCAACCTGACCGCCGGCGGCGAGCTCGACGAGGCCAGCCTCCACGAGGCCCGCGAGCTGGTGGTGGAGATCACCGACAGCCACGGCAGCACGCTCTATGCCGACCTGGCGCGTCTGGTCGATGCCCGGCTGGCGGTGGCCCAGGGCGACCAGGCCGCGGCCCGTGACGCCCTGGAAGGCGTGATCGACACCACCAAGCGCGACTATGTGCAGGGCCTGGCGCGGCTGCGCCTGGCCCGGCTGCAGGTCGCCGACGGCGCTGCCGAGGCCGCGCTGGCCACCCTGGATGCCGGCGTGCCGGAGGCCCTGGCCGCCCAGCGCGCCGACGTGCGCGGCGACGCCTATCACGCCCTGGGCCGCGAGGACGAGGCCCGCGAGGCATGGAAGGAGGCACTGGCGCGTGCCGAGGAGCGCGATCAACCGCTCTACGGCGTCCAGCTCAAGCTCGACAACCTGGGTTTTGACGAGGCCACGCTATGAAACCGACCCTCCTGATCGCCGCCGTCGCGAGCCTCGCCCTGCTGGCCGGCTGCGCCGGCAAGGTGGAGCCGCAGCACCCGCCCAAGGAGCTCGAACGCTTCGAAGAGAGCGTCAGCCTGGATACCGCCTGGCGCGAGCGGGTCGGGCAGGGCCTCGGCCGCGCGACCTATCCCATCGCCCCGGCCCGCGACGGCGACACCGTCTTCGCCGCCGACGAGCGCGGCCGGCTGATGGCGCTGGACGCCGATGACGGCGATACCCGCTGGGAAGTCGACCTCGAGGTGCCCGTTTCCAGTGGCCTCACCGCCGTGGCGAACCGGGTCTACCTGGGCACCCGCAGCGGCGAGGTGCTGGCCATCGACCAGCGCGATGGCGAGGTCCGCTGGCGCACCCGGGTCCCCAGCGAGGTGCTGGCCGCGCCCCAACCCAGCCAGCAGCTGCTGGTGGTGCAGAGCGTCGACGGCAGCGTCACCGCCCTGGACCGGGCCAGCGGCGAGGAGCGTTGGACCTACAGCGCCACGCGGCCGGCGCTGACCCTGCGCGGCACCGGCACCCCCATGGTGATCGACCCCGTCACCTTCACCGGCCTCCCCAACGGCCGCCTGGTGACCCTGGACAACCGCAGCGGCCAGCCGCTGTGGGACATGCGCATCGCCGTGCCCCGGGGTCGCAGCGACATCGAGAGGCTGGTCGACCTCGCCGCCCAGCCGGTACTGACTCCCGACGGCCGCCTCTTCGTGACCAGCTACAACGGCCGCCTGGTCGCCCTCGAGGCCACCCGGGGCGAGGTGCTGTGGGAGCGCGAGCACTCCAGCTACCTGACCCCGATCCTGGTCGGCGACTTCCTGTTCACCGTCAACGAGGCCAGCCACATCCTCGCCCTGGACGCCAACAGCGGCGACGAGATCTGGCGCAACGACTCCCTGGAGGGACGCCGCATCACCGCCCCGGCCTTTGCCGACGGCCGCCTGGTGTTCGGCGACTTCGAGGGCTACCTGCACCTGATCGATGCCCGCAGCGGCGAGCTGGCCGGCCGCACCCGCATCGACCGCTCGGGCATCAGCGTGCGCCCCCTCACCGAGGGCCGTCGCATCCACGTGCTGGCCAACGACGGCAGCCTAGAGACCCTGGACATCCAATGACCCCCGTGATCGCCCTGGTCGGCCGCCCCAACGTGGGCAAGTCGACCCTGTTCAACCGCCTGACCCGCTCCCGGGACGCCCTAGTGGCGGATTTCCCGGGACTCACCCGCGACCGCAAGTACGGCAACGGCGTGCTCGGCGGCAAGGCCTACACGGTGATCGACACCGGCGGCATCAGCGGTGACGAGGCAGGCATCGATGCGGCCATGGCCGAGCAGTCGCTGCAGGCCATCGACGAGGCCGACATCGTGCTGTTCATGGTCGACGCCCGCGCCGGGCTCAACGTCGCCGACGAGGCCATCGCCAACCACCTGCGGGTCAACCAGAAGAAGACCTGGCTGGTGGTCAACAAGACCGACGGCCTGGAAGAGCATGCCGCCATGGCCGACTTCTGGCAGCTGGGGCTCGGCGACCCCCACCCCATCGCCGCCGCCCACGGCCGCAACGTCACCTCGCTGATCGAGGAGGTGCTCTCGCCCTTCCCCGAACGCGACGAGAACATCCCGGCCGATACCGGCACCAAGGGCATCCGCATCGGCGTGATCGGCCGTCCCAACGTGGGCAAGTCGACCCTGGTCAACCGCCTGCTCGGCGAGGAGCGGGTGGTGGTCTTCGACGAGGCCGGCACCACCCGTGACGCCATCGAGATCCCCTTCGAGCGCCGCGGCAAGCCCTACGTGCTGGTGGACACCGCCGGTGTGCGGCGACGCAAGAACGTCCGCGAGATCGCCGAGAAGTTCTCGATCATCAAGACCCTGGAAGCGATCAAGGAGTGCCATGTCGCGGTCACGGTGCTGGATGCGCGCAGCGGCCTGGTGGAGCAGGACCTGCACCTGCTCGACTATGTGCTGACCAGCGGCCGCGCCCTGGTGCTGGCGGTCAACAAGTGGGACGGCATGGAGCACGAGGCCAAGGACAGGATGCGTGCCGAGATCAAGCGCCGCCTGGGCTTCGCCGACTATGCCGAGCTGCACTTCATCTCGGCGCTGCACGGCACCGGGGTCGGCGACCTCTATCCCTCCATCGAGCGCGCCTTCGCCTCGGCCAACAGCCACTGGTCGACCAACCGCCTGACCAGCATCCTCCAGGACGCGGTGGAACAGCACCAGCCACCGCTGGTCAACGGCCGGCGCATCAAGCTGCGCATGGCCCACCAGGGCGGCAGCAACCCGCCGATCATCGTGGTCCACGGCAACCAGACCGCCTCGCTGCCCGAGGCCTATCGCCGCTACCTGACCAATACCTTCCGCAAGGTGCTCAAGGTGCGCGGCACCCCGCTGCGCTTCGAGTTCCGCTCGGGCAAGAACCCCTTCGACAGCATGGCCGGGGCCAGCGACAAGGAGAAGGCCAAGAAGCGCGAACTGGGCCGGACCCGCGAGGCGCGCAAGAGCCGCCGCTGAGTCACTTCCGCCTCACCCCCATACCGCCCGCCCGGCCCGTCGTCCACGACTGGCCGGGCTTTGTCGTTCCGGGCCGACAGGTTCGCTTTCCCGGCGAGCCGACAGGGCACACGACGCCTTGACAGGGAAGCCCGGCAGCCCTGAAATACGCCTCTCGCTGCAATGCAGCACCGACCCTGTCCCCGGAGGACCTCATGATGCTCACCCGTCTCTTGCCGCGCCGCTGGCGCCTGCTCGCCCCGCTCTGCCTGGCGGCGCTGCTCGGCGGCTGCCTGGCGATCCCCCAGACCGGCCTGTTCGCCTTTCGCCTGGCGATCACCTCGCTGGGGGTGGAGGACGTGCGCATCGGCCCCTACTCGATCCAGGCCGGCCTCGATACCAGCGACATCACCTCGCTGATCGCCTCGAGCCTGGGCATGGGCAGCCTGCCGGTTCAGGCCACCCTGGCCATGGGCCTGGCGTTGCCCGTCGGCATGCCGGCGGTGGAGATGTCGGGCTTCCGCTGGACCCTGGATGTGCCCGGCGCCGAGGTGGTCAGCGGCAACTACCAGGAGGAGGTCACCCTGACCTCGGCCGACGACACCAAGCTACGCCTGCCGGTGGCCTTCGACCTGCTGGGCGCCGACCGCAGCCGCCTGGCCCCGATGGTGGAGCTGGCCAGCCAGATGGCCAGCCAGGGGGAGCTACCCGCCGGCAGCGAGCTGGCCATCACGCCGGGGGATCTGCGCGGGCTGGGCATGACCCTGCCCGCCGGCCTGTTGACACCGACCCTGCGCTTCGCGGTGGGCGAGGACGGCGGGTTGACGCCCCAGCGCTGATCCGCCGGCGCCGCCTCCACATGATTCAAGGGGCAGGCATCACACGCAACACCCGCCCCTCGGCGCTGTCGGTCAACAGGTAGAGGGCGCCATCCGGCCCGCTGCGGACGTCACGGATCCGCTCGCCGAGTTCCGTGAACAGGGCTTCCTGGCCCACGATCTCGCCATCCTCGCGGATCAGGCGGCGCACCTGGCGAGCGGCCAGCGCCGAGACGAACAGGTCGCCGCGCCACTCGGGAAATCGCTCCCCGTCATACAGGGTCATGCCCGAGGGAGCGATGGATGGTGTCCAGTGCAGCAAGGGCGGCTCGAACCCCGGCAGCTCGGTGAAGGGCGTGACGCGCGCCCCGGTATAGTCGACGCCATGAGTGACCAGTGGCCAGCCATAGTTGGCGCCGGGAAGGATACGATTGAGTTCGTCACCGCCCCGGGGGCCATGCTCGTGAATGAGCAGCTCACTTCGTGTCTCGTCGAAGACGACCCCCTGGATATTGCGGTGGCCGATGCTGTAGAGCTCCGCTCGCGCTTCGCTGACAGCGACGAAGGGGTTGTCGCCGGGCACCGAGCCAGCGAGGGTCAAGCGGACCAGGCTGCCCAGGTGGTTGCCCGGATTCTGGGCCTGTTCACGGTAGTCGAAGCCATCGCCGAGCCCCAATACCAGGGTATCGTCCGGCAGGAAGGTCAGACGGCCGCCGTAGTGGGAGCGTCCCTGCTTGTCCGGCTCGGCGCGAAACAGCGTCTCCCGTGCGACCAGCCGCTGGCCGTCGAAGCGGGCGCGATCCAGGCAGGTCGTGTTGGCGGCCAGCGTGCCACAGGCATAGCTCAAGTACACCCAGCCACTGTCGGGATGATCCGGCGCCAGCGCCACCTCGAACAATCCCGCCTGGCCACCGACGAAGACCTCGGGCACCCCATCGATGGGCGCCTCGCGCAGCCTGCCATCGGCCTCGATCAGGCGCAGCCGCCCGACGCGTTCGGTGACCAGCATGCCGCCCCCGGGCAGGAAGGCCAGCGACCAGGGATGGTCGAGCCCCTCGGCCAGCGTCTCGAACCGGTAGTCCACGGCGAGCGCCGTGGTACACACCGACAGACCGACGATGGTCAGCAGAACACGACCGAATCGACGCATGTTTCACTCCCCTGCCGGGTCACCCGGAAGCCCCGTCCCAGTCGAAATACGCCAGAATGGCATAGCCCCAGCCACCCAGGGCGGCGGTCGCCATCATCGCCAGGGTTCCCTCCAGGCTGCGAGTGGCCGCGATCAGGGTCGGCATCGGCGCCAAAGCATCGACAATCGACAGCATGACCCATAGCCCGAGCGCCGCCGCCAGCGCATGAATCGGCCATGCCCCGAAGCCCAGCCAGCGTGTCACCACGCTGGCCACTGGCATGGCCCCCAGCATCATGATGGCGACGAGGCTGCCGTACAGCGGTGTGAACCCCAGCAGATCGTGAGCCGTGGTCGCCAGGCGCGTGGAGAACGAGATATCGGCACCCAACGCCGACAGCGCCGCCAGGTTGAATTGGGTCTGCACGATCGATCCCAGCAGTGTGGCGTCGAGCACGGCAGCGACATAAGCCACCAGCGTTTGCCATCGCCTCGTCATGATGGCCTCTCATGAGGACTTCGATAGCAGCGCCACGCCTTCCAGACGGCAAAGTTGCCAGCAGTGCACAGGCCCTTCACGTGGTTGCATGCTCTCACTGGCCACCCTGCACTCGGAAGCGGTCCCCCAAGCGCCGCTGGCCGACCCACTGGCAGGCGAACTGCCAGGCGACCCGGCCACTGCGTCCGCCGCGCAGGGTGGCGAAACGGATCGCCTCGGCGCGCGCCTCGCGGTTCCAGTCATCGGCCGTGCCGAGCTGGCCGACCCAGTGGCAGCACGCCTCCAGGTAGACGTCCTGGTTGAAGGGGTGGAAGCCGAGCCACAGGCCGAAGCGATCCGACAGCGAGATCTTCTCCTCCACGGCGTCGCCGTGGTGGAGCTCGTCGCCCACCAGCCGCGAGCCCTCGTTGTCGCTCATCGACTCGGGCAGCAGGTGGCGACGATTGGAGGTGGCGTAGAGCAGCACGTTCTCCGGCGGGCCGGTGAGGGCACCGTCGAGCACGCTCTTGAGCGCCTTGTAGGCGTCGTCGTGGCCCTCGAAGGAGAGGTCGTCGCAGTAGACCACGAAGCGATGGGCCTGCTCGCGGAGCTGGGCCACCAGCAGCGGCAGGCCGGCGAGGTCGTGGCGGTCGACCTGTACCAGGCGCAGCCCCTCCGGCGCCAGGGCATTGAGCAGGGCACGGATCAGCGACGACTTGCCGCTGCCCCGCGAGCCCCACAGCAGGGCGTGGTTGGCCGGCAGCCCCTGGAGGAAGGCGCGGGTGTTGTCGACCAGCGCCAGCTTCTGGCGCTCGATGCCGAGCAGGTCGTCCAGGCCCAGGGCATCCCGGGGCGGCACCGGCAGCAGCCGCCCGCCCAGGATATGGCGCTGCCAGAGGGCGGCGATGTCGCGTTCCCAGTCGACCGCCTCGGGCGGCGGCGGCAGCCAGTGTTCGACGTGATCCAGCAGGTGCAGCAGGCGGCGCGACAGCTCCGCATCCATGGCGCTCTCTCCTCGGCTCGTGATATGGCAGGCCAGTGTTGACCTGGCAGGCGTTACGGGTATCTTGTGGCGAACCGTCACGCCCCGTCCAGGGTCATAGAAGCCTGGACACAGGAGCTTGGTCACAGGAGACCTCCCATGCGCTGGATGCACTGCCTCGCCATCGGTACCCTCGGTATCGCCCTGACCGCCTGTACCACCTCGCCCACCGGGCGCTCGCAGCTGACGTTGATGTCCGACGACCAGCTCGATCAGATGGGCGCCCAGGCCTTCGCCCAGTATCAGGAAGAGCTGCCCACCGTCGGCGGTGCCCCGCTGCGCTACGTGGAGTGCGTGACCGATGCCGTGGTCCGCGCCCTACCGGCCGGCGAGCGTGACCAGAACTGGCAGGTCAAGGTCTTCGAGTCCGAGCAGGCCAACGCCTTCGCCCTGCCCGGCGGCTACGTGGGCATCAACACCGGCCTGCTCGAGATCGCCGAGAACCAGGACCAGCTCGCCGCGGTGATCGGCCACGAGATTGGCCACGTGATGGCCCGTCACGCCAATGAGCGCGCCTCCACACAAAGCGCCACCCAACTGGGCCTGTCGGTGATCTCCTCCGCCTCGGGCCTGCAGGGGCCCGGCGGCGAGCAGATGATGGCCGCGCTGGGCCTGGGTGCCCAGTACGGCATCCTGCTGCCCTTCTCGCGCCGCCACGAGAGCGAGGCCGACACCATTGGGCTGAACCTGATGGCGGATGCCGGCTTCGATCCGCGGGCGAGCATTGCCCTGTGGGGGAACATGGGGGCCACCGGCGGCGGCCGGCCGCCGGCCTGGATGTCCACCCACCCCAGCCACGGCCAGCGCATCGGCGGCCTGGAGGCCGGCCTGGGCGAGGCCATGGCACGCTACGAGCAAGCCCGCCAGGCCGGCCGCCAGCCCAACTGCCCGCGGCCCTGAATGGCCCAACGCCAGCACCTCACCCCCTCCCCCTGAACCGGAAAGCGAATGCTGAGACTCGGACTGTTGCTGTTGAGCGTGCCTATCCTGGTGCTGATGGGCGTCTACTTCTGGGAGTTGGGCGACGTGCGCGAGTGCACCCTGTCCGGCGGCTACTGGGACTACCTCGAGGGCGTCTGCCGCGACACGCCGCAGCCCTTCGCCTCCTGGCTCGACCGCCATCCCTGGCTGGTCAACGGCGGCATGCTGCTGTCGGTGGCCGGCATGGCGCTGTGCATGGTGGGGCTCTACGTCAAGAGACGCTGAATGCCCCTCGGGGCTGATCCGGCGGCAGGCCTGCGAGGAGGCGCTGTAAACCCGTCCCTGGGAGCTGACGCCACATCAAGTGACGTTGATCACAGCGCCCGGCGCAGCGCCTCGAGCACTGGAGTGGTATCGGGGCGCCTGCCGCGCCACTGGAAGAAGGACTCCGCCGCCTGCTCCACCAGCATGCCCAGGCCATCGACGCCGCGGGCGCCACGCTCGCCGGCCCACTGCAGGAACACCGTGGGCTCGGCACCGTACATCATGTCGTAGGCCGTGGCCCCCGCGGCGAAGAGGTCGTCGGGCAGCGGCGGCAGCTCATTGGCCAGGCTGGCGCTGGTGCCGTTGATCACCACGTCGAAGGGCCCCGTGACCTCATCGAAACCACCACCGCGGATCTCGCCCAGGTCGCGGAAGTCGGCGGCCAGGCGCTCGGCCTTCTCGGCGGTGCGGTTGGCGACGACCAGGCTGGCCGGGGCCGCCGTAAGCAGCGGCTCCAGCACCCCGCGCACCGCCCCGCCGGCGCCCAGCACCAGGAGACGCGCACCGGCGAGCGTGACGCCGTGGCGCTCGAGATCGCGCACCAGGCCCACCCCGTCGGTGGTGTCGCCGTAGGTCTGGCCGTTGCCGCCGAGGATCAGGGTGTTCACCGCCCCGGCCCGCCGGGCGCGCGGACTCAGCACCTCGCACAGGCGGAAGGCATCCTCCTTGAACGGCACGGTGACGTTGGCGCCACGGCCACCCGCCGCGACGAAGTCATGCCAGGCACCGGCAAAGTCGTCGAGCGGCGCCTCGATGGCGGTGTAGTCGATGGCCTCACCGAGCTCGGCCGCGAAGGCCGCGTGAATGGCCGGTGACTTCGAGTGGCCAATGGGATGGCCGAAGACACAGTAGCGGTCGGTCATGGCGTAGACGCCTCCTCGTTCAACCAATCCCTTGGATGCAGATAGTCGCGATAGAGCAGCGCCTCGGGGCTGCCGGGTTCGGGGTGCCAGTCGTACTCCCAGCGCGCCAGGGGCGGCATCGACATCAGGATCGCCTCGGTGCGTCCGCCGCTCTGTAGCCCGAACAGGGTGCCGCGGTCCCACACCAGGTTGAACTCCACGTAGCGCCCGCGGCGGTAGAGCTGGAAATCGCGCTCGCGCTCGCCCCAGGGCGTGTCGCGACGGCGGCGCACGATGGGCAAGTAGGCCTCCAGGAAGGCGTCGCCCACGGCCCGCTGGAAGGCGAAGCACTTCTCGAAGCCCCAGGCATTGAGATCGTCGAAGAACAGGCCACCGACGCCGCGGGTCTCGTCGCGGTGCTTGAGGGTGAAGTAGTCGTCGCACCACGCCTTGTAGCGGGGGTAGACGTCGTCACCGAAGGGCGCGCACGCATCCCGGGCGACCCGGTGCCAGTGCACCACGTCCTCGAGTACTGGGTAGAAGGGCGTCAGGTCGAAGCCGCCACCGAACCACCACACCGGCGCCTCCCCTGCCTTCTCGGCGATGAAGAAGCGCACGTTGCCGTGGCTGGTGGGCACATGGGGGTTCTCGGGGTGCAGCACCCAGGAGACCCCCACCGCGTGGAAGCTGCGCCCGGCCAGCTCCGGCCGGGCCGCGGTGGCGGACGGCGGTAGCCGCTCGCCGAAGACATGGGAGAAGTTGACGCCGCCCTTCTCGAACAGCGCCCCATGTTCGAGCACCCGGGAGCGGCCACCGCCACCCTCCTCCCGCACCCAGGCATCCTCGCGGAAACCGGGGCCGCCATCCTCCGCGGCCAGGCCGGCACAGAGGCGATCCTGGAGGTCGAGCAGGTAGCGCTTGACGTCATCGAGATAGGCGTGGGCCACGGGGCCTCCTGGAAGCAGGGAACGGATGGGCTCCCGGGTCAGGAGCGCAATATACGGCCGGAAATCAGGTCGCGGATGGTACTGGGGCGCTCCAGGCCACCGAGTTCCCCCTCGATGAGGGCGTCCAACTGGTCGCCGAAGATGGCACGCACCGCGTCGGCACTCATCGCCGGCGGCTCGCCGGCCTGGTTGGCCGAGGTCGAGACGATCGGCTTGCCGAAGGCCGTGCAGAGCTTCACCACCAGGGGATGGGCACTGACCCGCAGCGCTACCCGGTCGTGGTCGCCACGCAGCAGCGCATGGGAGCGACCGTTGTCGGGCACCAGCCAGGTATGGGGTCCGGGCCAGCTGGCCACCAGCGGAGCGTGGCGTTCGAGCGGCAGCCCCTCGAGCCAGGGCGCGAACTGCGCAATGCTCGCCGCCACCAGGATCATGCCCTTGGCCGGGTCGCGCTGCTTGAGGCGCAGCAGGCGGGCCAGCGCCTCGTCATTGTCGGGGTCGCAGCCGAGTCCCCAGACCGCTTCGGTGGGGTAGGCGATGACACCGCCGGCGTGCAGCGCGGCAACGGTGGTCTCGAGCGTGCAGGCTTCGGTCATGGAACTCCTCGGATGGAAACGATCGACATGGCGACGACGCCCCGGTGCCGGGGCCCTATGCTATCACGCTCCCGGTGGCGACGGCAGGCGCACCCAGCCACCGACCGCCTGGGTGGCGAGGCCCTCCAGCTCGAGCTCGAGCAGTCGGCGCTGGCATTCGGCGATACCCAGACCGGATAGCCCCACCAGGGCATCCACCGGGGTGGGAGAACCACTCAGCCAGCGCAGCAGGGGATCGGCCGACGGCGGCGACGCCGACTCCGCCGACACTGGTGACGCCGACCCGGCATCGGGCAATGCCCGCCACTGGGTGAGTTCGGCGAGGATATCGTCGATCTCGCGGACCAGCACGGCGCCGTCGCGGATCAGCTGCAGACAACCCCGGGCCTGGGGGTTGTGGATCGAGCCGGGCAGCACGAAGACCTCGCGCCCCTGTTCGGTGGCCAGGCGGGCACTGACCAGCGAGCCGCTCTTCTCGGCGGCCTCCACCACCAGCACGCCCAGCGAGAGCCCGGTGACGATACGGTTGCGGCGCGGGAAGAAGCCGGGACGCGCCCGGGTCGCGGGGGGATGCTCGGAGAGCAGCAGCCCGCCGGGGGCCTGCAGACGGCGGTAGAGACGATGATGGCGCGGCGGATAGACCAGGTCGACGCCGCAACCGAGCACCGCCACGCTGCGCCCCCCGGCCTCCAGGGCAGCCTGCTGGGCGGCACCGTCGATGCCCAGCGCCATGCCACTGACCAGGCACCAGCCGCGGCTGGCCAGCTCCCTGGCGAAGGCCGCGGCGTTGCCGAGGCCTTCCCGGGTCGGGCGGCGGGTGCCGACCACGGCGAGCCGCGGGGGCGACAGCGCCTCGAGGTCACCCAGCGCCCAGAGCACCGGCGGCGGATCGGCGATCTGGCCGAGCAGGTCTGGCCAGGCAGGGTGACCGACATGCAGGAGATGACGGGCGGAATCGGCGGCGAGCCAGGCCTGGTCGGCCTCGAGGGTCGTAGTGACAGGGCTGCGGGCGGGGTGGTCGAGCCACAGCCGCAAGGCGGTGGCCGCCTCACCGGGCAGCGCGGCCAGCCACCCCTGGGGCCAGGCCGGCGAGCGCTCGGCGATCGCCGCCAGTTCCCGACTGCCGACACCCGGCAGACGGGACAGCACCAGCCACTCCCTGGCCTGCATCGTCGCCGTCCCTCAGCGCTGGGCGGTGCCCAGGGCGCGCTGCGGGCTGCGCACCCGGTCGCCCACGGCCAGGGTACGGCTGGCCTTCATCACCAGGCCGTAGCTCATCTTCTCGTAGGGCCGGAAGACCATCACCAGGCCGGCCTCCTCGCCCGGCAGGCGCAACGCCTCGCTGGTGCGCGGGTCGCTGACCAGTTCGCCCTGCTGCTCGACCAGCAGCACATGGCCCGGCTCCAGGCCATCGCGACGACCGCGGTCCAGCGCCACCACCTGCAGGTGGCCGATGAAGCGCACGCCGCCGGGCACTGCCAGGATGCGGCCATCGACCTCACCCTCGGGCGGCCGGGGATAGAACTGGGTGGTCAGCTCGCGGCTCTCCAGCGGCAGCACGATGTCGTCGTTGCGCACTTCCTGGCGGGACGAGGTGACCTCCAGCACCACGATATCGTCCTCGCTACGCTGGCGCCGGGCCTGGCCCACGTGCTCGAGTTCGAGGCCCAGCAGCTCGCCGGAGGCAGAATCCAGGTAACGCTCGCCGATGCGGTAGAGGCCGACCCGGCCACCGCCCGCCACGCGGCCCCGGGCATAGAGGCGATCGCCTGCACCGCTGACCAGCCGGTGGTCGTCGGCACCGACCACATAGGCCAGCTCGTCGAGGTCTTCCGGGTCGTCGATGACGCGGTGCTCGCGCAGGAAGTGCTGGACCGCCTCGAGGGGAATCGGCTCGATCGCCTCGCGATGCGGCGTGGTGCGGACGCCCGGTGACAACCGCACCTCACCCTGGCCGCGCTCCAGGCCGAGGCAGGGGCGACCGTTGCAGTCGTAGAGATAGACGACGTCACCGGGGTAGATCAGGTGCGGATTGCGAATCTGCGGATTGACCTGCCACACCTCGGGCCACTGCCAGGGGTGGCGCAGGAAGCGGCCGGAGATGTCCCAGAGGGTGTCGCCCCGCACCACCGTATAGCGATCCGGCGCATCGTGCTGCAGGCCCTCCTCCCAGGTCAGCCCCTGGGCCTGCGCGCCCCCCACTGGCACCATCACCATGGCCAGGCTCAGGGCCGCTGCCCGCCCCAGGCGGCCCAGCCGGCGCCGCCTGCCATCCCTCGTCGTCTGCCTCATCCCTGCTGCCCCCTGCGTTGCCCGCGTCACGCCTGCCACCATGGAACGATGACGGCATGATATAGTCATATTTTATCGATGCGATGCGCGGCGAGCGGTTTCGCCACCGCTCGCCCGCTTCTAGAATAGTGGCATCCCCTGAATGACAGCATAACGGTGGTTCCAACGCCATGGCCAAATTACCCATCCTCGAATTTCCCGACGAGCGCCTGCGCACGAAGGCCGCGCCGGTCGAGGCGGTAGACGACGAGGTGCGCCAACTGGTCGACGACATGCTCGAGACCATGTACGACGCCCGCGGCATCGGGCTCGCCGCCACCCAGGTGGACGTCCACCGCCGGGTGATCGTCATGGATGTCAGCGACACCCAGACCAGCCCGCTGGTGCTGATCAACCCGACCTACACGCCCATCGGCGACGAGCGCGACCTGATGCAGGAGGGCTGCCTGTCGATCCCCGAGTACTACGCCGAGGTGCCCCGCTCCCTGAAGGTCCACCTCGAGGCGCTCGACCGCGACGGCACCCCCTACGAACTCGAGGCCGAGGGCCTGCTGGCCCACTGCATCCAGCACGAGCATGACCATCTCGAGGGCGTGCTGTTCGTCGACTACCTCTCGCCGCTCAAGCGCGACCGGGTGCTGAAGAAGATGCAGAAACGCCACAAGCTGATGCAGCCCGCCTGACCCCTCGGCCCCGGCCCCTGTGGCAAAGTTGCTTGCGAAGGCCGACGCCGGGCGCGTCGGCCTTCGTCGTTTCGGGCCGGCTCCGTTATCATGAGAGGCATCGCCCACTGGCAAGGCCCCCGAGATCATGTCCCGACCCCTGCGCGTCATCTTCGCCGGCACGCCCGATTTCGCCGCCGAGAGCCTGGCGGCGCTGCTGGCCAGCCGCCACCCGGTCATCGCCGTCTATACCCAGCCCGACCGTCCGGCCGGGCGCGGGCGCAAGCTGACCCCGAGCCCGGTCAAGACCCTGGCACTGGCACACGACCTGCCGGTCCACCAGCCAGAGAGCCTCAAGTCATCCGAGGTGCAGGCCGAACTGGCCGAGTTCGAGGCCGACCTGATGGTGGTGGTGGCCTATGGCCTGATCCTGCCCCGAGCGGTGCTGGAGATCCCCCGGCTGGGCTGCCTCAACGTCCACGCCTCGCTGCTGCCGCGATGGCGCGGCGCCGCCCCGATCCAGCGCGCCATCGAGGCCGGTGACGTCGAGAGCGGCGTGACCATCATGCAGATGGATGCGGGCCTGGACACCGGCGACATGCTGCTGGTCCGGCGCACGCCGATCACCGCCACCACCACCGGTGGGGAGCTCCACGACACTCTCGCCGCCCTCGGGGGCGAGGCCATCGTCGAGACCCTGGATGCCCTGGCCGACGGCGGGCTGACCGCCATGCCCCAGCCGGAAGCCGGCGTCACCTACGCCGCCAAACTTTCCAAGGCCGGGGCCGAGCTGGATTTTCGCCGGCCGGCCGCCGAACTGGCAGCCCGGGTTCGTGCTTTCAATCCCTGGCCGGTCGCCTGGTGCGCCCTGGGCGACGAGCGCCTGCGACTGCTGATGGCCGGGGCTGGCGTGCCGGAAGACGGCGAGACACCGGCGACACCGGGCACCTTGCTGGCTCACGATACCGAGGCGCTGCGCATCGCCTGCGGCCCGGGTGGCCACCAGGTGCTGCGGGTGACCCGCGCCCAGCTGCCCGGCGGCAAGCCGCTGGCGGTGCGCGAACTGCTCAAGGCCCGGGCCGAGCGCTTCCCCACGGGGCGATGCCTGGGCCGCCTCACCGAGGAGACACCACGATGAGCGTCGGAACCCCGGACAACCGCCGCAGCCAGCCCCGCGGCCTGCAGAACGACAGCGGCCTCACGCTGCGTGCCGCCGCCGCCCGCGCCCTGGTCCCGGTAATCACCGCCAAGGGCTCGCTGACCGACCTCGACGACCATCAGGTGGTGGCCCGCGACCGCGCCCTGTTCAAGGCACTCTGCTACGGCACCTGCCGTACCCTGCCACGGCTCGAGGCGCTGGCCGCCAAGCTGCTGGTGAAGCCCTTCAAGGCCCGGGACGCCGATGTGCAGGCGCTGCTGCTGATCGGCATCCACCAGTTGCTCTATCTGCGCATCCCGGCCCACGCCGCCGTGGGCGAGACCGCCGGGGCCGCCCGCCTGCTCGGCAAGGAGTGGGCGACCCGGGTGCTCAACGGCTGCCTGCGTCGACTCCAGCGGGAAGCCGCCGCCCTCCAGGCCGAGGTGGATAGCGACCCCGCGGTGGCGTTGCTGCACCCGCGCTGGCTGCTCAAGGCCCTGCGTCAGGCCTGGCCCGACGACTGGCGCGCCATCTGTGAGGCCAACAACGAACCGGGTCCCATGACGCTGCGGGTCAATCGCCGCCACGGCGACCGCGAGGCCTATATTGACCGGCTGGACGGCGCCGGCCTCGACGCCAGGCTCTGCCTGCACGCCCCGGATGGAGTGACCCTCAAGACTCCCTGCGACGTCCACGCCCTGCCAGGCTTCGAGGAGGGGCACGTCAGCGTGCAGGACGAGGCCGCCCAGCTCACCGCGGTGCTGCTCGGCCCGGTGCTGGCGCCACGCCCCGGCGCCCGGGTGCTGGATGCCTGCTGCGCCCCCGGCGGCAAGACGGCGCACCTGCTGGAGCTGTTCGACATCGACCTCCACGCCGTGGACAGCGATGCCGTGCGGCTGGCCCGGGTGGAGGATGCCCTGGCCCGGCTCGGCCTCGCCGCCACCCTGGCCCACGGCGACGCCACGCAGCGGGACTGGTGGGACGGCACCCCCTTCGATGCCATCCTGCTCGATGCACCCTGTTCCGGCAGCGGCGTGATCCGTCGCCACCCGGACATCAAGCGACTGCGGCGCCACTCGGACATCCCCAAGCTGGCCGAGCTGCAGGCCCGACTGCTCGACAACCTCTGGTCCCTGCTGCGCCCCGGGGGCACCCTGCTCTACGCCACCTGCTCGGTGCTGCCCGAGGAGAACGCCGATCAGATCCAGGCCTTCCTGGCACGCACCTCGGACGCCTCGTCCACCACCCCCCACGACGTGACCTGGGGTCGCCCCGCCGGCGCCGGCCGCCAGCTGCTGCCGGCACCGGACAGCCACGACGGCTTCTTCTATGCCAGACTGGTGAAGCAGGCGGGCTGAGTCCGCCGATACCTGCAACGATCCAGGGGAAGCACCATGAGCCACCATACCTACAAGCACATCGAACTCACCGGATCCTCCGAACTGGGTATCGAGGAGGCCATCAACAGTGCCATTGCCAAGGCCTCGGAGAGCCTTCACGGCATGCGCTGGTTCGAGGTCACCGACACCCGGGGGCATATCGAGCACGGTCGCGTTGCCCACTGGCAGGTCACGCTCAAGATCGGCTTCACCCTCGACTGACCCCCGTGCCAAGGCCGGACCTGTTCGCCGGGTGGCGCCTGGTTTATGCTGACTCCCTGTTGCGGCGCACAAGGGACGCCGCTCGACCCCCGTGTGGAATAACGACAAGCCATGAAGATCATCATTCTCGGCGCCGGCCAGGTCGGCGGCACCCTGGCCGAACACCTGGCCCGCGAGGAGAACGACATCACGGTGGTGGACACCGATGGCGAGCGGCTGCGCGAGCTGCACACCCGGCTCGACATCCGCACCGTGGTGGGCCGCGGCTCCTACCCCATGGTGCTGCGCCAGGCCGGCTGCGAGGACGCCGACATGCTGATCGCGGTGACCAGCGCCGACGAGGTCAACATGATCGCCTGCCAGGTCGCCCACACCCTGTTCCGCACCCCGACCAAGATCGCCCGGGTGCGCGCCACCGCCTACCTGACCCGCAAGGGGCTGTTCGCCCACG